>JAEINW010000158.1 GCA_016342715.1 Salinivirgaceae bacterium | reverse complement strand
TTGCAGAAATCAATAAAAAAAACTGGCAGGGTTTCATCGGAATAACTGGCAGGGTATCATCGGAATATCAAGAATATTACGTAAAATGGGCATTCCACGATCTGAAGTATTGTTACCTGCTCGATTAAGCCATGATTTAGGATTCGACACTTTTGATATGAATATCTTCCTGTTTTTTTTAGAAGCCCGTTTTAACATTGAAATATATGATAATGACATACCAAAACTTCAAACCATTGACAATACTATAAATTTTATCGAAGAGAAACTTTTTGTTGCCTAATAAAACCCTTAAAACCCGAAAACAGGCATTCATAATTGTTTGCCTGTTTTTTTATACAATCCAAAATTTTCAAACATCCAATTATATTTGCTAAATTAGCCATAAGCATAAATTAGATAGTATGGCTAAAGCAATATCAATTATTAACAATAAAGGTGGAACGGGAAAAACCACCACCGCATTAAATATGGGAGCAGCCCTAAAAAAGTTAGGGTACAAAGTACTATTGATAGATTTAGACAGTCAGTGCAACCTAACAAACTCATTACAAATAGATGACATTCAAGGACATATAGGTGAGGTTTTATTGAACAAAAAAGCTTTTTCTGAAAGCATCAAAGAATGTGAAGGACTATCAATTTTACCAGCATCTAGCAATTTACTCGATTATGAATATCAAATAAATAATGAACCCGGCCGAGAATTCCTTCTAAAAGAAATTTTAGGACAATACAATAGCTTTGATTTTATTTTGATGGATTGTCCACCAAGCATGGGCACACTAGCAATTAATTCATTAGTTGCCGCCGATTATTATTTAGTTCCCATGCAAGCTGAAAATTATGCATTTATTGGCTTAGATAGAATATTACAAACTGCTGAAAAGGTTAAGTTACGAATGAATACAAAATTAAAATTAGGCGGAATTTTGTTTGTTAAATACCGACCAAGAACTAAATTTGGACAAGCAGTTGTTAGTAACATTGCTCAAAACAGCATATTAAAAGACAAACTTTTTAACAGCTATATCCGTCAAGATATTGCATTAATGGAAGCTCCTGCGTTTGGTCAATCAATTTTTGAATATGCTCCAAACAGCCGGGGATCGTTTGATTATTTAAATGCAGCTAAAGAATTTATTTCGAATTATGGTGAAAAAAAATAAAAAAAATATCCAACAATTTCAGGAAGCTTTATTATCAAATACTGGTTTTATAAAGCACGAAAGCAATGAGCCAAGCAATAAGTCGGAATCTCCTTCGTTAATTGAAGATGCAATACTTAAAAAACTTGAATTACTTGCGGAGTTTGAAAATATTGAAATTTCGGAATTAATAAACAAAGCTTTAAATCATTTTTTAAGGTTAAAAGGATTGCAATTGGAACAAGCAAAAAAAGCCAGAGATGAAAAGAATTCCTAATTTTTTCGATTAATAAATTAAGCCAAATTTTTAAATATGATATTTGAAATTTTAAAATATACTATTCCTGCATTGATTGTTTTTATAACAGCATATACCGTATTGCACAAGCTAGTTCAAAACGAGCGCGACCAACGAAAAGTTCAAGTTGTACTAAACAATCAGAAAACAATTACACCAATTAGAATTCAAGCTTACGAAAGAATGGTTTTATTCCTTGAGAGAATTTCTCCTCAATCATTAGTGTTACGAACTCAAAAAAAAGGAATGGTAAATCAGGAATTGCAAAATGCCTTGCTGAAAGCTATACGATTCGAATTCGAGCATAATATGGCGCATCAATTATATATTAGCGATAAAGCTTGGGAAATGATTAGAACAGCCAAAGAAAACATTGTAAGACTAATTAATCAAAATGCCATTGGGGTTAAACCAGGTGCCCCTGCTATTCAACTTAGTCAACTCATCCTTGAAAAGATGCTTGATAAAAAGAAAGATCCAACACTAGATGCCATAAATTATTTAAAATCAGAAATACGAACCTTGTTTTAAAATAAAGAGGGCGTCTAAAAAATAAAAGACTTTATCAGCACCCTTTAAAATTGAAAGAAGAGAACGCTGATAAAGGATCACATTAAAAAGTTGGGGGTTAAAATAAAATCACCAAGATATTTAATATTAAATATGGCGATGCATGAAGATAATTTCATAAAAATCAATATTATGCTTGCATCGCTTGTTGTTAATAACAAACAACTTAGGGCGTTGCCCTAAGCTATATTATTTATGGCTTTCAGCCATATACAAATAATCATTTGAACTAAATCTACTTTACTACTTTCAGGCCAATCAGCAAGCTTTACATGATCTGCCGCATTGAAATTGAAAACTATTCGTTGTACGACTTAAAGTCGTGCCACGAATAAGGGATAACAAGACCTACCAGCAAACATCCACAGCATCTTGTTGCAGTGGTGTTGGTAAAAAAAACCATTTACTCCATTTAAAATTCAATTTTGCAAACAGCCAACAAAAACGAATCACTTTCAAGTATAACAATAAAAAAAGGCAGATTTCGTAAAATCTGCCTTTAATATTATTTCACAATAACTATTTAATCAACTCAATGCTTCTGGTAACAAAAACGTTAAGTTCTTCACCTTTTAACATATTGTTTGCCAATAAAGCCAAATCAACCAATTGTTTAGCCAATTTACTTTTCTTACCAAAGGCCGTTAATTTTTCCTTTTCTTTGTTAGAAATATCAGTAATAGCTTTATTAATCTCCTCAATTCTATCTTTTGTTGCTTGAGAAATTTCTTCTTCTTTTTTACCTTCCTTTTCTTTTTCAAGTGTTGCTTTTTCCTCTGTTAAAGGAGTTTTCTCAGATCGAATAGCTTCTAAATCTTTACCCAAGGCTTTTTGCTCCTGAGATAAAACTTTTTGAACCAAAGGATGCGATGTATTTACAACCAAGTTGAAACTATCAGGCATGTCGCCATAAAAATTCATTCCACTCATACCCCCCATATCTTTCATTCGGCGCATAAATTCATTTTGAGTAATTATCATAGGTTTTGAACTTTCACCTAAATCTTCAAAATTCACCAGGTAATGTCCTTTTTCTGGGGTTACCGCTTGAATAACATGAATTAATTCATTTCTTTCATTTTCAGATAAGTTAACTTCAGCCTCATCTTCTTTTGGAATTAACTTGCTAATAACATCTGAGTCAACGCGAACAAATCTTGAATTCTCAAATTTTTGCTCCATTTGATTCACCCAGTGAACATCAAGATGTCCATCCATTAACAAAACATCATATCCTTTATCTTTAGCCGCCTGAATGTATGAAAACTGCTCATCTTTTTCAGTAGCATATAAATAAACCAATGATTTATTTTTGTCTGTTTGATTTTCTTTAATTAGATTTTCGTATTCCTCTAAGGTAAAATATTTGCCATCTACATTTTTGAACAATACAAATTTCTGAGCTCTTTCATAGAATTTCTCATCGCTCAACATTCCATATTCAATAAAAAGCTTTAAGCTATCCCATTTGGCCTCAAAATCGGGACGGTCGCTCTTAAATATTTCAGCCAATCGATCGGCCACTTTTTTTGTAATATGACTTGAAATCTTTTTAACATTGGAGTCGCTTTGCAAGTAACTTCTCGATACATTTAAAGGAATGTCTGGCGAGTCGATAACCCCATGTAACAAGGTCAAAAATTCAGGAACAATACCTTCAACACTATCGGTAACAAATACCTGATTGCAATAAAGTTGAATTTTATTCTTTTGAATTTCAATGTTGCTTTTAATTTTTGGAAAATAAAGAATCCCTGTTAGGTTGAATGGATAATCTACATTTAAGTGAATGTTGAATAATGGATCCTCATGAACAGGATATAATTCTTTATAAAAGGCATTGTAGTCTTCTTCTTTTAAATCTACCGGTTTTTTAGTCCAAGCTGGTTCAGTATTATTAATGATTTTATCGACACCCGTATCAACCATTTTATCTTCTTTCCATTCTTGCTCTTTTCCAAAAGCAATAGGAATTGGCAAGAATTTACAATATTTGGTTAATAGTCCATTAATTTTTGAGTCTTCAAGAAACTCGATACTTTCCTCATCAACAAACAAGGTAATTTCAGTACCAAACTCGTCTTTTTCAGCCTCTTCCATAGTGAATTCAGGACTACCATCGCAGCTCCAACGAACGGCTTTAGAACCTTCTTTGTAAGATTTCGTTACAATTTCAACTTTCTCAGAAACCATAAAAGCAGAGTAAAAGCCTAAACCAAAATGACCAATAATGGCATTAATATCGTCTTTATACTTTTCTAAGAAATCACCAGCACTTGAAAATGCAATTTGGTTAATATACTGATCCACTTCTTCTTCAGTCATACCAATACCATGATCAGATATTGTAATGGTTTTCTTTTCCTTATCCACTGCAACTCTAACCGTAGTATCTCCCAATTCGCCCTTATATTCACCTGCCGAAGTTACAGCAGCCATTTTTTGGGTTGCATCCACAGCGTTTGAAACGATTTCGCGTAGAAATATTTCATGATCGGAATAAAGAAATTTCTTAATAATTGGGAAGATGTTTTCACTAGTAACACCAATTTTTCCTTTTTGCATATCTTAAATATTTTATGTTAACAAATTGTTTTAAGCGCTATTCAAAGAAAATGCCATTCACACTAAAAAGACATGCTGTCATTTATTAAAAACAAAAAAGACAAAAAGACAGATTAATAGAAAAAACTGGTGGAAAAAAAATATAATGTAGCCAAGGCAAGAGTAACAACAAAACCAAGCATAGCAAATTGAAATCTACGCCGCTTACGAATGAGCGACTCATGGCTAAAATCGAATCGAATAATATTTTGAAGCCTTGAATAAGAATGAATAGATTTTTTTACAAAATCGATAACGTTGGATTTCTTTTTAATCTCATCAAATTTTGTGTCATCATCATTTTCATACGCTGAATACAAAATTATTTTCACTTTGGGTAAATTATTTTCAAGTTGTGCTATAATTTCCATTCCATTAAGCGCTTCAGTATTTTCAGAAGTTTGCAAAAAATAATCGAGAATTATATAATTGTATTTATTTTTCTCATATCCATTTTTGAAATATGAAAATAATTCTTCACCGCTTTTAAAGCATCGTAAATTATATTCTGAATTAAACTCAAGCAATTTATCTTGTAAAACCTGAGCCTGAACCGGATCATCTTCTACAATATGAATGCGTATGTCGTTTGAAATTTTCAATTTTCTGTATTTAAATATTATTATCAACCAATTTAAGAAAATAATAATAATGAAAAGTCAATTATTCAGACTTTCTTCCAAAGAGTGTTTTTAAAAATGGTTTTTTTTTAGGTTCTCTTTTGAAATCAATATCGGCGATGTATTCCCAATAATCATTATTGTAAATTAAGGCATCGTATGAAAAATCAGGTCCATATTGTTTAAAGTTGCCTTGATGAATTTGATTGTTTGGCGATAAGTGATCCATAACAATCATTTTCAAATTTTCATCGTATGTGATCATCATATTTGCCATTCGAGAATACTCAAAAACCACTCTTTTTACTTTTTTTCTACCAAATAAAAACACAGGCTTTCCAAACTTTGCTTTCCCCGATTCAGTAAACACCAAGGACTCTATTACTTTTTTATTGGATGTGATATCATTCCCATCCCATCCAATTAAAGTGTAAAGTGTCGATTTTTGATATTTTGATTCAAGAATTTCGTAATAAACAGCACCAAACCAATTATCAGGAGTTAAATTCTCATTTTGTGGTTTTTCATACATTTCTGATTTATCATTCAGCCGATAAGTAAAAACCTTATCCTTATCTTTAGAATAATATTGTAAAAAACCATATTGATTAAACTTTCCCAAGGCATTCAAAGTATTCCAAGTGAATATCTTTACAAGACCATCTTCTGATTGAATTTGATTAATTGGAATTATGGTATCAAATGAATAATTAAAAGACCCCCTTTTATTTAAAGCCTTTTCAAAAACTTCAATTAATTGATCATTCTTTGTTTGAAGTAATCTATCATTAAAACGGATTTCAGAAAGCTCTCTGGCCAAACCTCTAATTAATGATTCATCCTCAAAAAGCGTACTATCAATTGGTTCAGCTGAATGAATAAAATTATTAAATAGAAGTGTTACTAAAAGAAGTGCTAAAATATTTTTCTGAACCATAATAATTTACAAAATCATTTAAGTAATGAAACGGTGCAAAATTAAAATAATTACATTAATCCTGAACTATTTCATCCATTGCTTCAAGCAACATTTTAGAAACTTTAATAATCTCCTCATCACTAATGATTAATGGGGGTGCTATCCGGAATGCTGAATTATTAAACAAAAAGAAATCAAAAATAACCCCTCTTTTTATACATGCCTTAAAAAATGCATCTACTTTAATGTTTTCTTTTAATTCAACTGCTAAAAACAATCCTTTGCCACGAATATGATCAATGGCATCATGTTTTAATAACTTTCGAAATAATTCGGCTTTTGCCTTCGATTTTTCACAAAGATTATTATCAAGAACAATATTTAAACTTGCTAATCCTGCGGCACAAGATACCGGATGGCCACCAAATGTTGTGATATGACCCAAGGCTGGATTACTAGTTAAGGTACTCATTATTTGTTTCGATGATATAAATGCACCTATGGGCATACCACCTCCCATACCTTTAGCTGTACACAAGATATCAGGAATAATGTTATAATGTTCAAATGCAAATAATTCACCAGTTCGTCCAAACCCTGTTTGAATTTCGTCAAAAACTAACAAAGTATTAGTTTCATCACATTTATTACGCACAGCGTTTAAAAAATCAACATCGGCAGAATAAATACCTCCTTCTGCTTGAATAACTTCCATTACAACACAAGCCGTCTTCTCTGTTATTTTGCTAAGCGATTCAATATTATTGAATTCCATAAAATCGACTTCGGGTAAAAGAGGCTGAAATGATTTAGTTAGTTCCGTTCCGCCATATATACTTAAAGCTCCCTGAGTACTTCCATGGTAAGCATTTTTAAATGCTAAAATCTCTCTTTTGCCTGTATATCTCTTAGCCAGTTTCATGGCTCCTTCAATAGCTTCGCTGCCAGAATTTACAAAAAATACACTTTCGAAAAATGAGGGTAAATTATCAATGATTGCTTTTGCAAAATTAACTTGTGGCTCTTGCACATATTCTCCATACACCATAAGGTGCATGTATGTTTCAGCCTGTTTTTTAACCGCATCAACAACTTTTTGATGACAATGCCCTACATTACTAACCGAAACTCCAGAAACTAAGTCAATATATTCTTTACCATTTTTATCGTATAAATAAATGCCTTTAGCTCTTTCAATTTCTAAAGCCATTGGACATGGAGAAGTTTGTCCTACGTGTTGTAAGAATAAGGTGCGTTGTGAAACCATTTTGTGTAAAATTCTATTTTGAAATTAAATTCAAATCATCCATTAAATTGTCTCGGTACGATTTACCAATAGGTATAACTTTAGTACCATTATCAACTTTAATAATCACATTGTTATCTTCAATTAACTCAATCTGATTAATATTAACTATATACGAACGATGCACTCTCTTGAATTTTGTAGTTGGCAATTTGTTCTCAATAGCTTTCATTGTAAAATGGATAGTAAATTTCTCTTTAAAAGTACTTACTGTCACATAATTCTCTAAAGCTTCAACCCAAAGAATATCATCATAACGCAAGCGAACTAAAGTTGAATTCTTTTTCTTAATAAATATTTCTTCAGGAAGTTTAGAAATACTCTCTTTATCTTGAAATCTATTTTGAGCTTTATTTACTGATTTATAAAACCTTGCTAAAAAAAGAGGTTTTAATAAATAATCAACTACATCATATTCAAAGGCTTCAAGTGCATATTTTTCTTGCCCCGATACAATAATAATCATTGGTGGAGAATCCAAGGTATTTAAAAATTCTAACCCTGTCATTTCTGGCATTTCAACATCTAAAAATATTAAATCGACTTCTTGGTTACCTTTAAAAATATTAAAAGCTGATATGGCATTGTCAAAAGAGCCTAATAAATTCAGAGTATCGGTTTTTTCAATAAAACCTTCAATTATTTTCCTACTTAAAGGATCGTCATCTATAATAATACAGTTCATATTCATTCGGTTAATCACTTAATATGCAAATATAACCATTAAAAAATAACAATTCATCAATAATTAAATAGAAATTGCATCTAATCTAACGTTTAAGATTCTATTCCACTCAAATATATAGAAGTTTTCAATAAAAATTTATGTATCTGAAAGATTTCTTTTACAGTATTTATATGGTAAATTGCAATAAAAACAAACAAAATAATGATGAAAAGAATTATTGCAATAACGATACTTGGATTGCTTTATTTTTCTGCATTCTCTCAGCACAAAATTCATTTAGCAAACACAATAATTGTCCGGTTTAATACAAATAATTATGCAAAAGGTGCTGAAAAAATAAAATCTATTGAAAACATAGCGTTCAAATCGATAACTCCATTATTATCAAATTTCAATTATAAAAAGAAGGATATCCCCTCAAAATACGACCTTTCCTCAATCTATAAAATGGAGTTAAAAAACGAGAAAAATATTCAACAAATTTTATCTCAATTAAATAACCTTGCTGAAATAGCATATGCTGAATTGTATTACTTGCCCAAAGTTTTTGAAGAACCAAATGATGAATATGTTGGATCTCAATACTACTTACCGCTTATTAAAGCTTTTGAAGCACATGAAATATGTACGGGAGATACCAATATTGTAATTGGTATTGTTGATACCGGAACCGATTTTTATCACCTCGATTTACAAGCAAATTTCAAATACAACTACGACGACCCTATTAATGGAATTGACGATGACTATGATGGATTTATTGACAATTTCAGAGGATGGGATTTAGCCAATAACGACAACAATCCTCAATTTTTAACCAGTAGCCATGGAGTTCGGGTTTGTGGATTAGCATCAGCTGTAACAAATAACGAAATTGGAATTGCTAGTATCGGCTACAATACCAAAATTTTACCCATTAAAATTGCAAAAGATATTTTAATAAATGGAGCCGTTGTATTATCAGGATCTTATGAAGGAATTGTTTACGCCGCTGATCATGATTGCGATATAATTAACTGTAGCTGGGGTAGTACTTTCAAATCTCATTTATGTGATGATATTATTGATTACGCCACCAACTACAAAAACTGTTTGGTAATTGCCTCTGCAGGTAATGATAAAAATGATGTGCCGTTTTATCCCGCCTCATGCGACTGGGTTCTGAATGTTGCTGCAACTAACCAATACGATTATAAATGGGACAAATCAACATATGGGAAAGAAGTGGATGTTTGTGCTCCAGGAGAAGGTATTTATTCCACAAACAATAACAATTCATACTCTTCTGGAAATGGCACCTCATATTCAGCACCAATCACTGCTGGTTTGGCTGGCTTATTAAAATCATATCGACCTGAATTATCAGGCATTCAATTGGGTGAGCAAATAAGGGTGACCACCGATGTCATTGACACCCTTTCGGAAAATGTATTTTACTATAGAAAATTGGGTTCCGGACGAATCAATGCATTAAAAGCATTGACTACCTACAACATGCCATCCATTAGAATATCAAACCTTGATTATTCTGCAAACCAAAACATTGCATTAATTGCTGGCGACACTTTACGAGTTAGCTTTTCAGCTACAAATTATTTAGCTCAGGTTACAAATACTCTTATTCGCCTAACAACAACATCAGAACATGTAACGCCTTTAAACAACGTTATTGGAACCGGTCAAATGGACGCTTTTGAATCAATAAATAACGTAAACAATCCATTTGTTTTTAAAATTGATAACGACATTCCCTCTGATCATAACGTGGAATTTACGTTTGAAATGCAAGATGCCGGATATAATGATTTTCAAATATTTGAAAAAATCATCAATCGGTCGTATGTTGATGTTTCAAATGGCACTATTTCTACCACCTTATCAAGCAATGGTAAAATTGGATATTACAATAGAAATGAAAAAATTGGAACTGGTTTTATTTATGAAAATGGAGCAAACTTATTAAATGAAGCCGGTATTATTTTGGGTACAGATAGTGAAAATATTTTAAGCACAATTCTCGACCATATGGACTTTGCAACTGAAAGTATTATTGATACCTCATTTTCAAACGAAACCTTACAAGGCAAAACAACTTATGCTCCAGAAGCTGATTTATGGAGTCACAATATATTGGTTACACAAATATCTGAATTAATAAGTACTGAGCCATTAAATGATTTTATACTACATAAATACATAGTGAAAAATACTGGAATAGAAGCTATTGAATCACTTAGACTAAGCATATTTACCGACTGGGATTTAAATGGTTATTCAAATAATCAGGCTGCATTTAATAGCGAGCAAAATTTATTTTACACCTATAGCAATTCAACCAATGTGCTTTATGCCGGCATTTTGTATTTAGGTTCTGGAAGTGCAATTCCCTATGGTTTTGATTATATTGAAGGTGGCAATGGAGGGATTGATATAACTTCAAGCTTCTCAAATCCCATCAAATGGTTCACAATGACCAATTCGCGCCCCTTTGCTGGCAATGATGGCGATTCCATAGACGTAGTAACCATGTTAACAAGTCCAGAATTTATTATTCCTGAAAATGATTCTGTTGAAATTCCGTTTGCCCTTGTTATTGGTGATAATTATGACGATTTACTTAAAAATTCTCAAAGGGTAATTGATTATTACAATCATATTTCTATTTCTGATCAATTAAATAACGAAGGGGTTTCTATTTATCCAAACCCTGCGAACACTCGTTTATTTATTGATTTTAATAATGAGCCCCTTTCAAATTGCTCAATAAAAATATATAATCATTTGGGTCAATTACAAAAAACAGCCAATGCATCAAACCTCAAGGTTCTTGAAATTAATTTAGCTGATTTAAACCAAGGAATATATTACATAACTGTTGAAAGTGAAAAGGATCGCTGGATTAAAAAGCTTATAATTTCGGAATAATAGACGGGTAATCTCCCCCATTTTTCGAAATAAAATCATCCGAAATACGGTCAAACTTTTTAATGGAATTTTTGAGCCATTTAAGCATGGTTCGATCCCTATCGTCTTTGCTTAGTTGCCAATTAATATCAGAATTTCGAAGTTTTGTTGTTAAATAATGAAGAATTACCGAAGCACTAACTGAAACATTAAAGCTTTCAGTAAAGCCATACATGGGTATTTTTAAAAATTCATCGGCATGCTTGAGCATGGTTGGAGTTAAGCCATTAAGCTCGGTACCAAAAAAGAAAGCTGCTTTTCCTTTCGACAAATCAAAATCATGCAATTCAATATCGTTTGTATGGGGAGTTGTAGCTACAATTCGATACCCTTTGTTTTTTAAAAAATTAATGGTAGCAATAGTATTCTCCTCTAGTTCATTATGCTTAATTATATTCACCCATTTATATGATCCTAAAGCAACTTCAGGGTTTACGTCATACACATTTCTATTTTCAATCACATGAACATCTTGTACCCCAAAACAATCACAAGTTCTTAAAACTGCACTGGCATTGTGTGCCTGGTAAATGTCTTCCAACGCTACCGTAAGGTAATTGGTGCGATTTTCTAAGATTTTATTATATAACTCAAACCGCTCTTTGGTTATTAATTCACTTAAATAGTTTATTAAATTTTTAATTTCACTCATAATAAAACTAACATAAAAAAAGGGAGTGTACCGAATACACTCCCTTTATAGAATAAAAATTCTTTACTGTAACTGACCCATTAAATCAGATCCAGCTTTAAACTTAATAACTTTTTTTGCAGGAATTACAATTTCGTTTCCGTTTTGAGGATTTCTACCAGTTCTTTCTTTTCTTTCGTTAACTGAGAAAGATCCAAATCCAACTAGAGCTAGACGATCACCAGATTTCAATGTACCACTAGTAACGTCAATTAATGCATCTAATGCTTTTTTTGAGTCTGCTTTTGTTAAACCTGCTTTTGATGCCATTGCATCGATTAATTGTGCTTTATTCATATCAGTAATTTTTGGGTTAACATATTAATAAAACCTCTCTGTTGTATGCAAATATAGATTATTTCAAGAGTATAGCAAATTTTAACCAGAGATTATATAACAATAAAATGAAAAAAATCATTTTTTTATCATTTTATTTAATTTTAAACATAAATCATCTAATCAATCGTATTCAAATCAATTATTAGAATTTAGTTCCCATGGTTTATTTAAATAGCTGTTCTTAGAAAAGCTTTTAAAATTGTATTGAACAGTTTTCTAATTGGCACCAAAAAGTAAATAATCCTCGGGGCAAGCCCACGAGGCATTTTTTAGAATAGTTTTAACTGATGATCCTCTTTTAACTT
>JAEINW010000157.1 GCA_016342715.1 Salinivirgaceae bacterium | reverse complement strand
ATAAACTAAACCAGATATTCAGTTTTTCTTTAATCCTATAAGTTTTATCGTTTTCCTTATCGTGCCTTATATCATCCAAAATGCTTTGTCTCATCATATCATCGAACATGGTGAAAGTAATTGCTTGCCGTTTTGATTTATACACATAATCATAAAATGCTTTTCGATATTTGTAAAATAAATCAACAACTACATCTGTAGCCCCATATTCCGGCTTCACATCCATGTTATCAAAATATTTTAACCATAAACCATTTTTAGTTTCTGTAATTAATTGGTTATTAAAAATTTTATTTAAAACAACTTTCTGAAAGTGAAAAATGTTATCAATTGAAAAATCGCGTAATAATTCACCATCTTTCTTACTTGTCATTTTAAAAATGGCACTTATTTTAGGCATATCCTCTGTTTTATACCTAAACACAGGAACAAAATCTAAATCAACAATTCGACTACCTTTCATTCCGTTGTGAAAAAACATCAAATAGTAATTCTGCAAGTCCTTCTTTCTGTTTTCAAGTAAGTGCTCTACAATTTCTTTATGCCCATTTTTCTTATCATTCTTGAAGAATTTGATGGCTTCTTCTGATAATTCTTTTTCATCAACAAAAAGAGGCATTGGATTAGGTAGTATTTTGTTTTTCTGTTGTAAGCGGAAAAACTTGTACAGTTTCATTGCTTCTACTCCATTAACCCGGTAATTTAAATCGAGGGGTGCTGTTTTATGTTTTAGAAATTCCTTACTATCATTAAAGCCACTAAGATTATCGCTAATTCCATATACTTCTCCGCTTTCATTTTTTATATTAAATTTATCTTTATTAAAAAGCTTTTCAGCTAAAAAGCGAGTTTGAATTTCTTGATAATCTATAAGCTCAGGTTCTTTAAGAAAGAAATAAAACATATCTCCTTTTTTAAGGGCTTTGTATTCTTCCCTGCTTTCAATAAAATCAAACATTTCAACATTCACAAAACGTTTGAATTCATTCATCCATTTAGTATGTTGTTCGTTTTCTGTATCAACATATTTTTCAGCAGCTTTAAAATATGCCTCTGCTGCATCATGTCGTTTGTTAATTCCATTTCCCAAACCCAATCCGGATATAGAAATACCAAAAGGTGAACCTATGGCAATGAAGATTTTCGGCCCTGAATTAAAACTCTTCATTGCATTTAACATCTCTGTATTGATTGTTAAACTTAAAAAATCTTCGTAAAGTTGATTCCGCTCTGTATCCTTATCAACTTTCAAAATATTTTCATCTTTTATTACCAGTTCATCATCTTCTTTTTCAAGGAAAGCATATAAACCTTCTTTTAATTCAAGACTTTCGGAAAAAACCTCAGGACTTTTATCTGCCAAATAATCTACAAATTGTGTTATCTCGTGTATCATAACTGTTGAATTTTTAAACCTCCAAGGTTTAAAAAACCTTGGAGGTTTTTATTTGTTATTCATCCTAATAATCTACCACCATTCTAGCTTTTAGGTAGCCGTTGTAAAAGGAAGCGTCGCGGCGTTTGAATATTTTCATCAAGTTGTCCAACTGATTAACCAAAAGGTTGTTGGTTTCGGCAAATAAATCTTCAAGACTTTTGGTAGCTACGCTCGATTTAATTTGGTATTCGCGGGGTTGTCCGTTTAGCTCCAAAAAATGATCGTAGTCGGCTTGCAGGTCGGTAATTTGTTCGGCATTAAGGCCATAATCAGCAGTTAACAACTCTTGGTTTTCATTAGCGGCTGTAATAATTTGTTTCACCCGGCGCAACATGTCTTCGTTTTTCATTTTTAACAAGTCGCTAGCACTGTCGGCCATTTTATCGGCAAGTGTCGGTTTATCCGTCATTAGGGCAAACACTTCAATTACATCGTTTAAAATATCGGCCTTTTCGCAGATCGTGTGTTTAAGTTTCTGTTTAACTTTTCCAATGGTCACCTGCGATTGCTCCTGTTCTTCGGCAGCATTGTCGATGGCCAGATTAATGGCATCGAGTTGGTTTTTTACTTCGCCAATTTTGGCAATACTTTGCCATTTGGAGACATTGTTGTCTAAGAAAACCAAGGTTGCATCAACCATGTGTTTTCTGTTCATCTGAACCTGTTTCATACTCTTTAATTTAAGTTTTTAGCCCCCTTTGTAGAAGCTAATGTTCATTTCTCTTCAATCACTTACATATTCGCAACAGTTCGATACTATTTCCATACAATCCGCAATTATTTCGGTACAATCCGCGAATAATTCCATTCAGTCCGTGCTTATTCGATGCAATCCAACATTATCTCCATACAAGCCGCGGCTATTTCGGTACAATCCGCTATCATTTCCATGTAATTCGCAACTATTTCTTTCTATCATCTGGTTGTTTTAAATGGTTCATGCTTTACTGTAAGCATTTACTGCTTTGCCACCAGCAGGTATTTCGTAAACAGTAGTAAATTTATTTCATCAATTTTCCTCAACCTTTCCATTTTTTATCTAAACCCGTCAGATTTTTAAAACCTGACGGGTTTAGATTTAATTTTTAAAAACTTCAACCCAACCAAAACCACTACTACTTTTTTCGCTTACTCCAGCGTTCCAAAGCATTTTATGCACATCAATGGGTGCCTTTAAGTCAAAATCAAAAATATTACCAACTACATGCGTCTCATTTTCGGTTCCATTTTTAATCCGAAAACCACTGCGTTTGTACTTTTTGTTAGGAGCAAAAACAATGGCATTGCCCGTAATTTCGGTTTTACGTGTATTTTTAAATTTTTCAAGCAAATGCTTTACCGATAATTCATTAAAAAGATCATGGTCGGGCTTTAAATATTCGGGTTGTTTTCGCCCCTCAGGTTTATAACTGATTACCCAAGGGCTTTTTAAGCGATAACTCATTAGCTCATCAAACATAGGTTCGGCTAAGGTTTCAACTTTACTCACTTTAAAGTCGATGCCATTAAATTTGTCGCCCAAATAAAACTCTTGTTGCATAAAAAGTCCTTTTATAAAGTTGGATGCTGCTTCGGGTACATCGAAAGCAATTTCTAGCGTGGCTTCATGATTTATAAGTTCAAATAACTTTTTTTCTTTCCACATTATAGGTTTTCCAAAATTTAACTGCGAAAAACAAAATAGTTTGTAGCGCTTATGATCGCTTTCGCCATAACCTGTATCATGCAAAAATGCAGCAAAGGTTTTGTCGGCATTTTTCAATACTTTATAAATCCATGCGCTAATGTAATACTGGTAATCCATGGGCAACATCCGTTGCTTTGTGGTGCGGTTCATTGTTAATTTGAATCTCATATTCATACAATCTTTAAATGACAATTGTCTATTCTTCAATTAATCAAGCGAATAGCTTATCCTTAGTAGAACGATTAAAAAATATTTTTACTTATCAAAGCACCAAACAGTCACTCGTTAACTGTATTCATACGGTAACGGGTAGTTTTATAAAAATATAACATAATTATGTAAAAAACAAAAACAGAAGAACGCATCTTCAAATACTCCAAGTTTTTATACCTTCAACTTACAATTAAGATCAGCCTTTTTACTTCCCCTATTTTAGCAGTTCACAAAAGGCTAATTTTAATAGTATTCAAAATTGCGCATCTTCTGCTCGCTTTTACCAGTTAATTAGCGATGCATTGACGCAAATGTGAAGTTTTGCATTTTGAGGTTTCTTTTGCCCGTGCGGTTCATATTTATTTGCTGGACCTAAGTATGTTTTGCATGTTTATTTTCCGATGCAATATCTTTTCAGTATGTGAATATCAATTGATTAGATCGCAATAGCAACAAATTAGCAACAATAAAAAACATTGTTCTAGGAAAATATTAACAAGGAAATGAAAGGTAGAAATCTCTCCAATAATTTCACCTTGTATTTTATGGTTCTAAAAATAGCGAGATAAGCTGCTTAAAATTACTTGCAACTTCCTGCTCTTTTGGTATTACAGTATATGCCAGCATCGATAATTCTTTTGAATAAACATTCTTTAAAGTTTTCCAAAGTGTATCAAAATCATTTAGCAAAGGGGATTCTTGTAATTCTTTCTGTTTCCAACCTTGTGGTTCGTCAAATGCTTTTTTATCGTGATCAAGTATTGCATTAAAATCAGTTAGAAACTGTTTTCCATTAAGATAATCAGAACATTCTTTATTATTCATTAAGTAATATAGGTCATAAAAATGCCTGATTTTACCGGATAGTTCTTCCAATGAGTTTTCAGCAAAAGAAAAACGGACTAATGAAACCAGTTTTTCGATCAAGGTTTGCTTCACATCCAAAACATTTACTTCAAATGCCTCTAATCTATACTTTGAAATTAATTCGTATTGATTGTTATTTTGCAAGTACTCACCAATAAGGCTTTGAATGCCCACTTTTGAATAGGGATACGGATTGGCAAATGAGTTTATTTCAACAATAATAGTATCCGATACAATACCGCCTGCCTTTTGCTTCTGTGTTTCAGGGTATTTATACACAGCTTTTCTAAATCGCGAACCTTTACTTGTTACACCCTCAAAGTTTATTTCTTCCAGATCGACGGCTATTTCCTTTTCTACTGTCCTTATTAATGTTTTAAGCTGATTGCCTGTAATATCTGCCACATCAAGCACTGCTATATCAACATCTTCTGAAAATCGATTTATCAGTTTAAATCCTTTGGATAGCGAAGTTCCTCCTTTAAAAACCACTGAATACACATATTTACTTTCGGAGAGGCGTTTTAATATGAGAGTTATCCAGTAATCTTTTTCAATAAAATAATCCTGAATAGCAAAATTGTCAGAAGTTTCTTTTATTGCCTTAATAAACAGGTTTTTATCCTTGTGTAATATCATTGAATTCTCCATTTTTTCTTATTTACTATCAAGCTATCAGAAATATTTAATTTATACCAGCTAGTTGATTTTAGTGTTTTAAATAGTTTACCTGAAAGTTCAATAGCTCCAAATTCCTCAAGAATAGCTCCTGTTAATGCACGGGATGCCGGAGGGTAATTTATGGCAAGTTCAACAAAGGATTTT
This sequence comes from Salinivirgaceae bacterium, assembly GCA_016342715.1. GTDB lineage: Bacteria > Bacteroidota > Bacteroidia > Bacteroidales > SZUA-534 > JAEINW01. The sequence continues at coordinate 7,589 of JAEINW010000157.1, read as the reverse complement.
CTGTCTGCTTCTGAAAGTTTTTTAATTAGATTTAAAATCCGATTAAAGGATTGATCAATATTGGTATCAGGTATGTTTTTAATAAATCGTACGCAATCTAATATTTGTAAGAGGGGAATATTTTTTTTGGTGATTTTATTCCACTGGCGTACAAATTTAATGGTGTACATCCCCCGTTTGATTTCTTTTTTATCCAGATTAACGCCTATTTGAATTACATTTGGAACCTGTGTGGTTAATTTGAGACGATTAAAAATTGAATAGCCTGTAATATATCCATTTATCTTATTGCCATCTTTTAGTAAGTCTTTTACAATTTCATATTCATCTGGTTTCAGTTTGCCAATAATACCTTGTTTGGGTTTATAAAACTTCCCTTTGGATAGTCTTTCTATTTTTCCTGACTTAACCAAACGATACAAGGCTACTTTTAAAGCACTTTCATTTTTTACATCTATATCAAAATCACTATAGGTGAAAATATATCCTTCTGCAAATCTGTCAATCTTATATTTAATTAAATCAGTAAGTTTCATTCTAAAATACATTAGATACAAATATAAAAAAAGTAACGTTTATACCAGTAAAAACGTTACAAATATTTTAATAAAAAATTTACAGATATCATAAATACAATAAAGGTAATGCTTACAAGAACTGAATAATTACGGGCTATAAGTAAATAAAAATGTCTGGTTTTTAAGGGCAAAAACCAGACATTTTCATTAATACAAGTTCATTATAGTGTTGCTATAATCCAAAAAAACCATTAACCCGGAGCAGCAATATGAACAGAACCAATATAAACACTATTTGAAACTTCTCTACCATCTTCTGAAATGAATCCTATAAAGGTTTCTACATCATCACCCGAAAAGTCTAAGGGCACAGCAATACTTTGAGATGTGGATGCCCTGGGAGCTCCTGCAGTTTCATAAACAGCATATCCTTTAATTGCATTATACCCAAATTGAGCGATTCTCGCTCACGATTTAGTTCTTGTAAGTATTTCACTGCACTTTGTTTGTGAAACACTACAATCTCTACATCGGGGTTAACTCTAAGTAAAGCGCTTGTTCGCTATGCTCCAATCGCTCAACTTAGATTATAAACAACCAAAAGAGCTTTGTCCCTTGCTTTTGCATTTCCTGAACCTGTATTGTCTGTCCACGAAAAATTAACAGCTCTCGGATTGGGAGAAACAGCATTTGCATCAACCGCCCCGACTAAATTACCTCGACTAATTAAAGTTTTTGAGTAATCAATGATAAAATCCGGATATACTCCGGCTATTCTTTATCGTTAAGTTGTGTAAGGGTGTAATCTTTTTTCTGAGTGTTTACGGATTTAACTTCGTTCAACTTATCTGCTTTTTTCCGCTGCTTATAATTCTTTGCTGCACAAGTATGACCGCAAAATTTTGTTACAGTGGTCTTAGCGATAAACTCATTACCGCAGTATTGTCATACCTTTGTAATTTCTATTTTGCTGCTCATTGACTTGTACCTTGAAGTATCTCAATGTATCCTTGTGTATAGTGATGTATCTGTATGTAACATCATTTCACCACTCGGATTGATTTTTTGTTGCTAACAACAAATCTTGTTGTTGCAGCAACAGATTAGCAACAAATAAAAGAAGAAAAAAGGCTCTAATTGCCTGAATAAAAAGATAAAGAATAATTAAAAGAAAGGCGATTACTTTCCGATGCAGAAATGCCCAAATATATTTCCAAGAATTTCGTCGGTTGAAATTTCGTCTCCAGTTATTCCTGCTAAATGATGGATAACTTCACGAATATCCATAGCCAAAAAATCATTTGAAATACCCATTTGCATTCCATCCTTAGCACGTGCTAATGCTTCAAAAGCCAAAGACAATGCTTCCATATGACGAATGTTTGAAACAATTACTTCATTATTTTCAAGGGAATCTAGTCGTATAGCTTTTCCAATTTCTTCGAGTAATTCGTCGATATTTTGCTTGTTTTTTGCCGAAATATTTACCTGTGAGAACAAATTATTATTGTCAATTTTTACAATATCATTTTCCGATGTGTCAACTTTATTTCTAACCAGAATTACTTGTTTATCTTCACCAGCTTTTTCAAATATTTTTAGCAATTCCAAAGAAATTTTTTCATTAGAATCTATAGCGTCAAACAAAGCCAACACAACTTTAGCCTGATTTATTTTCTGGTAGGTACGCTCAATCCCAAGTGATTCAATGGTATCGGTTGTTTCACGCAAACCTGCAGTATCAATAAAGCGAAAAGCAACGCCATTATAATTAAAGGTATCTTCAATAGCATCGCGAGTGGTTCCTGCAATATCAGAAACAATAGCTTTATCTTCATTTAATATAGCATTGAGCAAGGTAGATTTTCCAACATTAGGTTCACCAACAATAGCCACCGGAACTCCATTCTTTATAGCATTACCTAACTCAAACGATTTTATTAATGCCGAAATAATGGTTTCAATTTTATTAATTAAAGCTAACAATTGAGTTCTATCGGCAAATTCTACATCTTCTTCGCTAAAGTCTAATTCCAATTCAATAAGTGAAATAAATTGCAAGAGTTCAGCTCGTAGTTTTTTTAATTCGTTTGAAAATCCTCCGCGCATTTGGTTCATAGCAATTTTATGAGCCGCTGCATTGGTTGATGCAATTAAATCGGCCACCGCTTCGGCTTGCGATAAATCCATTTTGCCATTCATATATGCCCGCTGCGTAAATTCTCCAGGCTGAGCTAATTGGGCACCATTTTTTAAAAGCAATTGCAGTATTTTTTGTTGTATATAAATAGAGCCATGGCACGATATTTCTACAATATTTTCTCCTGTAAAAGTATTTGGAGCTTTAAAAATTGAAAGAAGCACTTCATCAATAATTGTTTCTCCGTCACTAATAGTTCCAAAATGTATGGTTTGAGGTTTAACTTTTGATAAATCCAATGAATCATTTTTCGATTGAAATATTTTAGAAACAATGGAGTATGCTTCACTCCCACTTAAACGAATTAAAGCAATAGCTCCATTTCCAGAGGCAGTTGATATTGCACAAATAGTATTCTGTTCTATCATTTCGTATTTTTTTACAAATGTAGCAATATTAACAAAATCATTAGTTTTGATTAATTTATAAAGCAAAAAAAATGATTATTAATACTACCAATTTATTGTTATAATTGTATAATGTAACTTCCATTTATTAAAAAAATCAACACATGAAATTTTTTCTCCAAATTGCCTTATTGTTTTTTATACTTAGCAGTGCAACTTCTATTTATTGCCAAGAGTATATACCCAATGGTAAAGCCTTTTTTATTCAATCTGTAAATAATTATGGAAAAAATAATTATGGCTATTGGGATTTCAGAGGACGTAATTTAAGTTTTAAAAATGGACAAAGTCTTGCAGTTTGGGAATTATCAGATAAAGACAAAGATCGAAAATTTAGTTTTGTAAATGCTGGACTTGAAGATGGTTACTACTGGTACTACATTTATCCCCAACACACAAATAAACATGGAAGAATTGATATTCAAGGAGGTGGAATAAATAACGGAACCAACATTCAGGTTTATAGTTGTAACAATACTATTTCACAAAAATTTCGTTTAAAACACTTAGGTGAAGGACGATGGAAGATTTACTCAAAAACAGGAAAAATTTTGTGTTTAGAGCATCGCAGTTCTGAAAATGGTGAAAACATACATTTATGGAACGACCATACTGGACCGGGCACCGAATGGTATTTTATTGATATAAATACCCTCCAAAGTTTAAATTACACTTTAAAACCTTACGGAATCATTTCTGATGCATCAACAGGAAAAGCAATACCCAATGCAATCCTTACTGCTTACAATAGTGACATTAATAATGTAGTACCCTACAAAATTGTTGCTAATAATAGTGGTCAATACTTTTTTCCTACTTTAAATGACATTAAACGTAATTATTTTATGATAGCCTCTGCACCAGGTTATGGTTCTAAAAGAATGGATAGAGCAGTTTCTGATTGTGATATTGAATTTAACTTCAAACTTGACAAGGCAAGCGGCACTGATGTTCTTATAACAAATGGTCATCAAGGCGAATATTTATATCGAAAAAATGGGAATGGTTTTTATTATGTTTATGGAGACGTGAAAAACGAAAAAAATACATTTTTTCATGACAATAAAAACAGAAATCAGGATGTAATTTGGTTAATGAATCAAATCGGCCTTGACGGCTCTCCTGCTTTAACTGATGAAGAAATTTACAGACAAGCTAAATTGGTTTGGGATTTTTGGAAAGAAAAATCGGTAGATGTTTTGAACAAGCCCGTAACAAATCCCAATCACCAAAAAGCAAAAGATTTTTTAATGAATATAAACCCATACAAATCAAGCCGATGGCCAACCATAAACGAGTATGCCCGGTGTTATAAAGAAACAGGGTGTTTAATTCGAACCAATCGTCAGCTCAACTCACTAAGCTTTGCAAACCTACTTACCTTAACCGGAATTCCTCACTCAAAAATGGCCATCGAAGTAATGCATATTAGAGATATTCCTAATAATGAACATTGGGCGATTATTTTAAACATTAAAAATAAATGGTTTTGGTTAGATACACGACTTACAAATTATAATTTTCCTGACTCTAAATTCTTTGGAACTATTCCAAAAGGCGATAGCCGAATAAAAATCGGGGATGCCCCTTTAGGCTACGACTTACAAATAAGTTACGATTTTCCTTATAAAATATATTTGTTTCCAGAATCAAATTGGATAAAAGTTCCTTTATGTGGCGATCTTCCTGAAAACTAAAGCTAAGTAAATACATTGATAAAAAAAATGCAAAAACACAAATTAAAGCTTATGAATAAGATATTTTTAGCATTACTAATTGCTCTATTCTTTCTGAATAATCATAGCACCATTGCCCAAGATTATATTCCCTCAGGTCAAACATTCTACATACAATCAAATAATAATTATGGTAAAAATAGTTTTGGCTGTTGGGATATTCGAGGTCGAAATATAAAATTTAAAAACAGCCAAAGTCTAATTGTATGGCAGTTGTCTGACAAAGACAAAGACCGCAAATTTAAATTTACTTACGCCGGATTTGAAGATGGTTTTCATTGGTATTATATAATTCCTGAATACACGCTGGGTTATGGTGTTGTTGACGTACAAGGGGGCAGTAATAAAAATGGTACGAATATTCAAATTTATAAACTGAACCATACAGCCTCACAAAAATTTAGAATAAAACATCTGGGCAATGGAAAATGGAAAATCTATTCAAAATTGGGTGGCATTTTATGCTTAAATAATCGCAGCTCAGAAAATGGTAGCAATATTCATTTATGGCAAGATCATTCGGGTGCAGGCACTGAATGGCATATGATTGACGTCCAAACCAACCAAGCATTAATTATTGAAAAATCAAAAACAACAAACCTAAATAAAACAAAAGAAGAAAAAGCTAGCCCTCAAGCCGCTGAACGTTTTAAAGAATACAAATTGTTGCCTAAAATAAAAACATTTAAAATAAAATTTAAGGAAGGTGAAATAGAATTTACAGTAGCAGGAACTCATGAAGTACCCAACTCTTTTGGTTTTTTAGATATAAAAAATCAAAAAAACAAACTAAATTCAGACACCTATGATGCCAGTGGCATGATCATAGTGAATGAAGGATCTCAAGAAATATTTTGGGATAAAAACAAAGTTGATAATCAAGGGAAAATATTCTTTTTTATCGATAATTCTCCCGAATCATTAAATAATATCACTTCTTCTACAAATCTTAACAACCTAAGCATTGCTGAAAAATCAAAGATTCAAAATTTCTTGTATAAAAATCTCGGCTCAAATCCATCGCAATTAAACCTAACCATAAATCGTGATTCATATAGCGAAATGGAAATTCAAAAGTACAATGGATATTACACAGCCTATCGATCTGTAAAAGCTAACTCTTCAACTGCACAAACTATACAAAGCTATATTGTCTTTTTAGAAAATGGAAAATGTTTTAATTTTAAAGCAATAATTGTTGATAATGATCGTAAACTTATTCTTAACGATTTAGTTAGCAAAGCAATTAATAGTATCCATTTTTCAAACAATCCCAATTAATTATATTCATGTAAAATATTTTCTATATTTTCATTTTCTAGATAAAAATCTTTTAAAATAAAAAAGGAGTGTAAAACTCCTTTTTTATTTTGTTACAGCTAATAAGAAGTTTATTTTTGCACTTTCTAATAAATATAATTTATGATACATACGATTCCAAATATTAAAAATACCGACTCAGGAAATTTCTTTCTTTTAGCAGGACCTTGTGTTGTTGAAAGTCGTGATAATGTTTTCCAAATTGCTGAAAAAATAATTGAAATTACCAATAAATTAAAAATACCCTATATTTTTAAAGCATCGTACCGTAAAGCAAACCGTAGTAGAAAAGATTCTTTTACAGGAATTGGAGACATGGAGGCTCTATTGCTTTTAAAAGAAGTTAAAGAAAAATTTGGAGTACCCATTGTTACTGACATACACACAGCAGAAGAAGCTTCGCTTGCTGCTGAATTTGTAGACGTTTTACAAATTCCTGCATTTTTATGTCGTCAAACCGATCTATTGGAAGCGGCTGCAAAAACCGGAAAAGTTGTAAATATTAAAAAAGGTCAATTTTTAGCACCTGGAGCCATGCAATTTGCAGCACAAAAAGTTATTGAATGTGGCAATAGTAATGTAATGCTTACCGAACGAGGAACAACTTTTGGGTATCAGGATTTACTTATTGATTTTAGAGGAATTCCAGAAATGAAAACTTTTGGTTATCCCGTAATTTTAGACATTACACATTCTTTACAACAGCCCAATCAAACAAGTGGAGTAACAGGCGGACGACCCGATTTAATTGAAACCATTGCAAAAGCTGGAATAGCAGTTGGTTGCGATGGCTTATTTATAGAGACTCACCCCGATCCGGCCAATGCAAAATCAGATGGCGCAAATATGTTAAAACTTGATCATCTTGAAAACTTATTAACCAAACTAGTTATGCTTAGACAAACCGTAAACAAACTTTAATCAAACACAGTAAACTTCACCTATAATTGTTATATTAGTAAAATAAACTCAAGCTTTAAATCTATAATTACAGTGAAAATTACCAGTATAAACAAGCAATTATTTCAAAATATTGTATCCCCTGTTATTCTAGGACTTTTGATAATTGGTATTTTTAGCTACAAAAACACACAAACCATTCTTTCGATTAATAACGAAACAGAACAGAATTTTATTTACGATGAAATTCGCTCATTTATTGAATTACAATTTGTTGCGCTTTCAATTATTGAAGAGCCTATGGAACAGCAAATGAGAAATTATTCTGATAAAATAGTAAATAAATATTTCCAAAACACAGTAAGCATTGAAAATATTAACTTAAATGATATTCGTGATAAATTGGGAATGGATACAGAAGTATTTGATTTATACCTAAATTGAGCGATTCATAAAATCAGGTGGTCATTTAGTTTCACCATGAGTTTTTTTTATGCCATATATTGGG
>JAEINW010000156.1 GCA_016342715.1 Salinivirgaceae bacterium | reverse complement strand
AAATAAAATCGCTTAGCAACTAGTTTTTACATTCCAAAAACTTGTTCAATAAAAGTGTTCTCTTGGGAGAGCTGTCCAAAGGACAGAGGGGGAATTATTTCTAATTAAATTGCTTTGTAAAAGCTATGAATGATAGGTTTATTTGGTGTAAAGTTCCCTCTCTCCGCTATGCGGTTTCTCTCCCAGGAGAGAACTATCTTTAATAAGCAGCTGATGAACTGAAAAATTAGTAGCAAGTATCAAGACTGGAGACTGCCGACTGAAGACTCTGAGAACCGCCAACTTTCTACCCCGTTTTACTATTCTCAATAATATTTTTAACCGGGCGGAATTCGTTGCGAATGGTAGGCCAATTGTCAGGATATTCGTTCATGAGGTTAATGACTTTTTTCTGATGGTTGCGTAAGGCATCGCTTATTGCAGGAGCTGAAATAGGAGTGGGGCAAGCGCTTCCCACATTTTCGCTGGTAAGTTTTTGATGGCTGTTTATTACATTACGAGCTGCCGATTCTAATTTTTCCAATAAATGGAATGTTTTAAAATAACGCTCATGCAGTCCCTCAATTTTGGTAGCTTGTGAGGAACTTATTTCTGGTTCATTAATTTGAATATCCCAGGCTTTTAAAACAATGGCAGCCGAGGAGCTTCCAAAATTTAAATTAATTGCCAATACTGCCGATTGTGTTAAACTTTCTAACAATATATCGGCGTTGCCCGAAAATTGCTCCAGTTTTTGAATAGCATCGTTGGCTAATTCAAATTGTACCGATAGTTGTGCTGAGAGTTTATCTAAATGCTGTCGACACATTTCAAGAATGCTTTGTTTGTAGGTTGAGCGTAAGCCTTCTAATTCTTGTTTCAGTTGTTTGTTTTCTTGTTGAATGGCATTTACTTTATGGTTAATGGCTAGCAGGGTTTTACTATCGGTTTGCTGCTGCTGCATAAAAAGTTTGAAACAATTATAGGCCATAGCTCCAATAATTGATTTATTTTCTGTAGATAAGTTTTTATCGGTTTTTGAAATGCCAAAACTTCCCAGATTGCTGTTTAAATAAATGAATAGCAAATCCATTTTATGGTCAATATTATTCGGAAATGCCAAACATAATACCAAATGATTCAACTCGTCAAAAATATTGAATTGGGTTTTTTGTGTCGATTGAACTTCAAAGGGCAGATTGTCGGCAGCCAGCCATTGCCATTGGTTTTTTCGGTTTCGTAATTTTTCAGATGCGGCAAGGTCAGCTATATAATAGTTTTCTATTGTATTTTCAGTTGATGGGTTTTTTATTCCCTTGCAAACCATTTCATTGCTATTGATATCATAATATAGTGTTAGGGCTTTTTCAATGCCGGGAATTAACTTACCTGAGGCTTCAAGTAAATTTATCATTGGGTTTTTAATGAATGAGAATATTCCTGGCATAATCAACTAATAATTTTCAAAAGTATGAAATTAAGTTAAGATAATAAAACTTAAGTTAAGTGTAATGTGATTTTATTTCAGTTGCACTTAAATAAAAATTAAGTTATTACTTAGTTTGTTTTTTAAGTTATTTAAGAACAAATAAAAGCATTAAAATTTACTTAAAAGGCTTTATATATTAGCTTTTAGCGTGTAATTTTGTTCTTGAAATTTATTAATGTATTAGATATGTATATAATATTATTAAGAAATAGAATAATTAAATAAACTTAAGAACTTAAAAATAAGGGGAAGAATTATGGGATATGCATTGTTGGTTATTGCGTTTGTTTTGTTTGTTGATTATTTATTGAGTTCCAAAAGGAAACAAATGGAAGCAAATGGAAAAAAGTAAAAAAAAATGGATATTTCATTTAACCTGAAATATCCATTTTTTAATTCCACAATGTGGCTTCATATTATTACTTTCCCGAGTTCTCGTATGTTTACGAAGATAAAATAATGATGTATATTCAAAACTATGTTTAATAAAAAGAATGGATGACTGATCGAGCTCTAAGTACATATTTTAAATGATGCTGTTCCCGAGAAATAAGCTCCATTCTTTTTCTTCTAAAATCTGAATAAAGAATCAAAGGCTATTCTTCTCTATTCAATAAAGAATAAGCCTGCATTTAATTACGAGTAAAGGTTACAGAAGAACTTAAAAATTTTTAATTATGGTTTTAAAGCAAAATGTAGGAATTGATGTATCTATGGATACATTTGATGTTAACTTAACCTTAATGGATGAGAATTTCGACAAGCAATGCAAAGGAAGAAAGAAGTTTAATAACAATGAAGAAGGGTTTGTTAAGTTGCTTGATTGGATTGATAAACACATGTGTAATGATATAGAAATCAGCTACACCATGGAATTCACAGGCGTGTATTATGAGCGACTGGCTTACTGGCTAAAATCATCTAAACAAATTGTTTTTGTAGTGATTCCTTCAAAAGCAAAATGGTATTGTGCAAGTTTAAGCAAGTCATCAAAAACAGACAAGCTAGATGCTCAAGCCTTATCGTGGATGGGTCTGGAACGGCAGTTAAAAGAATGGAATCCTTTATCTTTAGGGTTCCTTAATTTACGCACATTAACAAGAGAACGAGAAGAGTTGCTTAAGGAAAAAACAGTAGTAAAAAACAGATTACATGCAACCTGTAAAAAGGCCATAGGACAAGTAAATACCGTTGCAAGATACCATCAAAGATTGCAAATTGTTGTAGAACAAATAGCTGAAATTGAACGAGAAATATTAGCGTTAATAAAAGAAGACGAACTCTTATATGATAAGGTTGAAAACATAACAACTATTCCAGGAGTAGCATTGATTACTGCAGCCACAGTTATCGCAGAAACTAATGGTTTTTCAGCTATTAATAATCAAAAGCAACTAACATCATATGCAGGATTAGATGTTAAAATCAAAGAATCGGGAAAGTATAAAGGCAACTCTAAAATATCGAAACAAGGCAACTCACATATACGGAGAGTTCTGCATTTTCCCGCACAAACAGCAATAATTCATAATAAACCTCTTAGCGTTTTTTACAAACGGATAAATGAGCATAAAATAAAACCGATGATAGCTGGGGTTGGTGTTCAAAGAAAGCTTCTTTGCTTGATATATATATTATGGAAAACAGATAATACTTTCGATCCGTATTATGAAATTAATAAGTATCACAAAATAATGAAAAAAGTAGGATGATCTGTGACCATCCTACACAGGATAGTACAAAAGTACTTCCTTAAATAAACAAAATTATAAAAAAAATGTGAGAATTTATTTGGATTTTAACATAGAATCTCGGGATCGTGAGAATAGTTCGCTTTGCTCATGAGAAAAGTTCCCCGCAGCTTGCTGCGAGAAAACAAAAGTTCTACTATTTTGATACCTCGACAGCTACGAGCTTGTTCATTTCTAATACCTTCTTTTGGTTGGCTTTTTTACATCGCGACGTTCGCCGCTTCCAGAACCAGAATCTCTACGTTTTCTGGTAGTATCTGACGAACGACTACTTGATCTTGCGCCATCTCTGCGTTGTCCTCCACCTTGACCATCTCTTCTGGCTGGTGCTTCAGGTTTTGAAACCTGAACTTCTATCTTTACTTCTTCGTATGAGATGTCTTTAAATGAATCGAGAATTAAATTTTCGTGTGATTTATCCACTTCAAAGAAAGAGAACTTACGAAGAATGTCAATTTTGCCTATTTCAATATCACGTGTACTTGTGGTATCGTTAATTAAGCCTATTAAATGAGCAGCATTTAAATTATCTTTTCCACCCAGGTTTATATAAAAACGGGTAAAACCAGAACTACCTCTTCTTCGGCTATCTCCATCACGGTCACCACGGTCACGGTCTCCACGATCACGGTCACCACGATCACGATCTCCGCGGTCACGGTCTCCACGATCACGATCTCCGCGGTCACGGTCTCTTGAAGCTCCTTCTAGTACATTTAAATCTTTTGCATCTTTATAATATTCAAGAAATTGATTAAATTCTACCGAAACAAAACGTTTAATAAGTTCGTCGCGTTCTAACCATTCCAATTTCTTAATAACTGAAGGCAAAAAGGATCCAATTTGCTCTTCGTCAACAACAACTTTCTCAATCTGATCAACCAAAGTAAGCATGCGTTGTTCGCAAATAACTTTTCCTTCAGGAATTAATTCTTTGGAGAATTTCTTGCCTACCAGTTTTTCAATTTCTTTAATTTTGCGAGTCTCGCGTGCATGAACCAAAGTAATTGAAATACCCGATTTTCCAGCTCTACCTGTTCTACCACTACGGTGAACATAAACTTCATTGTCGTCGGGTAATTGAAAATTAATAACGTGTGTTAGGCTATTCACATCTAAACCACGGGCAGCAACGTCGGTAGCAATAAGTAATTGTAAATGCTGACGGCGAAAACGTAACATTACTTGATCGCGCTGTGCTTGTGATAAATCGCCATGCAAGGCATCGGCATTGTAACCATCTTGAATTAATTTAGCGGCTATCTCTTGTGTTTCTCTACGGGTACGGCAAAATACAATACCATATATGTTTGGATTAATATCGGCCAAGCGTTTTAAGGCAAGGTATCTATCCGATGCTTTAATTACAAAATATTGATGTTGAACATTGTCGGCACCAACATTTTTCTTGGCAACAGCAATTTCTTCAATATTGTTCATGTAGTTTTTGGCAATATGACGAACGCCAGTAGGCATGGTAGCCGAAAACAATAAGGTTAGCTTTTCTGGTGGAGTTACTGAAAGAATGCTATCCAAGTCTTCTTTAAAACCCATGTTTAACATTTCATCGGCTTCGTCAAGTACCATCCAGCGAATGTTTTCTATTTTTAAGGCTTTTCTTTTAATCAAATCCAAGGTACGACCTGGGGTTCCTACCACAACTTGAGCCCCATCGCGCAATGAATTTAATTGGGGAACAATGCTGGCTCCACCATATACCGGTATCACCGATAAACCTTTAATAAAATGTGCATATTTGTTTAAATCGCTGGCAATTTGCAAGCAAAGTTCACGCGTTGGAGCTAATATTAACGATTGTGTTTTTCTATTTCCTATTTCAATTTGTTGAATAATAGGTAAGCCAAAAGCAGCCGTTTTACCTGTTCCGGTTTGTGCCAATGCAATAATATCATTGCCACCTTTAAGAATTGCTGGGATTGTTTTTTCTTGAATTGGAGTTGGATTTACAAAACCCATTCCGTCAATGGCCTTAAAAATTTCAGGTTTAAGACCCATTTCACTGTATAACTTCATTTATTTTAAATTATTCCGCATAAAAACCATTCTATTTTCGCCCGGATGTTTACCAAATTTTGGTGGACAAAGGACTAAATTAGACGGCTACGCAGCCAGTGAAACCCGAAATGTATCCTTAATACACCTAACGCTTTCTTACCCCGAAAGCAGCCGCAAAGGTAATATTAATATTTGATTATACAAGTTATTAAATTTTAGGTAATTACATTAAATAAATGATGAAAGATATTCTATTAAGAATATGAAAACAATTCAAGCGACATCTTTCGGCAATGTGTTGTTTATCTGCACGGTAAAGGTGTTTGTATATATGCAAAAGAATAAAAAAGTATTTCAATTGTGAAATAAATAAGTAATACATTTTGAGTCAATTTTTTGTTTCATGCAGTATGTATTATAAGTATAATCAACGGTATTTATTCATTCATTTAACATCTTTCATTCTTAATTCTGTTAAAATATTATCTTTGTAGCCAATTTTTTAACAAGTAATTCAATTATGGAAATATTATCATTATTAAAAGAAAAAGTACAAACCGGAATTAATGATCTTTATGGTGCTGAAGCGGATGAAAAACAGATTCAATTTCAGCAAACTCGTAAGGAATTTGAGGGAGATTTTACATTGGTAGTTTTTCCATTTTTAAGTATTTCAAAAAAAAATCCGGTGCAAACTGCCAATGATATAGGAACATATATTAGTGCTAATGTATCTGAAGTAGAAAGCTTTAATGTGGTAAAAGGCTTTTTAAATTTGAAATTTACAAACAGTTTTTGGATAGGCTTTTTAAATAGGATAGCAGCAAAAACCAATTATGGAATTAAGAACGAGGGGGAGAGCGGAAAAACGGTGATGGTTGAATATTCAAGTCCAAACACCAATAAACCTCTTCATTTAGGACATGTTAGAAATAATTTATTAGGATATTCGGTTGCTGAACTTTTGAAAGCAAATGGCCATAAGGTGTTTAAAGTTAATTTGATTAACGACAGAGGCATTCATATTTGCAAAAGTATGTTGGCCTGGCAAAAATGGGGAAATGGAGAAACGCCTGAAAGTACGGGCAAAAAAGGGGATAAGCTGGTTGGTGATTATTATGTAAAATTCGATCAGGAATATAAAAAGGAAATTGCTGAATTTATAGCGCAAGGATTAAAAATTGAAGAAGCAAAAGATAAAGCACCTTTAATACTTGAAGCTCGCGAAATGCTTAGAAAATGGGAAGCAGGAGATAGGGAAGTTGTTGAACTTTGGAAAACCATGAATAATTGGGTGTATGCTGGTTTTGATGTTACTTATGCAACCATGGGTGTCGATTTCGATAAAATATATCATGAATCGGAAACCTATAAATTGGGAAAAGCGATTGTTTTAGATGGCTTGGAAAAGGGAATTTTGATACAAAAGGAAGATGGTTCCGTTTGGGCCGATTTAACTGAGGATGGTTTGGATCAAAAAATTCTTTTACGTGCCGATGGAACTTCTGTTTATATGACCCAGGATATTGGTACTGCGCATCAAAGATTCTCTGAATTCAAATTAGACAATCATTTATATGTTGTAGGGAACGAGCAAAATTATCACTTCCAAGTGTTAAAGCTGGTGCTTAAAAAATTGGGTTACTCATGGGCCGATCATATGCAGCATTTATCGTACGGAATGGTTGAATTGCCAGAAGGAAAAATGAAATCGCGTGAAGGTACAGTGGTTGATGCCGATGATTTGATTGCTGAAATGATAAAAACTGCAAAAGAAACCTCTCAAGAACTTGGAAAACTTGATGGTTACTCTGATGAAGAGATTGTAAATATTTCAAAAATGGTTGGTTTGGGCGCCTTAAAATATTTTATTTTAAAGGTCGATCCAAAGAAAACCATGATGTTTAATCCGAAGGAATCGATTGATTTTAATGGCAATACAGGGCCATTTTTACAATATACGCATGCTCGAATTAAATCAATTATCAGAAAAGCTTCTGATGCAGGAATTGAGGTAGTTTCTGAAATAAATCAGAATATTTTATTAGATAAGAAGGAACAAGATTTGGTAAAACAAATTGCCAATTATCCATCGGCAATTGAAGAAGCTGGTAACAACTATAGTCCAGCGGTAATAGCAAATTATATTTATGAATTAGCCAAAGAATATAATCAGTTTTATCACGATCATCACATTATGAATGAAGTAAATAAAGATGTTCAAAACTTTCGATTATTTATTTCTAGTAAAGTAGCAGCTATTATAAAATCAAGCACAAAATTATTAGGAATGGAAGTTCCAGAGAGAATGTAGAAGAACAGTAATCAGTCTTCAGAAGTTGCATTGATAAAACTACTGCAGACTGAGGACTGTCAACTGTCATTACCCAACTTCACTCAATCTTTCAAGCAAAGAATAGCTGATTATATCTAGTTTCTTACCCTCAATATTTACAATTTTATCGTTGTGGAATTCTTTTAATATCCGAATCGCACTTTCTGTTGACATACCACAGAATTCAGCTAAGTCGCGTCTACTAAGCAGCATGTTAAAGCTGTCTTTTTGGTAAATTTCTCGGGCTAAATGTAAAATTGCATCAGCAATACGACCATGAAGTTGTTTTTGAGTCAAGCTAATGAGGCGTTCAAAATACTGTGTAGTATTTAAATTAAGTAGTGTAATTATTTTTTCAGAGAAATCAGCATTGTTCTTTATTAAGTATTTTATAATATCGGCATTTATAGAATAAACCTTTGAACGATCAATAGTTGCTGCGCTATAATTGAAAACACCTTTATTATATAACGATGATAAACCAATTAATTCTCCTGGCTTTACAATTTGGAGAATTAAGTTCTTTTCGTTATGTTCCTTATAAATTTTCACTAATCCTTCAGAAAGGAATATAATATGCGAAGCAAAACCACCTTGTTTACAAATGATTTCTCCTTTGTTATAGTTTAAATTGACCTGATTAGCCTTTATCTTCTCAATTTGATCGTTAGTTAAACTACTTAGCCATATAGAAAATTCTTCCTCAATTCGATTCATAGTTATTATTAGTTTGACTCAATTTGCAATAAAGATAGGGAAATTTGAGCTATATCATAAAAATACCTATCTTCATTGTTAAAAAAAAACCATTTATTTAAAAATCATTTTATAATTTTAAAAGTATAAATATAGCTACTAATTTGAGCAAGTATATTATAGATAAAAAAGTTAACCAAATAAACTACTAATGAAAAATTCCACACCCAATATTTTACTAGTTGATGATTCTTCAACCAATAATCTTCTCTTAGAAAGTGCCCTTAAAGATTTAAATTTCATCGTAACTTCTGCAGTTTCTGGCGAAGAGGCTTTATCCATTTTAAATAAAAAAGCGATTGATTTGGTTTTATTAGATATAATGATGCCTGGTATGTCGGGTTATGATGTATTAGAATTGATGATAAAGGATGATAAATTAGATAAAATACCTGTAATTTTGGTAACTGCTCGCAATAAATTGGAAGAGGAAAAAAAAGCGCAAGAATTAGGCGCAGCCGATTATTTTGAAAAGCCCTTGATTTTAGATAAACTTATATCAAGAATTAAAGAATTAATTCCTGAATGTGTATAATATTATATATGATTAATTTTAGTTTGGCCGTTTCAATAGGAACGGTTTTTTTTATGCTATTAATTTATGTAATTGTTTATTCAAACCTTGATTTTATAAATGAATAGAGTTGTTATTAAATTCTTATTAGCTTGCTATTATTTTATTACTTTTGATCGATTTATAAAAAATAAACATGAACTATCTTCAAGTTGAAAATATATCGAAATCGTTTGGCGATTTAGAGCTATTTAATAATATTAGTTTTACCATTTATAAAGACCAGCGTGTTGCTTTAATTGCGAAAAATGGTACAGGTAAAACATCGCTACTAAAAATAATGGGAGGCCAAGATACTCCTGATGATGGTCAAATAATTTTTAGAAACGATGTTACGGTTGGATATTTGGAGCAAGAGCCTCTTGTAAATCCTGAATTAACCGTAATGGATGAGGTGTTTTCTTCATCGAGCGAGGTGGTAAGAGCCATTAAAGAATATGAAGCTGCCATAAAAATTGATAATTCAGAACGTTTAAATCTAGCTATGCATCAAATGGATACATTGAATGCCTGGGATTATGAAATTCGAATAAAACAAATTTTGGGGCAATTAAAAATTACTGAATTCGATAAAAAAGTTGGAGAAATGTCGGGTGGTCAGAAAAAAAGGCTGGCTTTAGCAAATGTACTTATTAATGACCCCGATATTTTGATATTAGATGAACCTACCAATCATTTAGATTTAGATATGATAGAATGGTTGGAGGGATTTTTAAAATCATCGAAAAGCACCTTGTTTATGGTTACTCACGACCGGTATTTTTTAGACCGCGTGTGCGATGTTATTTATGAATTAGACGATAATCAATTATTCCGATACAAAGGAAATTACTCTTACTTTTTAGAAAAACGTGACGAACGAATTAATTCCGAAAATCAAGAAATTGATAAAGCCAAATCGCTGTTTAAAAAAGAATTAGATTGGGTAAACCGTTCCCCATCGGCACGCAGTACAAAAGCAAAATATAGGGTTGATTCTTTTTATAAAACCAAAGAAACAGCCAGTAAACGACGAAATCAAGACGAAGTAAAATTGGAAGTTCAAAGTGCACGTTTGGGCAAGAAAATTTTGGAGATGTATAATCTGAAAAAGAGTTTTGGTGATCTTTCAATAATTAATAATTTCTCGTACAAATTTGAAAGGGGTGAAAAAATTGGAATTATTGGCGAAAATGGAACCGGAAAATCTACTTTTTTAAATATTATTACAAACCAAATACCACTTGATAGCGGACGTATTGAAACGGGTTCAACCGTGGTTATGGGCTATTACAAACAAGATGGAATTACTTTTGACGAAAATAAAAAAGTTATTGAAGTAATTCAGGACTTAGCTGAAGAAATAAACATGGGGGATGGAAGAAAACTATCGCCTTTACAGTTTTTGAATTACTTTCTTTTTCCGCCAAAAACACATTATGCTTTTGTTCGAAAATTAAGTGGGGGCGAGAAACGCCGCCTTTATTTGATGACCGTTTTAATACATAATCCAAATTTTTTGCTTCTTGATGAACCTACCAACGATTTGGACATAATGACCTTAAATATTCTTGAAGATTATTTAGCAGATTTTAAAGGTTGTGTTGTTATTGTTTCGCACGATCGGTTTTTTATGGATAAAATTGTGGATCATTTGTTTGTTTTTGAAGGGCAGGGGAATGTAAAAGATTTTCCTGGTAATTACTCTCAGTATCGTGAAGATACTTTAAAGAAAAAAGCGCTTAAGCAAAAAGTTGAAAAGGAAGAAGCACCTAAAAAGCAAGAAAAAACAGTACAAGAAAAAAAGAAATTAAGTTATAAAGAACAGCAGGAATTTAATGAAATCAATGAATCGATTGAAAATCTGGAAAATGAAAAAACCCAAATTGAAACCGGTTTATCTGATGCTTCCTTACAAGGTGATGAATTGATTCAGGCATCGCAACGCTTGTTAGTAATTTCAAAAGAACTAGAAGAAAAAGAAGATAGATGGCTTTATTTAAGTCAATGGACAGAATAGTTTATTAATGAACAACATAGCAAGGTATTCTCATGAACGATGTGAATAATATGTAATGATTAATAAACAGTAAACGATAAGTATAATACTTATATTTCAAAGAAAAAAAATGCTATATAAAAACATTTTTTATTTTGTCTCTGCAATATTTTAAAATAAAAACTAAAGATTAAATTTGCGTAACTATTTAGTGCAAGGTAACTATGATGAAGAGTATTATTACCCTCGTAGGAATATTTTTAGGAAGCATATTATTTGCTCAGGAAGATATTTTAATAAACATTCCCGAAAAAATAAAAGCTGGTAATGAATTTTTATTAGTAGTTAATATTCCTGCTAATCACATGAAAGGGATATCGCGTTTACAACTCGTGTTACCTAATGGTTTTAACGCCACAGCAAAAGAAACTATGAATTCCGATTTTAAATTTGAAGATCAGAAAGCACAGTTTTTATGGTTAAATTATCCGGTAGACGAAGAGCTTGAAGTTACTTTGGGAGTAACTGTTGCTCCAACTATTGAGGGCTACTTTGTAATAAAAGGTATGGCCAATTGGTTGCAAAATAACGAACCTTTGCGGTCTAATATTTATCCTCAAGTAATTACTGTATTGGCTGGCGATAAATCTGAAGATGAATTATTATCTAATGTTGAAAAAACGAAATTTTCGTATGAGCAATTTTCGTCTGAAGGGGTTGCTTGTATTCGTCAAGTGCCTTATGAGGAGAATGGTGAAATAATTGTTAATATTTTAATTAGTAAAGGTGATTTTAATAAATATGGCAAACTTCAAGAAAAAATTCCTGTGGGTTACGAAGTTGAAAATGTAAAAAGTCATAATGCCATTTTTGTATATAATAGCAAACAAAAACTGGTGAAATACATGTGGATGAATATGCCCCAAAAACCCAAATTCATAGTTACTTATAAATTAAAACCAACTGCTGAAATTGACGAGTCAAATCCATTTCTTATATACGGAACATTTTATTATGCTGACAACAACAAAACCATTCCAGTAGATATTCAGGAACGAGGTATTGAGTTGAGCGAGGAATGATAGTTGCAAATATTCATTAACAAATAATTTTGACTAAAAAATCATTTTTTTATAGTTCTAATAAAATCACATAGTTATTTAAGAGTCTAGTATAAAAAGGGACGAAAACGCAAAAAGTTAAAAATCAGCATTAGCCCAACCCTAAAGCCTGCCAGATTGGTAGGCAGGGGAGTCTGATTTTCAACGTTTTCGCTTTAGGGCTAGGGTAACAAATGTTGAAAATATTAATTCGAATGCTTTTTATACTCGACTCATTTAATATTAAACATTAAGGTGATTTAATCTACACTCCCAACGATTTAATGTGATCCCTATTTACCTCATGACACTGAAAATTAAAATAAACTATTCACATATATTTTTGTTAAATAGAGACTAATAATCAACGTTTAATAATTGCTAGTATGAATAAATTAATTGAAAAGAGATATAGCCCCAGAGCTTTTGCTGATAAAAATGTTGATAAAAACAGCTTGGAATTATTATTTAAAGCAGCTAGTTACGCACCATCGGCTCGAAATGAACAACCCTGGCAATTCTTTTACGCTACCAAGGAAAATAAGGAGCACTATCAAAACATGTTTGAAATATTGAACGATTGGAATCAACAGTGGGCGCAATCGGCACCAGTTTTAATCTCTTTGGGTATAATTCCCCGAGGCTTGCCTCGAAAATAATTAGTATTTTGTGACTCGATGTCACAGAA
>JAEINW010000155.1 GCA_016342715.1 Salinivirgaceae bacterium | reverse complement strand
CCTGCCTGGCCGGTAGGCAGGGGAAAACGTTGAAAATCAGACTCCCTTTAGGGTTGGGGTAATGCTGATTTTTAACTTTTCCCGTTTTCGTCCCTTTTTATACTCGCCTCACTGATTAATAAGTAAAAGTTCTCTCCTGAGAGATAAACCGCAAAGCCGAGAGAGGGAAGTCAGAACAAAGAGTGAGACTGACAAAACCCATTTCTATTTGTATAACACGTAAGCTGTAAGTGGTTCTAATTTAAACTTTCCACTATTTTTTTTACCATTTTTTCGGTATCCTTTTTCTATATCTAAAGCTATTGTCCATGGTTCATCGCCTAAATCAATATCTTTTGATTCCATATTGGCATTAAAAACAACCAAAATAGTATTCCATGAATCACCATTTGCATTTCCTGAAATGGTATAACCTACCATTCCTTCTTCCAAATCCATAAATTCCAAATGGGTTGAAATCATATCAGTTGTTGGCATTTTAAATGCCGGGTGCTCTTTACGTAGTTGTATTAAACTTTGATGATACACAAAAATATCTTTGTTCTTTTCTTTTAACGACCAATCAATCCAATTGATAGAATCCGGCGATTCAAAGGAATTTTCAACATTTTGTTTGCTTCTTAAAAACTCAACTCCGGCATGTAAAAATGGGACTCCTTGAGATGTCATTACAATGGTGTTGGCCATTTTTGCCATTCTCAATCTTTCTTCAATTGAACTTTTAGGTGATGAAATTGCCAGTTTATCCCAAAGTGTATTGTTGTCGTGACACGAAACGTAATTAATTGTTTGCTGAGGTCCATTCGACCAGTATTTTTTAGAATAATTAACTTTCTGATAATCAACCTGAGGATGCTGTGTTGCAGCCACAATTCCAAATTTTATTGATTCTTCGGTATCGGGTTCACCACTCACAAAACCTTTGGTTTTAAGATTGTTCCAATGACCTTTTATTCCATCACGAATATCATCGGAGAAAGCCGCTATACCATAAACATTTGGCATGTTTGCTTTGGTAGTTCTTTTTTTTGGAGGCAATGGACTATCTCCAGCAGTCCACCCCTCACCATAAATAAATAGGGTCGAATCCATTGTATGTAATTCTTCAGCTAATAAATTCATGGTCTGGATATCATGAATGCCCATCAAATCAAAGCGAAATCCATCCAAATGGTATTCCCTAGCCCAATATTTTACCGACTCAATCATGTATTTACGCATCATAGGTCTTTCTGAAGCCGTCTCATTACCACAACCAGAAGCATTACTAAAAGAGCCATCGGCATTATGCCTAAAATAATATCCAGGTACTATTTGCTCAAAACTTTGCTCCGCTGGATATCCCACATGATTATAAACCACATCGAGAATTACACGAATTCCATTTTTATGAAAAGCCTGAACCATTTCCTTAAACTCTTTTATGCGAACTGTGCCATTATATGGATCGGTAGCGTAGGTTCCTTCCGGAACATTGTAGTTTTGCGGATCGTAACCCCAATTATATAGTGGAATATCAGCTTTTGTTTCATCGTTCGAACGATAATCGAAGGAAGGCAACAAATGCACGTGCGTAACTCCTAATTCTTTAATATGATCGATTCCAGTGGTAAATCCTTCTGCAGATTTTGTTCCTTCTTCAGTAAATGCTATAAATTTTCCTTTATTCTTAATTCCAGAGTTTTTATGAATCGAATAATCTCGAACATGAAGCTCGTATAAAATAATGTCACTAAAGCTTTTTAATTTTGGTTTCGTGTCCATGTCCCATCCATCGGGATTTGTTTTCGATAAATCTACAATCATAGCACGCATTCCATTCACACCAACAGCTTTGGCATATGAACCAGGAACTTCGTTGTGCCATTTACCATTAACATTTGATTGAAAAGTGTAATATCTACCAAGAATATCCTTTTTAATTAAAATGCTCCAAAGCCCTTTTTCACCTTTTTTTAGCAAAAATGATTCTAAAACATCACCACCCAAGCCTTTTTCATAAAGCTTTAAGCGAACCTTTGAAGCTGATGGCTCCCAAATTTTAAATTGTGTTCCTTTTTCAGAATAAGTAACACCTAAATCATTTCCCGAATAAATTGGATAGGAATTAAAATCTACTGAATTAAATGAAACCTGATTACACGACATAATAAGAACCATTAGTAATACCAAACTGCTAATAATTTTGTTTTTCATGACATTCACACTTTTATACTTTATGAATATGAGATTTTGGGGACTCTAAAGATAAGATTATCAAAATAATAATGCAAGACTAAAAATGGATCATGTTGAAAAGTTGGGGGATTTACCATCTTATTTTTTATTAACACCTAATTCAAGTTTATTGAAAAATAAACGTATTCGTATTCCTAATAATGGTCCGGCTGATATATTCAGCTGGAAATGATAATATTTTTCAAAAGGAAAAGCCTGCAAGGCTTTATTAATTCAGCCTTGGGCAATCGCCCAAGGTTTATGTGGCAGAAAACATAACGTTGCAAGTAATTATTTTTGTTTTTTGTGATGTGGCTCATGCAACGAAAAGTAGTCATTTTTTCAGGTATTGAATTACTAAAATTAGAGATGCCATAAATGAGTCCCCCAATAATTTGATGTGATCCCTTAAAATCAAGACAAAAAAAAATGAACCAACTTTAATAATAAGTTAGCCCATTTTATATAGTAAATGAATTAAAATTCTAATGTAATTTGCTTCCAATCAAATGTATGAATTCTTCGCGTGTAGATGCATTCTTTAAAAAGGCTCCAGTAAAAGCAGAAGTAGTTGTTACAGAACTTTGTTTCTGAACCCCTCTCATCTGCATACACATATGCTGAGCTTCAATAACAACAGCCACTCCTACAGGGTTTAATGTATCCTGAATGCAATCACGAATTTCATTGGTTAAACGCTCCTGAACTTGCAGCCTTCTGGCAAAAGCTTCAACAACTCTGGCTATTTTACTAAGTCCTGTAATATATCCGTCAGGAATATAAGCAACATGCGCTTTACCAAAAAAAGGCAACATATGGTGCTCACACATTGAGAAAAGCTCGATATCCTTAACAATCACCATTTGACTGTAATCTTCCTTAAACATTGCCGAACGTAATATTTCAGCAGGTTTCGACGAATAACCTTGAGTTAAAAACTGCAACGCTTTAGCAACTCGTAAAGGAGTTTTCTTCAAGCCCTCTCTATCTATATTTTCTCCTAAGGCATCAATAATAACTTTATAATGCTTTTCAATTATTTCAGTTCTCTCATCATTGAACCTGTCAATTCTTGAATAACCAAAATCGTCCTCTAATTCTAATCCGTTGTTAATAATATCCATTACTCTTTTTCTCCATAATATTCGGCAAAATTATTTTCAGTTTCCACCAATTTTATATGATGTAATTTTGCATTTATTTTATTAATTTCAAGTTCTAATTCGTCCCAAATTGCTATTATAATATTTTCAGTTGATACAATCGTCTCTTTTAAAAAATCAACTTCTAAGTTTAAATTTTTATGATCCAATTTATCAATTATCTTTTCTTTAATAATGCGACTTAAATCTTTCAGGTTTATGACAACACCTGTACCCTCTTGAACTTCGCCTTTTATAGTAACAAATAATTCATAATTATGCCCATGCCAATTGCTATTGGCACACTTGCCATATAATTTATCGTTTTCAGCATCGGTTAAATCGGGGTTAAACAAACGATGTGCACTACTAAATCTTTCTCTACGTGTTAAATATACCATAAAAAAGCATTTCAGTTGGGTACAAATATATAATAAAGATGCAATTAAATCAAAGTATTGTCAACTATACCATATACTCAAAATACCTAATTTTATTATGTGTAAGCCAAATAATCGAAAAAAAAATTCTTGGCAATTAGCGATATATTGGCTTGCGAGTTTTATTAAAATCATGTAGGTTTGTAAAAAAACATATCATGATTGTAGTTACTGGAGCCGCAGGTTTTATTGGTAGTTGTTTGGTTAGCAAGTTGAACCAAGAGGGTTTTAAAGATATTATTTTGGTTGATGATTTTTCAAACCCCGAAAAAAATAAAAACTTTAATGGGAAAACGTTCAGCGATAAAGTTGACCGAGAAAAATTTATTGCCTGGATTGATAACAATCACCAATTTATTCAATTCATTTTTCATATGGGAGCTCGTTCAGCAACTACTGGATTCTCAAAAGAAACCTACGATCATTTAAATCTTGATTACACAAAAAATGTATGGAAAAAATGTGTTGAATATGGCTTGCCAATGGTTTATGCATCTTCAGCAGCAACTTATGGATTGGGTGAATATGGATACAATGACTCTCATGAAATAGTTGAGAAACTAGCTCCACTAAATCTCTATGGCGAATCAAAAAACGATTTCGATAAATGGGCATTAAAACAAGAAAAACAACCTTTCTTTTGGGCTGGACTTAAATTTTTTAATGTCTATGGTCCCAATGAATTTCATAAGGGAAGAATGGCTTCGGTAATATTACACGCATTTAATCAAATAAATGCTACTGGTAAAATGAAGCTCTTTAAATCTCACAATCCCGATTTTGAAGATGGCGGACAAATTCGTGATTTTGTGTACGTAAAAGATTTAGCAGAAATCATGCTTTTTTTAATGCATCATCGGAAAAATTCTGGCTTATACAATGTGGGAACAGGAAAAGGAAGAACTTTTCTGGACCTTACAAAAAATACATTTAAAGCCATGGAAATAAAAGAAGTTATTGAATTTATCGATACTCCCATGGACATAAGAGATAAATACCAATATTTTACCGAAGCAAATATGGAAAAATTACATTCCATAGGCTACAATAAACCTTTTTACTCTTTTGAAGAAGGTATTGAAGATTATGTAAAAAATTACTTACTACCCAACAAATACTATTAGCTTGAGTTCGAAATAAAATTTATCACAAACATCTGGTATTCAATTCTTTTTTTTTGAAAGCTATCTTATAGTATCAAGTACGAAGCCTGCCTTATTGGCAGACAAGTATTAAGATTCAATACAAAATATGTAGTCTGATTACTTGTTAGTAATTAGCTTGAGCCTTCGGCAAGTGCCGTACATATTAAAAACAATTTAGTACATTTGTATCCATGAGAATAAAAGATGACATAAAAGTAAAACTAAAGGACTTTCTTGACTTGTGTAAAAGTCATAAAGTTAAATATTTATATGCTTTTGGCTCATCAACGACTGACTCGTTTAATAATCAGACAAGTGATATTGACCTCGTAGTAGAAATTGATTCTCCTGATCCACTGGAAAGAGGAGAAAAATTAATTGATTTATGGGATAAATTTGAAAAATTCTTCGATAGGAAAGTGGATTTGCTGACAGATTCATCAATAAAAAATCCAATTCTTAGAAAAAGCATTGACAACTCAAAAATTTTAATTTATGACGGAACGGGGCAGAAAATACTTATCTGATGTTTTAAGATCAATTGAGTTAATTGATTCTTTTCTTGAAGGAATTGACTCTTATGAGCAATATCAATCCGACTTAAAAACTCAAAGTGCAATAGAAAGACAATTGGGAATAATTGGAGAAGCAGTTAATAAGTTTAAACAAGAAAATCCTGATGAAAAATTAGAAAATGCAAGTCAAATTATAGGATTTAGAAACAGAATAATACATGCATATGACAGTATTGATAATTCAATTGTTTGGGTAATTGTGAAAAAGTATTTAACTCCCTTGCATGAAGAAGTCAATAAGAAAATCTAAAGCCAATTGCTAACACATGCTCATGAAAAATACGGTTAAGTACGATTGCAAACTTAATTCGTACTTGAGAGTCCACAAACATTTTACTCACAGAAGTTTTATTTTTTTTATGCTGTTCGTAAGTAAATCAGTTCTTGTAGAGAAATAATTTGCTTAAATTGGCACTCGAACCGTTAGCTAACGAGCGCATTAAAATATTATTATATTTGCGAGTAAAATTGATTTGGAGAATACGCAATACCTTACAGGCTGCTAATACAGTACTTTTCATAGCGTTATCGATACTAAAGTTGCAAATCATATAAACAAATAATTATTAGCATTCTATTAAAGTTTCTTATGTCGAGTTCAGGGAATTTATAGCCTACTTTAATTATTATTTTAAAATCAAGCAATAAATAATTTGCTTTAAATAAAAAGATACTATTTTTGCACACCTTCACACTTTTTGTGCAAATAAGCAATGAACGAAAAAAACTCAAAAGAAATAATACTTAATAAAGCCCTTCCAATTTTTGGTCGTTTGGGATATCAAAAAACAACCATGGCCGATATTGCCAATGCCTCAAAACGAGGACGCCGAACCATTTACATGTATTTCAAAAACAAAGAAGAAATATATGCTGCAGTTGTTGAAAAAGAAATTGACCGGATTATTGAGAAAATTAAAAGAGAACTATTCCAATCATCCACAATTGAAGAAAAGCTATCAACCTTTATTCAGTTAAGGGTAAATGAAATGATACAACTAACCAATAATTATGATGCTTTAAAAACGGCTTTTATTAGTAACTATAAGTGGGTACATAAAATAAGACTAAAATTAGATGCTCAAGAAAAGATAATTCTACATTCGATTTTAAACGAGGCAAAAACTAATGCAGATTTTTCAATTGATGATATTGAGATAACTGCAAAAAACATTTCGATGATTATACGGGGTGTTGAGTATACTTTGATTAAAGAAGGAAATGAGAGCCAGGCTGAAAAGCACCTAAACAATCTTCTAAACATACTCATTAATGGGCTGCTGGCTCGTCAATAATAAGTAGAATTACTGAACTCTCAATATTTGAGCCGCATGTTTTAATACTTTAACTTTTAAAGGAACATTTCCAATAACTTCCCCATCCATTTCAATGGGACAATCCCTTCTTGAACTAGAGATTTCACACTCACTTAATTCCCCATATATTAACTCTTTATTTTTAATAATTTTTGATCGTCGTAACCAAGGTATATAAAATAAAAAATGAACAATATTTATATTTCTGGCAATTACAAGATTCACTTTTCCATCATCAATTTTTGCTTTGGGTGCAATTCCTAAGCCACTTCCAAAATAAACTCCATTATTTAGGGCAAGTAATAAAACATTTCCCTTAAAATTAAAATTAGCAGATTTTAGTTCAATGGGTATTCTTTTAAATAGAAAAAAGGAACGCAAAATATTGTAAAAATAAGTAAAGGTACTACCCCAGGTTTTTCCACTGTTATTCATAAATTGACAAACCAAACCACCCAAACCAATATCAAAAGAATTATCGTAATACCTAACTCTTTCGTCACCGTCTTCTTCAAATTTAACTTCAACAATATCAATCGGACGAGTTTCGTTTTTCTGAATTAATTCATACAGATGTTCCATTGAATTTATCTTACCTACTGTTCGCGAAAAATCGTTGCCCGATCCTCGCGGGAAAGCGGCTAATACAGTTTTTCTGCGTGATGCTTCGGGTGCCAACATATACCCATTTACAAGCTCGCTAAAAGTTCCATCGCCCCCTACTCCAATTAAATAATCCAGATCGTGCTCCACCAAATCTTGCACCAATTCAATAGCATGACCTCCTCTGCGAGTAAATTTGAGAAAAACCTCAAACTCACTTTGAAAATATTTCGAAATATTCGCTCTAAATTTATCGGGATGCGTTAAATTACCTCTAACAACAAATGCTATTTTCTTCTTCACAATCTATTTTTTAAGTATCAGCTCAATCGTGGCTCAACCATACTAATTGGGCAAAACAAATATATACATAATATTAAAAATGCCTAACAAATGTAATAATCTCCATAGAATCAAGTAATTCCAAAACACCTTAACGAATCAATAAATCAATGTTTTATATAACATGTATCTGGCTACACAATAGCTGTCAATTATCACCTGTTTATTAGGATTGCTTTCCTAAATTTGCGTGAATAAAAAGCGATACAATCATGATAAATCAAAAATTAATAAATCCTAAAAGCATAGCTATTATTGGTGGTTCTGACGATATTCACAAACCCGGTGGAAAAGTTTTAAAAAACCTTATTGATAGCAATTTTAAAGGCAACTTATATGTAGTAAATCCAAAATTGGATGAAGTACAAGGAATAAAATCATACCGCAATACAGCTGATCTTCCGCAAACCGATTTGGCAATTATAGCTATTGCCGCAAAATTTTGTGTTGCTACAGTAAAAACTTTAGCAAACGAAAAAGAAACCGGCGGTTTTATTATTTTATCGGCTGGTTTTAGCGAAGAAAATGAAGAAGGAGCCTTATTGGAACAAGAAATTGTAACTACCATTAATAGTGTGGGTGGTTCATTAATAGGACCAAACTGCGTAGGCGTATTAAACCAAAACTACAGTGGTGTTTTCACCACCCCAATTCCAACATTAGAACAAAACGGATGTGATTTCATATCAGGTTCTGGTGCCACTGCCGTATTTATCATGGAAGCTGCCGTTCCAAATGGCTTAACATTTTCGAATGTTTATTCCGTAGGCAATAGTGCACAAATGGGTGTTGAAGAAATCATAAAATATTTAGATGAAACCTACGATCCAACAACGAGTAGTAAGGTCAAACTTCTTTATATTGAAAGTATTGATAAACCTGACTTATTACTCAAACACGCAGCGTCCTTAATAAGCAAAGGATGTAAAATAGCCGCCATTAAAGCGGGTGGATCAGAAGCCGGAAGCCGCGCAGCAAGTTCTCATACAGGAGCATTGGCAAATAGCGACGTGGCTGTTGAAGCCCTTTTCCGCAAAGCCGGAATCGTTCGCTGTTACAGCAGAACAGAATTAACAACTATTGCAGGCGTATTTATGCATCCTGAATTGCAAGGGAAAAACATTGCCATTATTACGCATGCAGGCGGACCTGCAGTAATGTTAACCGATGCCCTTTCAAGTGGAGGTTTGGAAATTCCGCATATCGAGGGTGATAAAGCAGATGAATTGCTTGAAAAATTATACCCGGGGTCATCTGTTGCAAACCCGATCGACTTCTTGGCAACCGGTACGGCTGAACAATTAGGTCATATTATTGATGCTTGCGAAAATGATTTTGACAACATTGATGCCATGTGTGTTATTTTTGGTAGCCCTGGCCTATTTGAGGTGTATGATGTGTACGATTTGTTGGATGAAAAAATGAAAAGCTGCAGAAAGCCAATTTATCCAATATTACCATCGGTAGTAAATGTAGCCGATGAAATAAAACATTTTATTGCCAAAGGAAGAATCAACTTCCCCGACGAAGTTACCTTGGGAAATGCACTTTCAAAAATTTATAATACTCCCAAACCAAACTCACAAAAAAGAGAGTTGCCAAAAGTTAAGCATGAAGCTATTCGGAAAGTTATTGATGAGGTTGAAAGCGGATATTTGGAACCAGAAAATGTTCAGGCTTTATTAGATGCAGCCGGAATTTCAAGAGCTGGAGAAGCCGTAGTTAATTCTAAAGAAGAAGCTGTATCAGAAGCTATTAAATTAGGTTTCCCAGTAGTAATGAAAGTTGTTGGACCTGTTCATAAATCTGATGTCGGTGGTGTGATACTAAATGTTAACGATGCCGAACAAGTAAATGCTGAATTTGAAAGAATGATTCAAATTAAAGACACCACAGCAATTTTAATACAGCCCATGCTTTCGGGAACCGAATTGTTTGCAGGAGCCAAAAAAGAAGATAAATTCGGACATATGGTGCTTTGTGGATTGGGCGGAATTTTTATCGAAGTATTGAAAGATGTTCAAGCAAATCTTGCGCCTATTTATCCAAATGAGGCCAAAGAAATGATTCAAAAATTGAAGTCCTACAAAATTATTCAAGGAG
This sequence comes from Salinivirgaceae bacterium, assembly GCA_016342715.1. Taxonomy (GTDB): domain Bacteria; phylum Bacteroidota; class Bacteroidia; order Bacteroidales; family SZUA-534; genus JAEINW01. Next base: position 2,838 of record JAEINW010000155.1, on the reverse strand, counting down.
TAAGGGGTCAGGAAGCAATAAACGAGGATATGTTTGCTGAAATAGTTTCAAGAATATCGGCTCTTTGTTTAGCTGCACCTGAAATATTTGAAATGGATTTAAATCCCTTATTAGGTAAAAAAGATCAGGTAGTTGCCGTGGATGCAAGAATACGAATTGAAAAATAATAAATATAGAAATGCTGCAATAATCATCTTTTACTAAACCAAAAGCAAAAATGCTTGTTTGAATAGTTGATTATTGCAGGTTTTTCTTTTAATATTCAACTTATGAAAATATGGAATGCACTTTCCAAAACAGAAAAAATCATGGCTGGAATGATAATCATTATGCTTTTAATGATTGCCCTGAATTGGACAAAAGTATCCAAGGGATTAAAAGACGGATACCTTCCTATTAAAAAAGAAATTCAAACAAATAACAACAACTAAACAATGAAAAAAAACGATTTTTTATTTATAGCCGTTACACTACTAATTATTTTACCTTTAGTTTTGTGGGATAAAACATTCAATGCCTATCTCGATTTTAACCGAGACCATGGCATGATTACCAGTTTTATTAAGTTCGGCATACTAGCAACCCTTGGCGAGGTTTTGGGTTTACGCGTTCGAACCGGAAAATTCTATCAAAAGGGCTTTGGGCTCATACCCAAAGCAGTTATTTGGGGATTTATTGGTTTAACCATAAAATTGTCCTTTGTAATTTTTGCAACAGGAACACCTATCTTTCTATCATACCTAGGTATTGAAGGAGCTGTTGATGTGATGAAACAACCCTTTTCAAGCACAAAATTATTGGTTGCATTTTCCATAAGTGTTGCTATGAATGTTATGTACGCACCAATAATGATGACATTTCACAAGCTTACTGATTTGCATATATCTGAACATCAGGGCAAAATACAAAGTATATATCAACCTATAAATTTTGCTAAAAACTTCAAGTTAATTGATTGGGATGTGCAATGGAATTTTGTTTTTAAAAAAACCATTCCATTTTTTTGGATACCCGCTCACACACTAACTTTTTTAATGCCTTCAGAATTTCAGGTTCTGTTTGCAGCTGTATTAAGTGTGGTACTAGGTCTCATTTTAGCCTTAGCCAGTTTGAAAAGTCAAAAATAATTCTAACTTTGTGATAATGATAAACCTTAACATTCCTAATATGAATACTAAAATTGCGGTACTTTATGGTCCTGTAGGGGGCAATACTGAAAAAGTTGCTAAACTCATTTTAGAAAAATTAGGTGCAGAAAAATGCGACCTAATTCCTGTTAAAGATGCGAAAATTGAAACAATTTCGAACTACAATAGTTTTATTATTGGAGGTTCAACCATTGGAACGCACACATGGTCGCATACAAATTCAAGTGAAGATTGGGATGCTTTTCTTCCAATATTTAGAAAAGCTGACTTTAAAGGTAAAAAAGTAGCCATTTTTGGATTAGGTGATCAGCTTGCATATCCAAATAATTTTGTAGATGACATGCGAATTATTTATGATATTGTAATAGGAAAAGAGGCTACAGTTATAGGTCAGGTTGCAACAGATGCCTATGATTATAATGATTCGGTAGCAATTGTAGATGATAAATTTATAGGTTTACCACTAAATGAAGATCACGAAGAAGATCTTACCAATGAACGTATTGAAGGCTGGTTGGCTAGTTTGAAAGACCAACTATAGATATTAGAAACTATAACCAGATATTCCGACACCTATGCGACAGCTCAAAATTACAAAACAGGTTACCAATCGAGACACCCAATCTCTCGATAAGTACCTACATGAAATTGGAAAAGAAGAACTTTTAACAGCCGATGAAGAAGTTGAATTGGCTCGCAGAATTAAACAGAACGACCAACCCGCTCTGGATAAATTAATTCGAGGCAATCTTCGATTTGTTGTATCCGTATCAAAACAATACCAAAATCAAGGCTTAAGTTTACCCGATTTAATTAATGAAGGTAATCTAGGACTAATTAAAGCTGCACAACGTTTTGATGAAACTCGCGGTTTTAAATTTATTTCTTATGCGGTTTGGTGGATTCGTCAATCTATTTTACAAGCGCTTGCCGAGCAAGCCAGAATAGTTCGTTTACCATTGAATAAAATTGGTTCCATAAATAAAATAAATAAAACACTTTCTCGACTTGAACAAGAATTTGAAAGGGAACCAACAGCCGAAGAAATTGCAAAAACGCTGGATATTCAACCTGAAGATGTTAAAAAAGCATTGATGTCATCGAATCGCCACATTTCAATGGATGCCCCTTTACAACAAGGCGAAGAAGGTACCATGTATGAAGTAATGTCGAATAAAGATATGCCATTGCCTGATAGAGCCTTAATTAATGATTCTCTTAAAAAAGAAATTGAAAGAACCTTAACTACCCTATCGCAGCGCGAGGCTGATATTTTGAGATTTTATTTTGGCTTAAACAACACACCCCCTCATACTTTAGAAGAAATTGGTGAGAAATTTGATTTAACTCGCGAACGAGTTCGTCAAATTAAAGAAAAAGCCATACGAAAACTAAAACAAACTTCCAGATGTAGAAACTTGAAATCATACTTAGGATAAAATTTAAAACCGGAAAATTTCCGGTTTTTTTATACTTCTTCAATAGTTCCATCTACTTCATTTTTAACAATTCAAACCATTATTCAATATCCTTTCAAAAGAAGCAATTAAATATTCCCAGGATTAAATTCTCATTCAAACCGTTCGATAACAATCAGTCTTTTTAGTACAAATTTATGGCTTAATGGACAAAATTAATGGTAAAAACATCTATAAGTCTTACTATTGTTGATTTAAAGTTAGTTTAAAGG
>JAEINW010000154.1 GCA_016342715.1 Salinivirgaceae bacterium | reverse complement strand
AGAAATACAAAGAATTAATTAAAGTTTATACAGATGAAATTATCTACATGCATCGCAATCTTTAATATTAAATATTTCAGTGATGGTTTTATTTAAACCCACAACTTTTTTATGTGATCCCTAAATTGCACATTTTTTGATTTTTATTAGGAATAAAAAAATCCGCTAACTGAACACAATTACCGGATTTTATTATAAATTTTTTACTAATGAACAACCTCGCTGCAAGCAGACGAGGTATCAAGTTAGTATACTTTTAAACATTCTCAGCAAGCTGCGGGGAACTTTTCTCATAAGCAAAGCGAACTATTCTCACGATCCCGAGAACTCGGGAGAGTAATAATATCACCCACATTGTGGGATTAAAGTAGTTTAGTTATCTTTTCAGTTAATGCGGCTTTTGCTACTACACCAACCTGCTTATCAACAACCTCGCCACCTTTAAAAAACAACAAAGTAGGAATATTCCTAATGCCATATTTCATAGCGGTTCCCGAGTTATTATCAACATCAACTTTTACCATTAGAGCTTTACCCTCAAATTCTTTTGTGAGTTCTTCAACAAGTGGAGCTATCATTTTGCATGGTCCACACCATTCAGCCCAAAAGTCAACCATTACAGGAACCTCTGATTTTAATACTAGTTCTTCAAAATCTGCGTCAGTTACGTGAATTGCCATATTCTATAGTTTTTATTAGTTGTCAATTTTAAAAAAAATTGTGTGTTAAATACAAATATAAGATATTAATGTTTGAATTTGACTTTATGAAAATATAATTCTTCACTTTTATTTAACAAATTTTACACTTTTTCTACTCTAATTTATATTCAATTAAAGGGTGATTCTCCAGATAATCAATAAAATCGTTGCTTACCTCAACCCGATGTGTTCTGGAAAACAGTTGCACCCAAATTTTCTTCTCAGGATCGAAAATCAAAAATTTCAGCACTGCATTTCCTTTATTTTCTTCTATTTTATTATAGAGTTCGGTAATAATTTCTTGGGTAATATTTGAAATGGCTAATTTTAAAGAAACACTTTTCAGCAATTTTTCGCGTAAATCACCCAACATTTGAATCGAAACTATTTTAAATTCCAAAGGTTTTACCTCCTCTTTTCCCCAAGATCGTTGTTGAACTTTTCCTTTTACAAATAAGGAATAACCCTGGGTACAATAGTTTTTAAATTCCAGGTAATCTTTCCCAAAAAACATGACCTCATACGAACCTGAATAGTCTTCAACGGTAAATCCGCCAAAAGGCTTGTTGGTTTTTGTCATGCCCGAACGAACTGCCGTTACAATGCCCCCAACCGAAACCTCTTTTCCTTCAAGTTTCGACAAATCGTTTAGTTCACCAAGAGTGGTATTGCAAAAATTTGAAATTTCTATTTTAAACTCGTCGAGCGGATGAGCCGACATATAAATTCCCACCAATTCTTTTTCACGATTCAATTGTTCCAAATTACTCCAGGGCTCTGCTGGCAGAATGGGTGGTTTTGTAATCTCCACCTCTTCGGTCATGGCACCAAATAAGGTATTCTGATTCGATGCTACATCATTTTTATATAAGTTTCCAAATTTCAGCGCAGCCTCAATTAAGGTTTCACCCCCTTCATTTTTCTCAAAAAACTGACTCCTGTTTTTTATTTCTTTAAAACTATCAAAGCCTCCGGCCTGAGCCAAGGCCTCAAATGTTTTACGGTTTACCGATCGTAAATCAACACGTTCAACAAAATTATAAAAATCTTTATAAGGTCCATTTTCTTCGCGTTCATTAATTATATTTTCAACCGCTCCTTCGCCCACGTTTTTTATGGCAGCCATTCCAAATCGAATATCACCATGCTTATCCACGGTAAATTTCTTGTAACTCAAATTCACGTCGGGTCCAAAAACATGCTGTTTCATGCGGCGACACTCTTCCATTAACTTGGTAACCTCTGTAATATTCGAGAGGTTACGACTCAAGTTGGCAGCCATAAATTCGGCTGGAAAATGCGCTTTTAAATAGCCCGTTTGATAGGCTATATAGGCATAACAAACCGAGTGCGATTTATTAAAAGCATAGGCAGCAAAAGCTTCCCAGTCTTTCCATATTTTTTCAATTACTTCTTCTGGTTTTTTGTTGTAATCCTCGGCGCCTTTTACAAACTCAGGATTGTTTTTACATCCATCAATGAATTTTACTTTTAATTCATCCATCATGGAAATAATTTTCTTACCCATGGCTTTACGCAGCGTATCAGAATCGCCACGAGTAAAACCGCCCAAGGCACGCGACTGAAGCATCACCTGTTCCTGATATACTGTAATTCCGTAGGTATCTTTTAAGAAGGGCTCCATAAGAGGATTATCATAAAGCACCTTTTCGCGACCGTGTTTACGTGCAATAAACGACGGAATATATTCCATAGGTCCAGGACGATACAAAGCATTCATGGCAACCAAATCTTCAAAACGGTCAGGTTTCAGGTTTTGAAGATGCTTTTTCATTCCGGGACTTTCAAACTGAAAGATGGCCGTGGTTTCTCCATTGCTAAACAGATTGTAGGCCTTTTCGTCTTCAAAAGATATTTTATCAATATCAATGTCAATGCCTTTAGATAGTTTTATATTATCAAGCGTTTCTTTAAGTATCGATAGCGTTTTCAGTCCAAGAAAGTCCATTTTTAGCAAACCAATGGCTTCAACAAACCTTCCATCGTATTGGGTAGTAAGCAATTCCTCACCTTTTGTTGGCATTACCGGAATATGTTCATCCAAAGGATCGCGACTAATTAATATACCACAGGCATGCACGCCGGTCTGACGAACCGATCCTTCAAGTTTTTCAGCATTTAACAGAGTTTTTACAATAAGTGGATTGTCTGAATCCTTTTCATTTTTTAACTCATGACTTTCTTTGTAGGCTTTTTTAAAGTTCATTTTTGGAGCCTCAGGAACCATTTTGGCCAATCGGTTAGCCTCTTCTAAAGGCAGTTTTAAAACTCTGGCTACATCCTTAATAGATGATTTTGTTGCCATGGTTCCAAAAGTACAAATATGAGCTACTTTGTCTTTTCCATATTTTTTAGTTACCCAATCCAAAACCATTTGCCTTCCATCATCATCAAAGTCGATATCCACATCGGGCATTGACACGCGATCGGGATTCAAGAAACGTTCGAACAGCAAATCGTATTTTATAGGATCCACATTGGTAATACCCACACTATAAGCAACTGCAGAACCCGCAGCTGAACCACGCCCTGGACCTACTATTACTCCCATAGCTTTGGCAGCATTAATAAAATCCTGAGTAATTAAGAAGTAACCCGGAAAACCCATGGTTTTTATGGTATTCAACTCAAATTCTAAGCGTTCTATTACCGAATCCTCCAAATCCTCGCCATAACGCTTTTTAGCACCAATATATGTAAGATGCTTTAAGAATTCCGCCTCCAATTTAACTTGCAATACTTTTTGGTAACCACCCAAACGATCAAATGCCTTTTGAGTAAATTCTTCAATTAAAGCTTCTTCAGCATATTTTTGCGTATAATCCTCAATGGTTCCAAAATCTTCAGGAATGTCAAAAGGAGGCATAATAGGTTCGGAATCCAATTCATAGGATTCTACTTTTTCGGCAATTTCGAGCGTATTTTCCAAAGCTTCAGGAATGTCTGCAAAAACCTTACTCATTTCGGCACAAGTTTTAAACCATTCCTGCTTAGTGTAACGCATACGGGTTTGATCGTCAAAATCGCGTCCAGTACTCAAACAAACTAATAAATCATGTGACTCGGCATCTTCTGCTTCAGAAAAATGCACATCGTTTGTGGCAATAACTTTAACTCCCAGTTTTTTAGAAAAATCAAGAAGAACTTTGTTAACTTTTACTTGGTTCTCCCATATATCTCTTCGCAATCGTGGATCATCATTTTGATGACGCATTAATTCCAAATAATAATCATCGCCAAACAGATTTTTATACCACAAAATGCTTTCCTCAGCTTTTTCAAAATTACCATTCATAATATGCTGAGCCACCTCACCCCCCAAACAAGCCGACGAAACAATTAAGCCTTCGTGATATTTTTCAAGTAATTCTTTATCAATTCGGGGTTTATAATAAAACCCATCGCCATGAGCAATTGATGTTAACTTAAGTAGGTTTTTATAACCTTTTATATTTTTTGCAAGTAAAATAAGATGTCTCCCTGAGGCATCGGTTTTATCATCTTTTCGCAAATGACCACGCACGGCCACATAGGCTTCAACCCCAATAATTGGTTTAACTCCAGCTTTTTTGCAGGACACATGAAATTCCTTTGCACCAAACATGCCTCCATGATCGGTTAACGCTAGTGCCGGCATGCCATCTCGTTTGGCTTTGTTGGCAATATCAATGGTTTTTGCGGCACCATCGAGAATGGAATATTGTGAATGCACATGCAAATGCACAAAGGGTATTTTACCAGTTCTTTTTGCAGCTTCCTGCTGTTTTCGTTCTTCGTCTTCAATAGAAATATCGGCTAACTCATCAACTTTGAAAGATTCAAATTCAACTTTTGCTGGTTTAAAAACATTTGGGTTTCGAGCTTTAAATTCCGAAAGCTCCCGATCAGTCATTTGCAAGCGATATGCAGATATACCTCCAACACGCACCAATTCGAGAAAACAGCGAGTGGTGGCAACCACATCGGCAGCGGCGTTATGAGCTTCTTCAAAAGGAACTCCAAAGAGCTTGGTGTGCAATTCAGTTAATGTAGGCCATTTGGCTTTGCCATTTTTCATAATGGCACAAAACTCCGTACTTTCAGTTTTAGTGCAAAGTTGTGGAGCTTTTGAAACGACTTCAGGCATTTCGGAACGCAGCAATTCACAACCTACAATATTTATATCAAACTCAATATTATGACCAATAATGAACTTTGCATTTTTAACATCTTCAATAAAATCGAGCAGAGCTTCTTTTAAAGGAATCCCTTTTTCGTGGGCAATTTTATCAGAAATTCCGTGAATAGCCACCACCTCATCGGGAATGGTAAAGCCATCGGGTGTTATCACATGGTTTTTTGCAAATAAAAAGTTTCCTTTTGTATCATGAACCTGCCATGCCAATTGCACCATTCGTGGCCAATTATTAAAATCGTTTAAAGGTGCTTTCCACTTTTTTGGTAAGCCTGTGGTTTCGGTATCGAATACTAAAAAAAACTTTTCTGCTGACATGCTTGTTTGTGCTTTATATTAACTATTGCGAACCCTTTTAGGTTCTGCTTATTGGCATTTTATTATTCTTCATCTCTAGAATGTTGATTGTTTTGCCATCGCTACCCCTGACCCCAAAGGCGAATCCTGCGCATTGTCCCCTTTAGGGGATTTATGGGTATGCGAAAAGGAAATAATCTCAACTAAACGACTTTGAATTATTCATTTTATTAGCTGCAAATTTAATTGTTTGATACCGGAATAAAGAACGATGTTAATAAGTTTGGAGAAATTTGTAAAAATCATAATAAATATAAATATTCTATATTTTTTGACCATTAATTAATATACCATACAAATTTTTATACCCTCATATATGATTAAAAAATCACATAAAATATTACATTTAATAGTAATAATTCTTTTAGTTTAGTGTTATTATCAATACCACGCAAAGTGGAGGATACTCCTAACAACTGACCTTGGTTTAAATTTCCAAAAACTCATGAATGCTTACCAGTTAAGATGGGCAATTGAAGTGTTTTTACGGGAATGCAAGCAATACCTGAGCTTACGACAATCAAGATTCACTTATTTTGACTCACAGATTGCTGACACAACAATATCTTTGATACAGTATACCATACTGACGTTCCAAAAGAGAATATGTTGCCAAAATACTTTCGCCGGTATATTTGAATCTGTCACGAAAGATATGGCTGAATTCAACCTGACACAGAAACTTCAAAAAATATTTTGGATAATAGTTGAAACCATGGGCATTTTTATGGGTATAGATGTCATGGAATTGGTAGAAGATATTTTTAGAGATACAAATGCAAGTGAAAAACTAAAACAGTTAAATGTTATCATACCAAAAGAGAAAATTTATGACAAAGCTGCATGGAAAATGTTAAAACACAAATATAATACTGAATATCAGGAATATATATGAGTATTCTTGCTTTAGTACAGACTATATAAAAATGTATATCGCTGATTATCATACACAAACGAAGTCCGAATTAATAGTTGTATTATTTTTATTTAGCCATTCAAAAACATACATTTGTACACCTTATATTTAAAAAATTGAAAACAAAATTTAAAATAAAAGATTACATTTTTAATTTCAAGAATGATCTTACAACTATTAAACTAGAAAAAGAAATAGTTCTTATTTCTTTATTTCTGGTTTTTTTTCTGATATATTCATTGTTTAAGAATATTAATTTTTTCTTAAATGACTTTTCGTCATTATATATTAGTCAAGCCACCAAAGATGGTGTGGATGTTACAAAGAGAGTTCAATTATTTTACAAAGCATTTTTTAGCACTTTTATTCTAATTCCCTTAGTATATTTTGGTCTATATAAATTAGTTAGGAAATTCAAAATCACAACAGAACACTTATCCTTGCCTTTAATTTTTTCATGTACAGGAATTTTTCTCATCATTACAGATATTTTAAACATTCAATCCGACAAAAGCATTTTAGTTTCTCTACTAATAGTTTGCATTTCTCTGCTACCAATGTTTATACTTAAGAATCCAAAACAAAGAAAACAATTCAACATTCTTCTTCCAATAACATTATCAATATCATTAGTAATTCTGACAGGACTACTATTTTTATTTAACTCAAATAATATATTTAATAATTATAGCGTGGAGCTGTATTTAACAATATCAATCACTCTTACCGTTCTTATTATTTTAATTCGAAAAACATTTGGAATTCCTTCAAAAAAACAACTGGGATACTTACTTCCATTATTCTTAACCCCAGCAATTATCTTTCTATCAATTGAATTGCTTTTTTTAATAAAACTTAAATGTGATTTTTTTATACCCTATAAGAAAATTTTTCTTGCTCTAATGGGTCTATCTTTCATTATTATATTTATTCTCAAATCAAGCAACAATTTTAATTACAACACCCTAAAAACATCTAGATTTTTCTTTGTTCCATCAGCACTATTCTCCTTTTTGTTGCTAATTCATTACACTCCAATCGTTCATCAACCTACCGATGTGTTTGAGCTAGCTAATCCAGCAAACGCCTTAATGAGAATATTCACGTTTAAAGAAATTCCATTTATTGACTTCATGTCATCTCATATGTTTTCGGAACAATTTTATGGAATACTGTACAATTTAATTTTTGGAAACAGTAATGATTTAAGCTTTCTTACTTTCGATTTTTTATATGTTTTTATCTTTGTTACTATAGTTTATATCTTCCTTATTAAAATACTGGAAAACCCATTTTTAATTCTCGCATTTATAATTTTCATGCCATTTTTAATTAATTTTTTTAGCATTCACTTAATGTATGGAGTACTTGCCTTTTTTGCTGTTCAAAAATTAATTAAAAAGCAAACTATTAGAAACTATACATTCTTATTCGTTACCCTAATAGCTTTAATTCTGTGGCGACTCGATACCGGATCTGCCACTTTGATGGCAACAACTTTTTTCCTTCCCTTTGCTTTTTTTTCCAAACGCAAAAAGATTTCTTTTCGCCCAATGATTATATCATTAATGGTACTAGTAGTTGTTATTGCAATAATAATCATACTTACATACCTGTTATCACCTTCTGGTTATCTTGTTGATAATTTCAAAACCGCTTTACACTACATTTCCGCCAATCAAGCACATGGATATACAAACATTTTTACGGGAACAAATCATCAATTTTATATCTATCATGTTCTATTTCCTGTAACAAGCATATTATTTATATTCTATATTTTATACGCATTAAGAAACAATCTACTCCTTGCCCCAAAAACATCAAACTATGCCATCATGGCATCTTTGTTTTTTTATTTGATTTATATTGCCAATTTTCAACGAGGCATCGTTAGGCACGGATTCATTGAAGGAACGGATTCATTTTCAGCATCAACCTTCTATTTGGCAACTTCGCTATTCCTATTTTCTTTGACAAAAGCAATTCATATTAAGTGGAAATATATCCTTTTCTTTAGCTTATCTTTTTCACTATTTCTATTCCTAAAATACTTCCCAATTGAGAATGATAAATCAGACTCGGAAAAATTTCTTTCCAGTCAAACATTAAAAAATTTTGATGATAATTTAAATACACAAAATTTTAAAGGAAGGGTGTCTGGCAAAAAAGAATATGCAGAAAAAAATTATGCACAAATAAAACATTTCTTAAACAAAAACTTTTCAAAAGAACAAACATTTTTAGATTTTTCAAATACACCGATGCTCTATTATTATTGCCAAAGAAAGGTGCCATCGTACTTTTGTCAAAATTTACAAAACACTGTTGACGACTATTTACAAGAACAACATCTTAAAAATATTACCCAAAAAAAAGTCCCGGTCGTTATTTTCTCAAATTATCCAAAAAATTGGTTCGATAACACCGATGGAGTTCCGAATGAAATGAGACAATATTTAATGGCAGAGTATATATTTGATAATTATGAACCTTTTGGTATAATGAATAATCATAGTATCTGGATTGCTAAAAATATAAACATTGAAAATAATAATAGAGAAATAGACACCTTATGCTTAAAGCCGCAAATTCACAATTATAAAAAAGCTGCTCTTGCCATTTCCAACCATTTTAAAGACAAAAACTATTCTGGCCTTGTTCCCATATTTTCGAGTAGTATTAATACTAATTTTATTAGCATTGATACGTCAATTGCAAAAAGGAAAAATCTTTTTTTAGAAATAAACTTAGAATCTGCACATAACAATGATACTTATATCATAGAATTCTTTCAAAATAGCACCAAAATATCTACCACAACTTTCACCTCTCAAACCAAAGAATCGAATTATATGATTCGTGTTTCAAATCATTATTTGTGGCATAAAAAGACTGCAACGCATTTGAAAATAACACAAAAAAAGAAAAAAAATACAAATATTTCACACATTACATTTTATAGTGATAAAAGATATGAATACCAGAACACAAATAATTATTGATAAAGGAATTGTAAAACCCATTGCTTATTTTCTTAATTTTTTAACTCGATTTATTGGATTTATCTTAAAAATAGATCATAAATTAAATAAAGAATTTCATACAATTGCCATATGTAAATTTAAAGGTATGGGTAGTATCATTCAGTCAACGCCCATGATACAAGCCATTAGAAATAAATACCCCAATTCCAAAATAATATTCATAAGCTCTGTATCAAATAAAAATATTTTAGAAAAAATAACTCTAATTAATAAAGTTATTTTGATTAACGATAAATCGTTTACAAAGCTTATAAGTTCAACAATAATTTCATTATTTCAACTCATAAAAACAAGACCTCAAATATATTTTGATCTTGAAATATATTCCGATTTTAGCACTCTATTTACATTATTAAGTCTCTCTGTAAATCGTGTAGGCTTCTATCTTCGATCAAGCTCTTATCGCATGGGAATTTACACTCATATGATGTTTTTTAATCCAAGGGTGCCTATTTCTGAAGTATATTTACAACTTGCCAGATTAATTCATTGCAAAACTGACAATTGCAACTTATATAAATTTGATGTTCCCAAAAAAGATTATTCTAATAATACGAAACCATATATTGTTATTAATCCTAATGCTTCTGACTTAAGACTTGAAAGGCGCTGGGGAAAAGAAAATTTCATTGAGTTAGTGAAAAGAATTATTATACATTATCCAAACTTCGACATTTTCCTCATAGGAAGTCAAAACGAGAAAAATTATTGTAACGAAATTGAATCAGAAATTAATAATGATTCTTTGAAAAATTATGCAGGAAAAACAAGCATTGATGAATTGTTTTCTTTAATTTCAAATTCAGAATTAATTATTAGCAACGACACGGGTCCAATGCATATTGCATTTTCGCAGCAAACACCAATTGTTTGCCTATTTGGTCCTTGCTCTCCCGAACAATACGGAATGAATAATAATGCAATAGTGGTTTACAAGAATATTTATTGCAGCCCATGTGTTCATGATTTTGAAATTGCACCGTGTAAAGGAAACAATGTTTGCATGAAATTAATAACGCTTACTGAAGTATTAGAGAGTATTGAAGAATGCTTTAAAAAGAATCCTGCAAAATTTACTGGACCGAAATTCAAATACAACGACAATGAAACAATATTTGGTACAATAACAAGGTAATGAATATTACTCCATTATTGCATTTCATAAAGGATAATCTATTTAAAAAAAACTAATTTTGATAAAACGATATGTTATTTACAAAAATGATGGATATTAAAAATAAATCAATCAGGAGCTTACTCCTTTTTAGCTACTTAATAATTAACTCACTATCTGCTTTTATTATTCCATTTGTTAAGTTTAAAAATGAATTTATTGCTCGTGACTGGGGTCTATTTAATAGCTTAAGCTATTTTACAAGATCATGCTAAAGGAATTCATGGGAATTTTTCTAGCAAAGTACCTTTCAAAAGATGATTTCCATGAGTGTGAACCACACAAAAAATGGCAAATGCTCTTAACAAATCAAAGCCATAAATTCGCTTGTCGTAATCAATTTTAATTCCTAACATTATTCTATATTGCTTTTTTTTGAGGTGCAATATAATATTTTGAAACCTAATGTCTATCACCGGAATAAAGAACGATGTTAATAAGTTTGGAAAAAAAGTTATTTTTGCAGAAAAAAAAAAGAAAAATATGAAAACCAAATCGATATTTTTATTTATTATTTTCATTTTAATAACATTTTATCTGTTTCATAAAGAATCAATTAACAAATTTCCTTCAAATATCCATGCCTGGGCTCAATCAGATAGATATGCACTTGCAATAGGTTTTATAAATAATAATTTTGACTTTTTCCATCCACAAACATTCAATCTCACTGAATCGCCAGACAATAAACTTGTTGCAAAAACAACTTCAATTACGTCAGTTGATTTTCCAATACATGATTATTTGGTAGCAATAATAATGAAAATATTCAACACAAAAGCGACCTGGTGTTTCAGGCTTTACACATTAATATATTCTTTAATTGGTCTTTTTGTATTATTTAAAATTAGTTTAACACTGCAAAAGAATGTCCTTATTGCATTTTCATCTATTCTCTTTTTTGGATTATCCCCAGTATTTCTTTACTATCAAGTAAGTTTTATCCCAACAATTCCTTCGCTATCAAATTTTATTATAGCAATGTTTTTTTTTCTAAAATATAAACGTTCAAATAAAAATACTCATTATATCGTCAGCATTAGTTTTATGACCTTAGCAGCATTGGCCAGAACACCATTTTTTATATTCTTATTTGCACTCTTTCTATCGGAATTGTTTCAAAGACGCAAAATTAATCTGCAATATATTTTATATTTTTCTGTTTCATTTCTTTTTGTAATTTTCTATTTCATATATAATAAATATTTATCAACTCATTACACTTCATCGTTTTTAGGAAATATTTTACCTCCAAATAATTTTCATCATTTTATAGAAATAATACATAAAAGCTGGAATACATGGGCCTTTCATTATTTTACTTTGTATCATTATCTGTTTTTATTTATTTTAGGAACATTTGCCGTTGCTAATATTATAAAACGCAAAGTTTTTAATGAGTTAATAAATAACGAGCTTTTCATATTTTTTCTATTTTCATTTCTTGGCGCAATAATGTATGCTTTCTTAATGCTAAGGCAGTATATTAATCACGATTATTATTTTTTAGATAGTTTTTTTCCTCCTATTATAATTTTATATTTCTTAATTATTCAATATCTCCCAAAAAAAACCAAATCGATTAGCGTCATTCTTTACGCAATAATATTTGTGTTTTTTGTATTTGCCATACAAAACGCTTTTAAGACACACAAAAAAAGATTAATTACTGGTTCTTGGGATAAGGTTGCGCAAACAACATTGGCTTATAATAACTCGGAAAGCTTTTTAAATCAAAATCATATTTCCAAAAAATCTAAAATTCTTGCATTAAGTTCATATACTTCTAACATTCCTTTCATACTAATGAATCGATATGGTTTTGCCATGATGTCAAATAAAAAAGATGATATTATTAAATCATTAACATGGGATTTTGACTATATAACTGTAGCCAATCAATTTTTAATGTCAGATGTTATAAATGAGTACCCCTATTTTATTAATCGAGTCAATAAAGTAGCTTCAAATCAGGGAATCACAATTTATCAATTATCCGATTCTGTAATTAAAAGGTCTCTAATGCAATTCTTAGGATTCGATGATAAAAATCCATCATTCAAAGCCTCTATCGATTTTGAAACCATTAATTCAGCACTTTGGCAAAACACCTTTAGAACAGCTACTCCCAAACCTATTGGTAATTTTTCGGGCTATGTGGACAGTACGATAAATTTTGGCATTACCCTAAAAGGGGATGTAAAAAATTACCTCAACAGAGATGGTAAATTTATTTTAATTGAATTCAGTTTATATTCCCAAACACCTATTCCAAATTCTCTTTTAACCATTTCAATTAATAAATCTGGTGAAGGAATTGTTTATCAAACCTACGATTTAAACACTTACCTAAAAAAACAAGATGATTGGAATAAAGTAACTATTCTATATCACAATACTTCGGTAGATTTTAATATAATCATCTGATTATCAGTAAAATAAATCAAATAAAATTAGGTTAAAACCTTA
>JAEINW010000153.1 GCA_016342715.1 Salinivirgaceae bacterium | reverse complement strand
CAGCTTGCACCCTTTTCTTTGTAGGTTATATTTCTTGGGGCGATGCCCCAAGCTAAACTATGCAAGGCTTTCAGCCTAGTTTTTTTATTAAAATCTATTTAGATATTTATAAGGATTACCATAATAAATTATAGATGAACCTTCAAGTTAATAAACATTGAGGTAAAATTGTTCAATTGCTTGTATCAATATTTATTGGTAATTTTTTTCATTTGATTTTATGTTATTACTATTCAAATTAATTGTTCGAGTATCTTTTAATTCAATATTTAACATTCATTCAAACATATGAATAATTTATTATTCGATGCAACCGATGCGCATAAACGTTATTTTATTTCAATTTTTTGTATATATGATATTTATCTTGTTTTTTAAGGCTTATTTTACGCAACTTTATGTCTTTCATTTTTATGAAAACGTTTGCATATAATTAAGTTGATATTTAATTAGTTATCGGTGTTTTTGTTGCTTATTATAACTAATTTCACCCCGAAATAATAAGGCTAAAAAAATTGATCATAAAAGCCTTTTGTTATTATTTAAATAATTTTTATAATATGATAACTGTTAAGATATGTCGAGGCACATTGTGTCATGTAATGGGAGGTTCTGACCTTCCATTAATTCCCGATTTTATTTCAGAAAAAATTAAACCACACGTATATTTTGAAGGGACAACTTGTTTAGGCTTTTGTAATCAGGATGAAGGCTTAAAACCTCCTTTTGTGGAGGTCGATGGCAAAATAGTGTCCGAAGCGACCATCTCAAAAGTTATTGAAAGTATTGAAACGGCTATAAAAAATAAATAATGAGTTACATCAATCACGCCATGCTCATTCGTAGAGAGGTTATTACGCGAATAGGCAAATTATTAATAGACGATACACTTGTAGAAAAAATTGATAGGATTCCTTTGGAGATGCGTCCTAAAAATCAATTTCATAGTCGTTGTTGTATCCATAAAGATCGAGCCGTATTAAAATATAAAACTATGGCTTTGTTGGGTTTTAATATTCAAGATGAGCAAGATGAATTAATGCCGCTCTCTCAATACGCTGCTCAGGCGATAAGTAGAAAGAGCATTGGGTCTAAAGTTTTGACTGTTGTTGATGAGGCTTGCAGTGCTTGTGTAAAGGCAAACTATGAGGTAACAAATTTATGCCGGGGTTGTGTCGGGCGTCCTTGTATGTTTAATTGTCCCAAAGATGCCATAAATGTATTAAATGGAAAAGCCATTATTGATCATACAAAATGTGTAAATTGTGGAAAATGTCAAAAGGCGTGTCCTTATCATGCAATTATTTATCAACCCATACCTTGCGAGGAGGCTTGCCCCGTAGATGCCATCAGAAAAAATGAAAATGGTATTGAGGAAATTGACGAAGCTAAATGTATTAATTGCGGGAAGTGTGTAACATCGTGTCCTTTTGGAGCCGTTGTTGAGAAAACGCATCTGGTGGAAATTTTTAAGGCTTTTCGTTCAAATAAGCAGGTGATAGCAATTCCTGCTCCTTCAATAATTGGACAGTTTACAGATAGCTATGAAAAAATTAGAGGAGCCATAAAAGCTTTGGGTTTTGATGAAATTTTTGAGGTTGCTAAAGGAGCCAATCAAACAACTGCTAATGAAAGTGCTGAATTTATTGAAATGCTTGAAGAGAAACAGCCCTTTATGACTACCTCGTGTTGTCCGGCCTACATGCAGGCTGTTGAAAAACACATAC
The DNA here is from genome assembly GCA_016342715.1 of Salinivirgaceae bacterium. Classification (GTDB taxonomy): domain Bacteria; phylum Bacteroidota; class Bacteroidia; order Bacteroidales; family SZUA-534; genus JAEINW01. The sequence goes on along the minus strand of JAEINW010000153.1, from coordinate 11,184 downwards.
CTGAATTAAAACCTTACGTGTCGCATACTAAATCACCGATGCATTATGCCGCCGTTGAAGCTAAAAAACTTTATCCCGAATCGGTGATCGTGTTTATTAGTCCTTGTACTGCCAAAAGAAGCGAGGCATGGCACAATGAATATGTTGATTATACTTTGTCGTTTGAAGAGCTTGGAGCACTATTTATTGCAAAAGGAATTGATGTGAATGAAATGGAACCTTATGCTATTAACCATGAAGTTATCAATCATGGATTTGGGTTCGGTGCTGTGGGCGGAGTTACTCAGTCGGTATTACAATCGTTACCTGTAGGAATTCCTATCAAAAATATAGTTATCGATGGGATTGATAAAAGTGTTGTGAGGCAGCTTAAAACTTTTGCAACAGGAAAAAATCCGGGAAATTTTATTGAGGTAATGTCATGTGAAGGCGGATGTGTTGGAGGCCCCAATGTTATTTCAAATCCAAAATTGGCAGCTAAGCAATTGGCTAATTATATAACAAATAAATAGTTTATTAAAAATAACAGTATGGAAACTAAAATAGTTATTTGTCAGGGAAGTTCGTGTTTTTCCAGAGGGAATAAACAAAATTTAGCAGTAATTCAAAACTATTTAAAAAACAACAACTTAATGGCTGATGTCTCTTTTAAAGGACAGCTTTGTTCTAATAAATGTGATGTGAGCCCTATAATTATAATAAATGGTGAAATATTTACTGAAATGGATGAACCTAAGACATTGAAAATTCTTGCAGCTCACTTTAAAAAATAGTTATGGATACTACACTCCCAATTTATACCGAAAAAAATGACTGCAAAGACTGTTACAAATGCGTTCGTTTTTGCCCGGTTAAAGCAATTAAGGTTGAAGAAGATAGTGCATCAATTATTGATGAGCAATGCATTCATTGCGGTATTTGTACATTAATTTGTCCGACTCATGCAAAAAAAGTACGCAACGATTTAAATAAAGCTCAAAATTTATTGCTTACAAATGTTAATGTAATTGCATCCATTGCTCCTTCGTATATATCAGATTTTGATGGAATTACTCCATCGCAAATGATAACTGCTTTAAAAACCTTAGGATTTAATGAGGTTTCTGAAACTGCTTTAGGAGCCGAAATAGTGAGTTATAACTGTAGAGAATTATTAAAAAAATCATCGGCTAATTTTTTCATTTCATCAGCATGCCCATCAGTTGTTGAGCTTATTGAAAAATATTATCCAGAATACAACTCGAATATAACACCTTTAATGTCGCCAATGGCAGCACATGGTAAACTATTAAAGAACTTAAATTCAGAACAAAAAATAATTTTTATTAGTCCCTGTGTAGCAAAAAAAGTTGAAGTTGATAGAGAAGATAGTACAATTGATGTTGCCATAACTTTTCGCGATTTAAAAGAATGGTTTGCCCAAGCGGGCATCGATCCTTATTCTTATTCAATTGATGAATCCTATAAGTTTTATCCTGAAAATGCTGCCTCAGCCGCAATGTATCCAATGGATGGAGGTATGATTAACAGTATAAAAAGTGGCGTAACTTTTACAAATTATGCTTTTATGGCATTTTCTGGCATCGATAATATTAAAAAAGTATTGCACCGAATTGATGAATTTAAAAGCATTAAGCCTGTTTTTTTAGAGCTTTTGGCATGCGAGGGAGGATGTATTAATGGTCCGGGAACAACATGCACTCACTCGTTAGTTCAAAAAAGGTATGCTTTACTTAAAGATTCTAGCGATGTGTCTTTTAAAAATGCGCACTGTTACCCAAGTGATATAGTTTACGCTTATAATTCAAACGAGATTATTGCTAATAATTCGTACTCTGAGAATGAGATAAAAGAAGTGTTGCAATCCATTGGCAAGCTGTCTGATACCGATGAATTGAATTGTGGAGGCTGCGGGTACAACAGTTGTCGCGATTTTGTTATTGCTTGTCTCGATAAAAAGGCTGAACACAATATGTGTGTGTCGTATATGCGGCAAGTGGCTCATAACAAAGCGCATGTTTTATTGCAAAAAATGCCATCAGGGGTAGTTATGGTCAATGAAGATTTAATAGTAATTGAATCAAATAAAAATTTTGCGAAAGCTTTAGGATCCGATATGGAGATGATTTACGATGTAAATTCTGGTCTCGAAGGGGCTGATCTTCGGAAAATAGTTCCTTTTTATAAGCTTTTTAAATCGGTATTATCTAATGGAGATGCTATACTTGAAAAGGACTTACGCATAGAGGGACGATTTATTCACTTATCCATTTTTACTATTCAAAAGAACAAAGTAGTTTGCGGATTATTTCGTGATATGTCAACTCCTGAAGTACGAAGAGAAGAAGTAGTTAAGCGAACGCAAAAGGTAATTAAAGAAAATTTATCAACGGTTCAGCAAATCGCCTTTTTATTAGGCGAAAATGCTTCACGCACCGAGTCAATGCTTAATTCAATTGTCGATTCCTTTAATCTGGAATATGATACTAAAATTGAACAAGATAAGTTAGGGAAATGAGTTAAAGGCAGTAAAGAACAAAAATAATGAAAATTGACGATTATTACATTGAGGTAGCTTCGCATCAGGAAAATAAATACGGAAATCAGGTGTGTGGGGATGTATTTCTTTCTAAAAAAATTAAAGAGGAGTCAAAAACCATTACTGTGTTATCTGATGGCTTAGGAAGCGGAATTAAAGCGAATGTTTTGGCAACGATGACTGCTAGCATGGCTCTTAATTATTCCGCAATAAATGAGCCCATTGAACGCACGGCCAAAACTATTATGAATACCTTACCTCTTGATGCAAAGCGAAAAATTAATTATTCAACGTTTACTATTTTGAATATTGATAGCGATGGCGAATCAAAAATAGTGGAATATGATAATCCTCCTTTTTACTTGATACGCAATGGGAAAATTGTTAAAATACCCGCTTGTAAAATAGAAATAGAATCGAATTCAAAAAATAAAATCGTTCATGAGTATCATTTTTTTGCACAAAAAGAAGATCGTATAGTTATTGTTTCGGATGGTGTTACACAGGCCGGAATTGGTAGTGTAGGTATGCCTTTTGGTTGGGGAGATGATGCTGTTGGAAAGTATATCTTAGCTATATTAATCAATGAACCCAATATATCTGCCAGAGCTTTGTCGAAAAAAGTGATTAATAAAGCCCAAATGTTGGATGCTCTAAAAATTAAAGATGATGCCTCATGTGCTGTTATTTATTTTAGAGCTCCGCGTCAGTTGCTTATTTGTTCAGGACCCCCTTACCATATAGAAAGCGATGAACAATTCTGTAAAACCATCGCTCAATTTAATGGAAAGAAAATAATTTGCGGAGGTACTACAGCCCAAATTGTTTCTCGTGAGTTGAAAATTCCAATTGAAACAACTTTATTCCAAATGGTATCTGAAATACCGCCTTCATCGCTAATGAATGGAATCGATTTGGTTACTGAGGGGATATTAACCATTGGCAAAGTGGTTGAAATATTAGAACACGAATTAGACCTGAATGATGAATGTTATGGGCCTGCATCTGATATTGTGAGGCTTTTCTTAGAGAACGATTTTATACATTTTTTAATCGGAACTAAAGTAAATAATGCGCATCAGGATCCAACACTGCCAGTGGAGCTTGAGATTAGACGTAGTGTTTTAAAAAAAATGGCGGCATTACTTGAAAATAAATACTTAAAACAGGTTGATATCAAATATATTTAAGCTTTGTATTTTTTAATAGGAGTTCGTGCTATTTGCCATGAGCTAATGAGGGAAATTGCTTTTAAAAAATGCAGAGACGCTTTCTCATGATTATCAGGCTGTCTAAAAAGTTCGAAACGAAAAAATATAGTTTCAATTTGAAAGTAATAGCATAAAAATTACTTAGAAATAAGACGAATTGAAAAGGTACTAAATACTTTATGGCACTTTGAGAAATCTTTGTCCAACTTACTGGTCTCTCATTAAGTAAATCTAATGCTTTAATGGTATCGTTTTAGCTGTTAAGTTTTGCATAATCGAATTGTCATTTTGCCAGTTGCTAATGACTATTTTTGGTTTAATAAATAAAAAAGTCTCCCATTAAATTTGAGAGACTTTTAAATATCACTATTGAAGAAGATTTATTTTATTTTTTTCCTAACAAAAATTCGTCAATTATACTTTTAAACATTTGTTTGGTTTCTTCGTTTGTTTTGGCAATTCCGTTTGACATTTGTGGATTTCCTTCTTTTGGACAAAACAAAAATGCAGGAATACTTTGAATACCAAAGGCCGCAGCTAACTCACGCTCATGTTCAGTATTAATTTTATACACATAAATATCTTCTTGGTATTCAATAGCTAAATCTTCAAGAATTGGACCTGCAATTTTACAAGGCCTGCACCAATCGGCATAAAAATCAATTACACAAGGTTTGTCGCCTAAGTAAACCCATTTGTCAGGATTTTGCTCGTAATTGGCAACCTTTTTTAAAAACTCATCTTTGGTTAAATGAATAGCACCCTTATGTTCACTGGTTGCTGTGCTATTTTTTTCAACTGTTGATTCTGTGTCTTTTTTGTCTTTACCATCATTTTCGTTGGCAGCTGTTGAACACGCTTGAGTGAACAAAAATGTTATGGTAAATAAAGCTAAGAGTATCTGTTTCATAATTGTAAAATTAAAAATGTTTATTTGTTAAATATTTTAAATTAATTTAAGTAATATTTTAAGTTCTCAATAAGTTGATTTGCATTCATAACACCCGATGTTGTCCATGTTGGTTCCCCATTTTTAAAAAGGATCATGGTTGGTATGCTTCGAATGCTATAAGCTTGAGAAATTGCTGGATACTTTTCTGTATCTATTTTTACAATTCTTATATTATTTCCCAATGAGTCCTTAACTTGTTTTAAAATGGGAGCCATCATTTTGCATGGACTACACCAATCGGCATAAAAGTCAACTAGAACAGGAGTTTCACTATTTATTAATTCTTTAAACTTGCTCATAATGGTAATTTATTTTTTACAAATATAGCAATTTTAATGCCAAAATGAAAATATGTAAATATGTAGATATGAAATTCTAAAATGAATGCCATCATAGAAAGATGGCATGACTTTATTTAATAATCTAATGTTATTATTCTACCTTCTGTAAAGCTGAAAAATTTATCTGTATCAGCAATAGTAACCCAATCAAGAACATCAGCAGTAGTTTTATTGGCAGCTTTTAAGCAATCCGGACAAACCGTCACTTTGACACTACTGTTTTTTAATTCGCTAAGTAATTGCGACAAGGGAGGAAATTCTTTATATGTAATATCTTCGGCATTTTTTAAAACTGTATATACCCCATTATTATCAATATACAACAGTACATCTTTATCTGAGCTCATCATTTTAGCCATATTCATAGCCATTAAAACTCGCTGAGGGTCTTCATGTCCATGGCTTAAATGAATGAAAACTCCATCTTTTGCCTTACTCATATTTTGAGTCCCTTTCATTGCATTTACAACTTCGTCGGTTTTTGACATTTTTTTTACAGTCAGATAAAATTTTGACAAGAAATAGAGACGAAAAAGAAAAGTATAAATATGTAGTGAAGTGTTTTCATGCTTGATATTTTTTATTTTCTTCTGTTGAGAAAGTTGCAAAAAATACTTATTAATTCAATAGTTATGGTAAACAAAATGCTTTGGCTCCCCACCAAGGAATTACTTTTAATTCAAGTTTACCTGTTTTTACTGTCGGATCTCCACCTTGTAAAACAATGACTTCTTCCACAGTTTCAACATCAAATATTAAAATTCCTTTGTATGCACTGCCATTATCAAAGGGGTCGGAGAGTATTAATTTGCCTTTGTTTGCCATTTTGTTTATATGCGTTAAATGTCCTTTTTGAATTTCTGCCACAGTGGCAGATTCTTGTGTGCGATTTGAACCGCTTATTAATAGTCCAAATATATATGGTTTCGTAACATAGCTTGTATCACCTGCATTATATTCAAATTCCCTTGAGCTTTCTTGGGTCTAACTTGTTATTGTAAAAGTGGCACATAATCATAATACATAAAACAAATATTTTCATGATTATTCATTTATATAATTACTAATAAAAATACAAAAAGCTCCCAAATAAGGAGCTTTTGCACAAATATATTATATGATTATTTATTGCGGTTCAGATAGTTTCCCCATAAACAGAATTGAATTTGTGGGTTTGTGACAAATGGTAAATACAAAGGCTTTGTTTGCATTAAAAATTATATCCTCACCAATAGAGGTGTATATTATCTCGATAATTGTTGCGGCAGCAGCTTCACTTCCTTCTTCGTTAACTTCAATATAAGCTTTGTGTAACACTCTGCTAATATAAATTTGTTCATTGCTTATTAGAGAAAAATCGGCTTCTGTTCTACTGAAAGCTTTTACTAATCCCATTGCTTGTAATTCAGCATTAATATTGCGAACGCCAAATTCGTATTTGAATCGAGGTAAGGTAACGGTAACTTCGTTAAGTTGATATTCAGATTGCCATTGCGACCAATTGCTACTGTTCATTTGATCAAGAATGTCATTAGTTGAAAAATTGTCTTTTGGTAATAAAATCGTCATATAAAAATTGGAATCAATATATGGCAACTTGACAGAAGTAAATAGATCATTTGATAAATAATCAAGATTGGTTTTTTGAGTCATAAAGGTAGCGTTAACCTCTTGGTTATTAGCATTCATAAAATTTCCTTCAAAGCTATCTTCTTCATCAAATTTATATTTCCAGTCGGCTTTGTAATAAATAGCATTTATTAAATACATAATTGCATCTGGAGAAATTTGATCGAGCATATCTTGAATTAAATCGTTGGTTTTAACTTCAATCCAGGAGTTAATTACTTCAACAGCTTCAGGACTATTAAAATCAAGTTCCCGAACTTCAGCATCAAAATACTCTTGAGTTTGGTCTTTATAGCTTTGTTTAATTGGAGCACCTTGTCGTTGCCAAAGGGAGTTTGCTATTTTTAAAATAACATTGGCATTTGATGGCGTTAAATCCTGCGATAATTCTTTTATGGCAGAAAGTACTTCTTCATCGGTTTTATCTTGCCAACCCAAGAGATTTACAAATTCTTGTTTTGTTTCCGTTGCACTTCCGGTGGCCGCCATTGAAAGTGCATAATACATGCTTAATGGCGAAATAAAAATATTGGTATTGCTTTCTTCATTGCCGGTTATTTCTTTGAATATCTCTAATGAGAAATTATTGTTTTGTTCAACAATAGCGGCTTTAAATGGGTTTGGCTTTTCTTCTTCTGGTTTAATATTATTGCTGGTTTTGTCGCAAGCAGGAAGAATAAATAGTGCAAGTAGTGTTAATATTACTATATTTTTCATCATGACTTTTTGTTTTGATTCTAAAACAAGACAATTGTTTTGATTAAATGGTTGCGATGTTATGAAAAAAAATTTTGAGAATATAAAATTAAGTGTTTTAATATGGTTGAAGTTTTCAATAATGGGAAATCTACTTTATTTAATCACACAATTACTCCATGCCAGTCGTGAGAATAGTTCGCTTTGCTCATGAGAAAAGTTCCCCGCAGCTTGCTGCGAGAAAACAAAAGTTCTATTATTTTGACACCTCGTCGGCAGCGAGGTGGTTCATTTATCCCGAGATATGTCATTAGATATTTGAAAAATATTTAATGGCAACAGCTGAAAGGCGTATCAAGGAAATTTTGTGATAATAGTAGTTTTTACTGAAGATAATAAATGAATCGGGGAGGTAAGGATCGAAAAAATAAGGGTCAATTAAAAATTGACCCCGTTGAGATTTTATCTATTGTTAGAAAATAAATATCATTAAAAATGCTAAATTATTTTGTCAGGAATGAATCAAACTTTTTAATTTCTTTATTAATAAAGTCTAATACTTTTTTTAATTCTGTATTGTTTATTTCGTTTCGTGAATTTGCTGCTGTAACTAAATTTGCAATCGATTTACGTGTTGAACGAGTTCCTTGTCCAACCTCAAAACCCACCCATTTTGATCCTAACATAAGGTATGATCCGGCTGCATCTAAAAATATCAAACTATTTATAGCATCATTTTTTGAATAAAACTCATTGGAAAGCTCAATGTAGAATTTTGCAAGTACTAAGTGAGATTCGGCATAAGACTTAACAAGTTGTTGAATATTTACTATTTTACCAGTCTCTATATTAACCGATAGCTCAATTAGTTTATTTTCAAGAGCTAAAAACGGTTTTTTATAATCGCCTTTTAAATTATAGGCTTGCATGCTGATGTAAAAGGCTGCTTTTTTAATTTCTTCACTTGCTTGTTCGTCCTCAAAACTAATAAAGTGCTGTGCCGCTTGGTACAAATGCATGTCAAACTCATCCATTAAAACCTCTGTACTATAGCTTACTGTAACTGGAACCTTATTTTGCTGTTGAGCTTTTACCATTGAAAATGAGCAAAATAAAACTAGTATTGAGAAAATAATTCTGTTTTTCATGTTTCTATTTTTTAAATAAATTATAATTAAAGTAAAGAATATATTTAATAGGAAATGGTAAATTCAAGTTATTAATTAACTAAGTTTACTTAATATGATTTTTGAGTTCTAGTTTTATTATGTTTTCCAAATCCTAAATTTTTCATTATGAATAAATCGAATAATCAATCTGAAAGTAAATGGGTTAAGTTACTTTTACTCGTGGTTGGAATTTCTCTTGGCTTAAATGCCATACAGTTTATCAAACGAACGGAAGTGTTTCCATCAAAAAAAGAATTAATTACTGAGAATAAGAATTTGAATCAGGAAATTAATAAACAGTATAACGAACTAAATAAATATAAAGGCATTTCGAAAAAAATTGATAAAACCATTGATATTGGTGCAGCCAAAATTGCTGAAAAGGAAAAACAAATTGAGAAATTAATTAGAGAAAAAAAATGGAATGATAAGGCATTCAAAAAAGTAAGTTTTCAATTGGATTCTATAAGAGAACAGTATTTAGATGTTATTGATTCCCTATTAGTTACACGAGAAAGTATAAAATTTATTAATAGTAAAATTGCAAGCCAAGAAGAAGTAATTTCTAAGCTAAATAATAAAATAGGATTGGGAAGTTTACTTATTGGAGATGATTTGTTGGTGCGGGCAATTAAAAAATCAAATAGAGAAGCTAAGCAATATACCGCCCTTGCCAAACGAACTTCTGAAATTGAAGTTTGCATAAATATTTTGGAAAATAAAATAAGTAAATCGGGCGATCGGAATATTTATTTTGTTATTACAAGTCCAGATGCAAAAGTATTAATACATGGTGAAGGTGAATCGATAAAATTTAAACACCCCGATTATGAAACTTTGGCTGAATGTTCAAAAGTTGAAAAAGCTTCTTACAAAAATCAAAAAATTAACTTGTGTTCAACTATAAAATCGGCAACAAAACTGCCTATTGGACTTTATGTTGTAGAGGTTTTTACCGATGAAAATAAAATTGGAATGACTACTTTTTCATTAAAATAGATCTTGCTAAGATTGATATAAAAAATGCTACACAAAATTGACGTGTAGCATTTTTACGTTGTTAAATATTTATTTAAAATGACTTTTCTTAAAACTAGATAGTAAAAAACAGAATATGGCAATGGTTGCTAAATTGTGGCGAATGTACTTACAAAATGCTATATTAGCATATGATTTTCACTAATTAAAAAATCAAAAAGCTCATATCTGAGATTTTCAAAACATTAAAACTTTTCTTGTGACTATTTTATAGAGGGTTTGAAAAAATCTAAAGCTCTAATTTTTTCTATAAATAAATATGCATTACCCTTGCCTTCTTCATAAAAATATTTTTCCACATATACACCAGAATCATCAAAATGTCTGTATTCAGTTAATGCATTATTAGCGTTGTATTTATACGAGTACTTTTGAACCATGCTTCTGTTTTCTTCATTTGTCATGTAATCAATTATTTCAATAATATTATTGTCTTGGGCATTCACTTCAAATATATTGAATAAAGTTTCTGTGTTATCTTTTATCTCATATACATTTATTTTTTCCATGATATTATCATTCCAAATAACTGACCATTTTCGCTTTATACTAGATTCTTCTTGCAGTAATTCAGTAATCCTACCATTGCTGTTTGTTATGGTATATTGGCATAAACTTGGCGATAATGATAGTTTTCGAACCTTTTCACCATTTACCTTATCTTCATAGTAAGTAAATTGTTTTTTAGTGTATTTAGTTAAAAGATCATTATTATATTCGTATAAAAATTGCTTTAGTGATTCCCCATAATTATCTTTTCTATATTGTGACATATAAATTATTTTTCCATTTGCGATTTTAAAAGTATCGCTTTCAGGTATTTGTTTTTTAAACGCTCTCATTTTTGCAAAATCTATAGCTCCATCACTAATAAAAGAAGGTTTATGAATGCATATTATTGTGTTTGATTCAAAATTGTAGGTGTAGTTTTTTGATTCCTGAGGAAGCCAACTGTTGTTTTTATAAATTTTTCGGGTTATCGATTCTAATAATCCCTTTTTGGTGTATTTGTAATCGAACCTACTTTCAATCTTATCAGAACCGTGGTAAGTCTCCATTTGAGTTATCCTTGAACTATTTTCAGTTGGCAAGAATTGTTTTAACTGTTCCTTATTTTGGCCAAAAATAGTTATGTTAAGGCATAACAAAATTAATACTGAGAATTTTTTCATAGTGTTTATATTATGTTAATAGTAAATGTTAAAATTAGCAAAAAATTCCAAAAAGAAAGTTTTGAACTTTACTGAGAGAGTGTAATCTATTTTATTTTTCGTCTTTTCTTTTTTTATTTTTCGTTTTTTGCTTTATTAAGAATTTCCAAGGCTGCATATTTAGCTGCGGCTGTGGTTTCCCTATTTATCTTTTTAATAATACTACTCCGTGTTAAATCTTCAGGCAATACATATCCGTTTACTTTTAATTCGTACTTCATATGTATTTAAATATCAATTGATTAGTTTTTTTTTTGATAAAATGTAATTTCGTATAAAAAAATGTTCATAATAACCTATATATAAGGCAGATATAACAAGTATTACATTTTTTATTATTGCTTTTCATTTTTTTTCTTTCTTCACTTTTCCATGATGAAAAGTGACAAAAATCTACC
>JAEINW010000152.1 GCA_016342715.1 Salinivirgaceae bacterium | reverse complement strand
GATTTGGGTGCATGATTGGTGTTTTTTCAAATTGAGACTTCAGCTTGCACCCTTTTCTTTGTAGATTCTATTTCTTGCGGCGTTGCCCCAAGCTAAACTATGCAAGGCTTTCCTTAGTTTTTTTTGTTAAAACCTATTTAGGTATTTATAAGGATAACCATATTAATTAGTGAAACCTACTAATGCTTAATTATCGTTCTAACTTGTTGGTTATTAACTGTTGTTTGTTGATGATTGGTTTGAATTTAATATATAAAAACTGCAATTATTTTCTGAAATTATATAAAAACCTTGCATAAATAATCAGAAAAATTAACAATTAAAATTAAATTTAAATTGTATTTTGCAAATACTATTACGAGCTACAGGGTTGAAAGCCTTAATTATATTAGCCCAGCACTATTCTCCATAGCCGTCATAATATTATAGCTGTAGTTTTATATAGCGTTGTTGTGCGTTGTAGTAAGACAAGAATATGAATTATAAAATTAAAAAATATTGTTAATGACAAACGAAATAAAAACACACGAAAGAAAGTTATTTGAAAATATTGACTATACAGAAAAGATTTTAAGAGACAGAGAGTTTTATCAATGTAAATTTATGGCATGTGTTTTTTCAAAAAGTGATCTTATTGGTAACAGTTTTGAAGATTGCACTTTTGAAAATTGCAACTTTTTGATGACTAAAATTCAAGGGGCAGGTTTTCGGGATGCAAAATTTATAGAGTGTAAAATTTTAGGAGTTGATTTTTCGGAATGTAACAAATTTATGTTCTCTTTTTCATTTTACAATTGTCACTTGGATTATTCTACGTTTTTTGGAACAAAATTGATGAAAACAAAATTCGATAAATGTTCTTTAAAAGAGACTGACTTTTCTGAAGCGAATTTATCTGCTTCAGTATTTTCTGATTGTGACTTAACAGGTGCGATATTTTCAAATACCACTCTAGAAAAAGTAGATTTTAGAACTGCAAATAACTATTCGATAGATCCGGAATTTAATAAATTAAAGAAAGCGAAATTTTCAGCATTCAATCTTGAAGGCTTACTATATAAATACAAATTAGATATTCATTATAATGATTAAAGTTGATTTCAAACAAAAAGTAAAATAGAATAACCTACAAACGCACAACAAAAGATCATAAAAATACGGGTTATGTGCGATTGCAAACTTGATTCGTATTTGAAAACTCGCAAATTGATTTTTACTCACAGCCATAATTTATTTTAAAAAATGTTCAGCGAGGGAATCGGGGCAGGCTGTGAGTAATAGTTCACAAGGAAAAATTATTGCTGCCATACCTGCCTGCAGACAGACAGGGACTTAGTGCACCGAAATTAATTTGCTATGACAGTACATAAAGCCTTACAAGCCTTTAATACCGTACTTTTAATAGTTTAAAAGTTATTCGCAAATAAATATTTGTATATGGCTTTCAGCCATATATTGACGAATAATCATTTGAACTAAGTATCCATATAATAATCAAAAAAATAGCACCTTTTTTTTCTAAAAGCAATTAATGCGTTCCAAATAGTAATGAATAAATTATTAGTAATACTAGTATCATACCCAATGATAAAAAGAAGAACCCAAATATTTTAATTACTCTCATTCGTAGCGGAGAAATATTAAGTTCAACCGTTACTTCATCAATCTTTCCGCTTTTAACTAACTCTTCATATTCTTTCGGGCGATCTTCTTTAAATTCTTCTTCAGGAATATGTCCTGTGAAAATTACCGTATCCATTGGGAAAGCTTCGGGTCTGAAATGTGTGTTAAAGAAGTGAATGGTAAAAATAAACCCAACCGCCAATAAAGCTTCATCGCTATGAATGATGTGTGCCACGTTTATAATCCAGCCTGGTAATATTTTGGTTGCAATTTCGGGGAACCAAAGCATTAAGCCCGATAAACCAATAACTGCAACACCCCAAAAAACAGCCATATAATCAAATTTTTCCCAATAGGTCCATCTACCATATCGTGGTTTAGGTCCTTTGCCTATAAACCATTTAATAGTGGCTACAAAGTCTTTTAAATCTTGTTTGTTAAACATTAACGAAGAGCTGCTGAAAAAAAAGTTTTTCACCTTAATACCTTCTTTAAACTTTTGATAAAATAGGGCACCCAAATGGAAAGCAAAGTATCCGAAAGTAATTACAGCAGCAAAACGGTGCCAATTACCTGCGGCTTTAACACCTCCTAATAGTTCAGCTAGGTTTTTAGCCCACTCCATGTTTGCAAATTTCAGCATCATGCCAGTTAAGGCAAGTATCATGAAACTAAATATTACAAACAGATGAGTAATCATATGTCGTTTTTTAAATCGTCGAATGTAGGTTGCTTTTCCTTTTGGATGCATAATTTTTCTACGCTTACGCTCTTTAAGCGATCTGGGTAACCATAATAAAGTGTGTAGTCCAAAAAATGCAAATACACCAACTAACAAGAAGGTCATACCCCAAAATGCATAATATAATGCAGGATATTCATCTCGGTTATTATGCGTTGCATGCGTTAAAAAACCTGTAAATCTTTCGTTTGCATCGGGATGACACTTTTGACAGGTAACTAATAAATTATTTTTTCCTACCGATGATTCTGGATTACTTACTTTTAATATTTTATGAGCCCCATGACAATCGGAACAACGAGCAGCCTCTAAATAGCCTAATTGATATGCTTTGCCATGGTAGGTTTCCAGATAAGTTTCGGTTAATTTTTCGTGACAGCTACCACATTGGATATTAATCTCAAACATGAATTTATCCTCATGAACTTCAGAAACGGTATGTGGTGAGTGGCAAACTGCACAGGTTGGATAGGTTTGATTATCAGTATTGTGAGAAATGTCATGATCACTTTGAATATATTCGTCATATATTCCCTTATGGCATTTTGCACAAGTTTTTGGAACATTGCTTGGATGTACCGATGAGCGTTCATCTGCTTCTTTAAACATGAAATGTGTGGTATGACAATCGGTACAAATGGCACTTGATAATAAACCTTTTTCAGTTAATCCCTTTCCATGCACGCTTGTTGAATAGTCGGTAAATGCATTTTTTTCTTTAAGCTCAGTACTTAAATTTGCTTTGCCATCAGTTTTGTGGCATTCACCACAAAGCTTGGGAACATTGCTTCTAAAAGTGGGTGATGTATCATCTTTGTGTGATTTAACAATGTGAGTTCCATGACAGTCGGTACAATAAGGTGCATTTATGTCTTTTTCAAAATAGGCAGTTCCATGACCACTTTGGAAAAATTTATCTGATACCTCATCGTGACAAGCCGAGCAATCAACTTTATCAACACTTACACAAGGGCGATGGTTGTTGGTAGTAACATCGGAGTGACATTTAACACATTTAATATTTGCATGGGGTGTATTTAAAAAGTCTTGTGGGTTTGTTTTTAACGAAACCTTCTCTCCATCAACCATTTTATGTGTAGCGTCTTTACTATGACATTTTAAACAAGATTGATCGGCAATGGTTTCTATCAGATTTTGTTGGTCAACTATATGAGGCGGATGGCAATCGGTACAAGCAGGAATAGCCCCTGGTTTCTTTTCCCATTGCTGCTGATTAATAATTTTTGTGTGAACTTCTTCAATGCGAGCATGGCATTTCATACAGGTTGCAGCTACATTCTTTGTTGATATTGAGGATTCAACATTTGTATGAGGCAGTATCAAGTGATTTCCATGGCAATCGTTGCACGTTGCGGTTACTATTAATCCACTTTTGAATAAGCCTTTTCCATGAATACCTTGGCTGTAATTTTCTACAATATTATGTTTTGTAATGTTATATGATCGTGAAACAGGAGCCCCTTCTTTATGACATTTACCGCACAAAATCGGAATATTCATTTTATAAGTTCGTGATTCTGGATTAGAATTTTTCAGAATGTCATGGGTTCCATGGCATTCTGTGCAGCTTGGAGCAAATTTTGCTTTGTTTTTATAGGCTTGTCCATGAATTCCTGATAAAAACATGCTTTCGGCAACATCGTGGCAGTTTCCGCATTTAACCGGAGCCAAAGCATCGTTGTGTGGAAAATCATCTACAGCGGCATCTTCGTGGCAAAAGATACAATCCATGTCTTTATGCGGAGAGTTTGCCAAGGGTTTGGTATTTACAAATACTGAAACAACTTTGCCATTTTTTTCACCTTCCAATTCATGATCTTCATGACACATCATGCAATCGTCGTTTGATTGTGCATAAGTGGTATTTGAAATGAATGCGTTGCTAAATATAATCGTGCTTAGTAAAATAAGTATGTTAAAATTCAATCGTATAACTTTCATAATTTTAGTATTTTAAAATAAAATTAAGCAGTAGTGTTTATTTAACAGTGTGTTATAATTTACTTTGATTCAGATTTTTTAAATTACTATTTAATTTACTAGAATTCACAGAATTGAATAAATGAGGCTGGTTGTTTTTGTAACGCATTTTGATTGATTTAGATCAATACGAGATATGTAATATATCAATGAATGTATTGGAATGGTTCGCAGTGTTATATTAAATAACTATAGTCAATTTTAGTATCTTACTTACTTAATAATTAACAGAATAAAAAAAGTTTATTTAAAAATAGGAAGCTATGAGAAAATTATTCGTTTTTATATTAAGTGTATTATTTGTAAGCACTTTGTCATTGGCACAAGATTTTGAATATATTGGAGCTGCAAAATGTAAAATGTGTCATAACAAGCCTGCTACTGGTGCTCAATATAATAAATGGTCTGAAGCAAGTCATGCAAAAGCATTTGAAACTTTAAAAGGTGAAAAAGCAATGGCTTATGCTAAAGAAAAAGGAATTGCTGATCCTAGTAAAGAAGCTAAGTGTTTAAAATGTCACTCAACATTTCATGCCATTGATGCGGATTTAAATATTTCATTAAAAGAAGAAGAAGGTGTTTCTTGTGAAACTTGTCATGGTCCAGGTAGCAGGTATAAGTCTATGTCTATCATGAAGGATCATGACAAATCAGTTGCTAATGGTTTAATTGTTCCTGACGAAGCTTTATGTAAAACTTGCCATAAGCCAGAGGGAAATGATTTTTATAAGCCATTTGTTTATGAAGAAGCTTTGAAAAAGATTGCTCATCCCAATCCAGCAGCTAATTAATATTTAAATAAAATATACAAAAAACTCCCGGTATTTCTGGGAGTTTTTTTGTTAAAGTTTACTAGTACTAAATAAAAAACAATTGGGTGGTTATTATTTATTTCCTTATTGTGTTCTAATAATTTATATATAATAAGATTAAATATTACTTACAATAATTCTAAAATAAAAAGATATGAAATTGCCAGCATCATATTATAATTTGATTTCATACATTGGAGTAACAGTTTCGAGCATAAGTATTTTTATGATAATTTTCATGTTAATACTTACATCGGTTGTGGGAGAGACCAATGCCTATATTGGCATAATCATATTTTTGATATTACCAATATTATTAGTGATAGGTTTAGTATTGATTCCTATTGGAATGTGGAATCGGACCAGAAAAGCCAAAAAAAGTCCAGAGACTTTAATGGAGCGCAGGTTAATTCTAAATTTAAATAATAAAACACATTTAAATGCTGCAATTATTTTCATATTTGGCACTCTGTTATTTGTGCTCTTAACTGGAGTTGGTAGTTATCAATTGTATCATTATTCTGAATCCGTTGAATTCTGCGGCAAAGTTTGTCACGAGGCAATGAAACCTGAATATGTAGCCTATCAAAACTCCTCTCATGCAAAAGTTACTTGTGCACAATGTCATATTGGATCGGGAGCAGAATGGTTTGTTAAAGCAAAAATATCAGGAATGTATCAGGTATATTCAGTGCTGGCAAATAAGGTTCCACGCCCCATTCCAACACCTATCGAAAATTTACGTCCCGCTCGCGAAACCTGTGAAAAATGTCATTGGCCCGAAAAATTCTACGAAAATTCTTTACGTTCAGAAAAATATTTTATTGCCGATGAAAACAATACGGAATGGGACATTCATTTGGAGATGAAGTTGGGACCAAAGGTTAGCTCCATGGGTTTGTCTGAAGGGATTCACTGGCACATTAATCAGAATATAAAAATTGAGTATGCTTATACCGATAAAAAACGTGAAGTTATTCCATGGGTAAAATACATTAATCTGGAAACAGGCGATACCATTATATATAACGATCAAAATGATCTGTTGGGTGAAGGAGCTTTAGATACTTTAGAAACCAGAACAATGGACTGCATGGATTGTCATAACCGACCGGCTCACAATTATCTGACGCCATCGAAATTTATGAATGCAGCTATTGCCAACGGAACCGTTCCTAAAGAACTTCCAGAGATAAAGCAAGTTTCCATGGGATTATTGCATGCTCAGTATACAAATACAGATAGTGCTTTACAAACAATTTCAAATGAATTGTCATCGTATTATTTGGAGAATTACCCTGAAATAATAAAAGAAAAACCAGAATTGTTAACTAAGGCTATTGCAGGAGTCATCAAAGGTTTTAATGCTAATATTTTTCCCGAGATGAACGTTACCTGGGATGCATATCCTGATCATATTGGTCATATGGAGTTTAATGGATGTTTCAGATGTCACAATAATACGCATGAATCAGCATCGGGTAAGATAATATCACGCGATTGTAAGTTGTGTCATTCTATAATTGCTCAAGGCGAAGCGGATAGCTTAAATGTGGCCTATTATAATGAATCCCTTGAATTTCACCATCCGATTGATATTGACGGAGCTTGGAAAGAGGCCTTATGTTCTGAATGTCATAGATATTTATATTAACAATAAAATATTTCATTATTTGAAGAGGGTGTCCAAAAAGATTTACAACTATCAAAGCAACTAACAATTTGTAAGTTGAGAAAAACGGAATGCTTATTTACTATAAGAAAACGGGAGACTCTGATCTTAAGGTATTGAGCACGTCCAAAAAGAAAACTTTTTTTCATAGAATACTTTTCTTTGTGTAATAGTTGTACCACTAAGTTGCACAAAGGTTTCACAAAGTGTCACAAAGTTTTTAGTAGCTTTTCAATTCGTCTTATTTCTAAGTAATTTTTATGCTATTGCTTTCAATTTGAAACTATATTTTTTCGTTTCGGACTTTTTAGACAGCCTCTTTTTTATTATACATCAAAAATTATTTCAAATAAATTAGGTTTATATTATAAACTACTTTACCTTTGAATAAAAAATATATAATTAGATTAAAATGGAAAAGGAAAATTTAAACCCAAAAGAAAGCTTACAAATTATTCAAGAAATGATTCAAGCTGAAAAACTTCGCTTTAGTGAGAACGGTTTTATATATCGGTTTTGGGGCTGGTTAGTTTCAATTGCTGCTTTAGCACATTTTATTTTGCTTCAGCTCGAAATGTATGATTATCATTATTACCCATGGTTTTTAACAATATTTGGTGGAATATTTACTGGATTTTATTACGGTAGGAAGAAGGAAAAAACTTCATTGCCAGTGAGTGGTAAAATTTTATCATATACATGGATTACTATATCGTTTTTTATATTTGGAATTGCATTTTTTTTCCCTGTTAGAGCTGGTGATTTGTTGCTATTTATAATTTTATCGCACATTGCTGTTGGAACTATTGTTGCTGGGGCAATATTTAAGTTTAAAACTTTACTAATAGGTGGCTTTATTTGTGGTGCAATGGCATTTGTTAGTTTAGTGGTCCCTCGGGAATATGGGTCTTTAATTACAATAGTTGCAGTTGTAGCTGCTGATTTAATTCCTGGCTATCAAATGAAAAGGATGTATAATAAAGAAAATAAGATTTAGATAGTTTAACTGGAGTAACACATAAAATTATGTACAACGATTTAAATCCCATACTGCACTCTCAACTCAGGTTGGCAATAATTTCATTGCTGGTTAAGAACAAAGCAATGGAATTTACTGAAATTCGAGCTGCCACCAATGCAACTGCAGGTAACTTAAGCGTTCAAATTAAAAAACTTGAAGCTGCTGAATATATAACTGTTCTAAAGTCTTTTAAAAATAATTATCCCTTAACAACCTTAAAACTTACTCAAAAAGGATTGTTAGCTTTTGAAGAATATGTGAATGAGTTAAAGAAGTACTTAGAACCTTAATTTTTTTAGTATTTAAGTTTATAATATAAACTAATTTATATAAATATGAAAAAACAACTACTTGTAATTTTAATATTATGTTCAAATTTAATATTTGGACAAGAATCAAAACACGATGTTCACATTAGTGGTTTTGGTGGACCGTTTTTTCAAGTTTCATCCCTTAATAATAAAGCCTCATTTAATGTTGGTGGGGGTGGTGGAATGATTATCAATTCACAGTTTTGCTTTGGTGGTTTTGGCGAAGGTCTTGCTATTGTTCAGAATCAAGGAAGTGAAAACTTTAAAGACCATGAATTTTCTGTTGGACATGGTGGATTGTGGATTGGTTATGTTTTTAATATTAATGAACAAAACGGAATCTTTATTCATACTCAGTTGGGCTGGGGAAGTGCATTATTAATTAAAAATGCTGATATTTCCTTTATAAATGAATATACAGTTGTTAAACCAGCTATTGAATATGAAAGAAAACTGATTAGTTTTTTAAAGCTTGGAATAGGGGTAGCTTATCCTTTATATAATGGAATTGCTAATCCTCTTTATAAGGATAGCGATTTTACAAAATTGAATGGATTTATATCCTTAAAATTTGGGTGGTTCGAGTAAGATGTTTTTGAAAAAGAAGCTGGGATGAAAATTCCATCTTTTTACCTAAATTTTTGAAATAAATTCAAGTATCAAACCACCTTTTTTGAAATCAATAACTCGACACTTAACGAAGTCTTGTTTTTCAAGCTTTTCATTTGTTTTAAAACTACAAACATTGTTTAAGTTGTCTTCAATAAAGTAGGTGTTTGTTTTTTCATTGGCAATACAATCAATAATTTGAAATTGATAACTTTTGTTAAGCTCATAGCTAGGATGCTCAGGTTCAATATAAAAAAAACCTTTGGAGCTAAACTTTTTAATGCGTGCCTTAAACCAATCTTTCGACTCCAGATTATAGCTTTTATAGTTTTTCTTTTCCAGAATATGTTTGTTATTCCACTCATCAATAAGTACGTATGATTCCCCAAATCGATCAGTACTAATGGTATCAATTATTTTAAAGTTATAGCTTTTTCCGGGTTGTAGTATTTCATGTTTTTCTGTAATCGGAAGCAAGTATAACTTTCCTTTTTTAATTTTTTCGACCCAGGCAAATATTTTTTGTTGAATGGCTAGGCCAAAAGCAAATCTAATCCATTGTTCTTTACCAAGTTTATCCTTAACTACTATTATTTCCTCAAGAATACCTAAATAATTAATAATTTCCTTTTTTCGGATATATTCAAATGTGTAGCTTTCATTTTCTTTATAATATGGGTGTTCGGGCTCAAAAAATATTCTTCCGGAGCAATTAATATGATCAAGTTTAATATTAATTTTTGCACCCACTTTAAAATTGTAATGGCCGTAATTTTTAAAGGGTATGGTAAATTTGCAATTGTTTTTGTCTACAATAACATAATGTTTTTGAATATCCGATGGAAGTTCAATTATTTTTGAAATGGTAAAGGAATATGTTTTACCAATATTTTTTTTTGTGTATTTGCTGCAATTATCCATAAAATAAAAAGCTGTCCAAAAAGGTTTTGGGTTTATTTATGAACCCTTTGCGCACCTTTGTATTGTAATTTTAATCCATTGTTACACAATGATTCATTAAGAAAAATTTAATCCCACAATGTGGGTGATCTTATTACTCTCACGAGTTCTCGGGATCGTGAGAATAGTTCGCCTTGCTCATGAGAAAAGTTTCCTGCAGCTTACTGCGAGAAAACAAAAGTTATACTATTTTGATACTTCGTCTGGCAGCGCTGTAGTTCATTTAAAAGAATAATTTTAAGTTACTGATTTAAACAGCTTCTTTAAAAGTAAAAATTATTTTTTAACTGTATTCTTTTTCTAGTTTAATTATTTCAGCAAAGAGTTTGTCATTGACGGGTACTAAGGGTAAACGTAAATTATTTTCAATTCTTTTCTGAAGATTCAAATAAGCTTTTACTCCTGCCGGATTTCCATCGGCAAACATGGAGTTAATAATATCAATTAATTTGTAATGTATGGTTCTTGCCTCGGTAAAATTATTATCCAATGCCAACTGAACCATTTTTGAAAAATCGGCAGGATATGCATTTGCAAGCACTGAAATAACGCCATCAAATCCTAATGATATCAAGGGTAGGGTAGTGGCATCATCGCCTGAAAAAACTAAAAAGTTTTTTGGTTTATTTTTAACAATTTGCATCATTTGTTCAAAATTACCTGATGCTTCTTTTATGGCAACAATATTTTTGAATTTTTTTGCGAGTTTTATGGTAGTTTCAGCAGCAATGTTAGAAGCTGTTCTGCCAGGAACATTGTATAAAATAATTGGTAATGGGGTTGCCTCTGCTAAAGCCTTAAAGTGTTCGTAAATTCCAGTTTGATTGGGTTTGTTATAATAGGGTGCGGCCGATAAAATTCCATCAATACCCGGTTTATTTAACTCTTTTACATTTTGAACCAATTCGGTGGTGTTGTTGCTGCCACATCCAACAACAATGGGTAAACGTTTATCATTAATTTCAATAATAAAATTAATCACTGCGTTTTGCTCATCTTTGGTTAGGGTAGCAGCTTCGCTTGTGGTACCCAGAACAACTAAAAAATTGGTTCCATTTTCGATTTGAAAATTAACCAAATTCTCAAGTGCTCTAAAATCAATACTTTTGTCTTTTCTAAATGGTGTAATTAACGCAACTCCAGTTCCTTTAAATTGATTTGAATTCATGATGTAGTTTTAATTCAGATTGTTTAAATAATGAATTACTTGAGTATAATAATATTCCAGTCCTTTATTTTTTTCAATATTAATCATAAAATCAAAGGGGCTGTTTTCACAATACCATCCAACTTTGAACTTTGCCTTCGATTTGCGTATCAATAAATCCATAGGATAATAAGCTTCTGTTCCCAGATCGATTAATATGTCAAAATTTGATTCTTGAAACTCCAATGCAGAAGCACTATTTGGACGTAATAACCAGTCAAGATTTTTATCGGAGAAGAAATTCAAACTTTTTTCGCTCAAATAAAAATCATCAGGTTTTTTTTCAGGAATATAACCTAAAGCAAAGGTTTTTAATCCTTTATCGGCCAACGATTTTATTATTTTTTTTACTATAATAAGATCGGAAGCTTTTCGAACAGCAAAAGTAACACCTACTTTTTGTGCTTTATCAATGGAGCAAACTTCGATAGTTCGTTGAATCGATTTTGTAATAAAAAGTTTGCTTATTTTAAGCTTTAAAGAGCTATATTTTTTTGTCCCTACCATTTATTTTATTCTTCGCCTTTTCCGTGACATTGTTTGAACTTTTTGCCACTTCCACAAGGACACAGTTCATTTCTTCCTACTTTTTTATCAACTCTAATTGGCTGAATTTTTTTCTTTTGCTCATCAGCAGCAGAATCATCAGTTCTGGAAGTATTAAATTTACTCATATCAAGTTTGCGACGTTGTTCTGCCTGTTTAACTTGTTCAGGATCTTGAATCGGAATATTTCCCTTCATTAATATGGATACCATCTCACGATTAATTTCGCCGATCATTGTTTTAAATAATTCGAACGATTCAAATTTGTAAATTAATAGTGGATCTTTTTGTTCGTAGCTGGCATTCTGCACCGATTGTTTTAGGTCGTCCATTTCACGTAAGTGCTCTTTCCAAGCATCGTCAATGGTTAATAAATTTATCGATTTTTCAATGGTTTTAACCAAATCTTTACCTTCCGACTCGTATGCATTTTTTAAATTGGTAACAATGTTATAGGTCTTTTGACCATCAGTAATCGGAATAACTATATTCTCGTAGGTTTGTCCCTGTTTTTCGTAAACATTTTTAATTACCGGGAATACACGTTCCTGAATAGCTTGTGATTTGCGTTTATAAGCCTGAAGTAACGATCTATAGAGTTTATTGGCCAAATCGATCATGTTCTCTTTCATGAATTCTTGTTCAGTAAAAGGAACCTCGGAAGAAAGTGTGCGAATACACTCTATTTTTAATCCTTCATAATCGTTTGTTTCTTGATATTCTTCAACTAAATTTTCACAAACATCTTGCATATTATTTGCAATGTCTACTTGTAGTCTTTCTCCAAATAATGCGTGTTTTCTACGTTTATAAATTACTTCGCGCTGATTGTTCATTACATCATCGTATTCCAGCAGTCGCTTACGAATACCAAAGTTGTTTTCTTCAACCTTCATTTGGGCTCTTTCAATCGATTTTGAAATCATTGAATGCTGAATCACTTCACCTTCTTTAAGTCCCATTTTATCCATTAAGCCAGCAATTCTATCGGAACCAAATAAACGCATTAAATTGTCTTCAAGAGAAACGAAAAATTGCGATGAACCTGGGTCTCCCTGACGACCCGCACGACCACGTAACTGCCTGTCGACGCGACGTGATTCATGGCGCTCAGTACCCAATATAGCTAAACCACCTGCTTTTATAACTTCTTTTGAAAGTTTAATGTCAGTACCACGACCCGCCATATTGGTGGCAATAGTAACTATTTTGGCTTTACCTGCTTCAGCAACAATATCTGCTTCACGCTGATGCAGTTTTGCATTCAAAATATTATGCTTAATTCCACGGATTTTAAGCATTCTTCCCAGCAATTCCGATATTTCTACAGAAGTTGTACCAACAAGTACCGGACGGTTGGCATCCACTAGTTTTACAATTTCATTAATTACCGCATTGTATTTTTCGCGAGTAGTTTTAAAAACTAAATCTTCCTGATCGTCTCTTACAATAGGTCTATTTGTGGGGATAACAACTACGTCTAATTTGTATATGTCCCATAATTCTCCTGCTTCAGTTTCGGCAGTACCTGTCATACCAGCAAGTTTGCTGTACATTCTAAAGTAATTTTGCAAAGTAATGGTAGCAAAAGTTTGAGTTGCAGCCTCAATTTTAACATTTTCCTTAGCTTCAATTGCTTGATGCAAACCATCAGAATAACG
>JAEINW010000151.1 GCA_016342715.1 Salinivirgaceae bacterium | reverse complement strand
ACAGAAGTGTATTAAAGGTAAAAGCTATATAAAAATACAGGAAGAATTGTTTGGATTTTAGCTCAGTTCTTTGTTAGCAAATGTTATAACTCGCACCATAGAATATTTTTGTAATTTTCATCTGTGCATTCGATCTCTCCTGCTTTTGTTAATATGTCTATGTGCATTCTATTTCTTATCTTTATTTCTCTGATGCCATGATCAATTGTCCTAATCTGCTTCCCATTTATTGATAAATTCATTATTAAATTAACCATTTCATCTAAATAAGAATGGCTGCTTTCAACTAATCTTTCAATTGAGCTCGGAACCTGTCCAGTGTGAACTATTAGATTTCTAGCTCTATAAATTCTTCTAATATGCCATTCTATTCTCTGTGTATGTTTTTTAATAAATTTTGAAACTTTCAAAGAATCAGAAAGGTTCTTGTTTAACCAAAAAATTCTATAGTTTAATAATGGAAAATCAGAACATTCTTCAAATATTTTTTGAGCAATAGGCAAGTATTTTTTTATTGTAGTTAATGCAGCCAGCTTTTCATAAAGTTCTGTTCCTACGTCAACCTCATTTAACAATTTTAAAACTTCCTTATTTCTTAGTCTTTCGATATCCGAGGAAAGTTCAATAAAGATCCTCTTAATATATTCATAATTTAAAATAGGAATTAATGCAGAAATTATTTGATTTATTTTTGAATCATTTTTGTTTTCAACTATTAGTGTTTCAAGAGCTATCCAGTTTTGTAAAAGTTGATTTTCTGGATATTTATTATCAATAGCTGTCCCATGAAAATCAATACTTCTATTAAATCTAAAAAATGATCCTTGATGAAGGTCAAATTTGCGAAGCATTATGTCAAGACGCTCGGCAGCTTTTTTAGGATAAAAATCAAAACCTTTTAGCATTGAAGAAGAATTACCTCTCAAAAAGATCTCTTCTTTGTTTTTCTTGTTGTAAACAATAACATCCTCACCCCAGACTAATCTTTGTTTATGATGAAAGAAAGTGAACAAATCGCCTATTTTTGAAAGTGTTTTATGAGCAATAAATTTTGCTTTTTGTGGGTCATAGGCAGTAATATCTGATATTTTTATTAAATATTCATTATCACTAATTTTTAGTCTTCTAATATTCGAGGTTGTAAGAATAATTTCCGTGACTATTTCTGTTTTAAATCTACTACAAGCATCCTTTATTTCATCAAATAATTTGTTAGCCTTTAAGTAAACATCAAATTTGGAAACCTCAAGATTGAAAATCTTGAAATAGTCATTTATTATTACTGTATTTTCAATTTTATGTGATTTGAAGAAAAAATTATTAGTCTCGTAATAAATGAATTCCTGACTATATCCAATATGGGTTAGTACAGCTATTAACCGCAGTGTAAGTTTTTCAATTTCAATATTACGCTTAGCTCCATTTGTTTCGACAATTAGCTGCTCTTTTACTTTTACAAGATATTTAACAGGTCTAATTTTAAAATATAGCAACTCTAAATTTGCTTTAAGATTATCCAAGTTATTCTCGTCAATATTTGTTAGATAGTATGAGTCAATATCGCCTACAAGTAATTTTGCAGTTTCATCCTTATTATAAATAGACTTAAATTCAGTATAAACAGTTTCTAAAGTTTTTATTGTCCAAATACCGTCATTAATTTGAGCAATTGTATCTAATACTTCAAGACAAGAATTAGCTGAATATAACACCGATGCCTTATACTTTTCTGCTGTGTAATCAAATAACGCCTCATCCATTCTTTGTGCAAAAAACATTAGTCCTTTTGTTTCTTCTTTAATCTCCCAATTCGATGTTCGTTTTTTAAGCATTATGTTATTGTTTTATAATATTTGCTAACGTTTAGTGTATGGTGTCGTAAGGGATTGCGGGCTTCAAACCTATCAAGTTACCACCCAAAATTGACGCGGGTGATAACGCTCGAAAACCTCTGAAACCCTTATGCACTATACACATTGTTGTGTTTTCGTGCTTTATTTTCCTCTCGCATACATTTTTACTTTATCAATACCAATGCTCGAGAAATCTAAATAACCATAATCAGAATCAAAGAATTCCTTTTCTTCTTTCGCAATAAAGGGCAATTTATTTGCAACTCCATTTCTGTCCTTATACTTATATTCAATTTTCAGAATGTTATTTGCAAATGTGACTTTGGAGCTTAAACATGCAAAGTCGTATTTATACTTACTGCTTTCTGTATAAACATCAAAATCAACGTTTGGTCTTTCAAATTCCTCTAATAAATCCGCCAAAGTGATTATACATGATAAAGGATCTCGGTCAAACTCTAGCCTCATTTGTCCATTTTCAGGGGGGCATGAACTATCACCAACATATATTTTTCCTAAATCATGCATCATTATACCCAAGGCTGCCCAGTCAACACAAAAATGATGAAATGGTAATTTCTTTTTTGTTGGAAACTCTCTCGTTATGTCATTCAAATATAAAAATCCTAGAGCCCCTGGAAATCCATGTGTTTTGGAAAGTGAAGATGAAATCAGATTTAGTAATTTCTCATTCCAGTTGCTTGGTGTATTTTTAGTCAATGAATTGTAACCATTGAAAGGAAACAGTATTAAACGATCTTGAAACGTTTCATAAACAAACTTGGAATTTGATGCTAAATTATTTGGTGAAAAGTCAGAACTACTTAAACTATGATTTAATCTGTTGATATATTGCCAAGGGTAACCAACATCATGAAATATTGCAGAAACTATTGCAGTTTCAAAAAATAAACTTTTCCAAAATTCACGACTTATGGTATTGTCCAGAAGGAGATCTAAAACATCACTAGAATTTGCTCCCAAATTAAGAACATATTCTTTAAGATAATTTGTTTTAGGTGATGAAAAAATTTGATCCACACATAAATCCAATAAGTACTTATCTCCAATTTTCAGAGATTTCTTTGAAATTCCACCACCTAAAAGCTTATAAACGATGTAAGCAGTTAAAGGTTGATGCAAGGCATGATCCCTACTATGTTTCTTATGGAAATCAACTATGCTGAGCCAATCATCAACTAGTACTTCTGGTAAAAGAAAACGATAGGCAGGAAATGATTTTTCTGAAAAACTCAATGCTGTACTTTGGGCTGGATATACTTTGTTAAAGTAATTCTTTCCGGTTCTTTTTTTTAATTCTCTAAATGCATCCGTAATTTTTAGCCCAGATTCCTTATGGTTATTCTCTAGAGCGTTATAGTTTTTTCTATCTAAGGGAATATATGGAAAGAAATTCCTAGGAAACAGATCAATATTCTTTGAATTGAGGGAGTTGTAATCTTTTAAACTAAATTCCATTATTTAACCCCCCATTTTTCAATTATACTGCTTAGGCTTTCTTGAAATTCCGTCATGTATGTAGCGCTTTTAAACCCTTTTTGCATTTCATTATTTGCTCTAGAATGTGGAATTGTTTTAAGAACAATAACATTGTCAAGAGCATCTTTGATGTACGGGAATAGAATTTCTTTTCTATTTTCTGTTCCACATGATATTTGTTTTAATACATCAATTAAAAAATCGAAATCTTCATCAATGTCAATTATCCTTATTTGTGCCTTGCAAAAAGAATTATAGAAATCAGTGATAAAAACTTCATTTCTGCTAATCTTCCTATTTGATCTTTTGATTAATCTGTATAGTTTTTCATTGTTTAATGATAATTTGCTTTTTGATTCGGATATAAGGAATTCTCTAATAGATTGTCTTTTATTTTCACTATTTGATTGATACTCAGAAAATCTTTCTAATTGAATACTTAAGATTGCAGATGTTATTTCTGTGAGCTCTTCTAAGGTGTGTTTATCTCCTAAAAATGGCGAAACAACTAAGTATAATACAGCATTGAATGAAGGATTATACATGGAGTTATCATAAAATATTTGTGACATCTTATTATTCCTCAATTGTCTCTCAATTTGATAGGCGAATTCTTTAAAGAACATCTTCATTCTATCACTTTTTTCAATATTGTCCTCATAGTCAAAGTTCGAATGACTATAATCGATTAAAAATTCATTGAAATATTGACGCAGAGTTTCTATTGGCGTTTCTGGATACCACTCTTTACTTATTAATCTGACAATGTTTCTTAGGTTTGACCTTTTTAATCTATCAATCAGCTTGTCTAATTCATTTTGATATAATTCAATATTCTTTTCAATTACATCATAGTTTATGTTAGAAATTGATAGGTTGTCATTGTATTTTGTTTCCTTTCGATTATTGATAATTTTTGTTTCGAGTCTTGAGAAATGCCTCCTAACAATGGATAAATTTGAGCGTCTATCATATGCTTTACTATTCCTTGATAAAGAAGGCTCTACAAATTGGAGGTTAATATATTCATCATAGAAAACCAGATGGTTAATATTTTCATTATTATGATTTCCTAATAATTCATTCATTACTCTTCCATTTCCAGAGAAATACCTTATGTCAGAGAAATCATACAAGAATGAATTATCCTTAATTTCCATTGGTACCTTATTTATAATTATTGCTTGATAAAGGTTTGGTTTTTTTGTAAAGTCAATTTTATTAATATTCTGTAGATTATAAGCTTCGGTGGCATCCTCGTTTAAGTTTTTAGAGGCAATTCTTAAATAAAAGCTCTTGGAGACTCCAGAGAGGTTAAAGTCTTTAATAGGGGATTTCTTGATTGTTTCAGCGTAAAGTTTTGCTC
The DNA here is from genome assembly GCA_016342715.1 of Salinivirgaceae bacterium. Taxonomy (GTDB): domain Bacteria; phylum Bacteroidota; class Bacteroidia; order Bacteroidales; family SZUA-534; genus JAEINW01. The sequence goes on along the minus strand of JAEINW010000151.1, from coordinate 8,462 downwards.
CAATAAATTTGTTCTGAAATAAACCATGCAAGTTGTCTATTGCTCTACTACAAGAAATTAAATCTTGCTTGTCGAGTGAAGATATAGTTAGGAATTTACCGTTCACTGGTCCAATATCCGTTAACCACTCATGAATTGCAGGGTTGATCCCTACAAAACCTGGTGAATTATCCAGAATGACAGCAATTTTCTTATTATTTATCTTATTCGCAAAAGAATTACAAATTTGTTGTAGATATTCTACGAACCAATAAGCATGCAGTTCATCAAAGAGCAAACTCGGATTACAAATTAAATTGTTTTGGTTATTGTTGCTGACATTATTGTAAATTTCAGACCCGAGGATATTTATATTGTTTTTTCTTAATCCAAAATCTATTATTTCGTCCTCATCGCTTTTGGTTTTCCAACTTGGCAATTTAAGCCCTCGCATATATAAATCTTGATAGATATTCAATAGATTTGCATTTTTGCCTTTATGCTTTATCGGATTAATAATTTGTTTCCAATATGAAGAATCCAAAGCATCAACTATATTCGTTCCAGTAATATCAATATCTATTAATAAAACATCATATCCTTTATCAATTAATAGTCTAGATAGATTTAATGCCGCTGTTGTTTTTCCAACCCCTCCTTTTCTTGATTCAACACTTATTATTTTATATTTCATATGTGGTACGTTTAAATCCTAGGTTTTTAGTTTATTATTTTCGGTTTTGAATGTAATTAACGCAAATGTCTTCAGCATGAAACACAACGGTTTGGCTATGGTGCGTGGCGCATTTTGCGGCACGCTTTCCTGTCCCCCGAGGGACAGGAAACAACACGAAAACCGTGATGTTTTTTAACCGACTTAGCGACATGCACTATGAGCCGTTGTTATGCCTAGTGCTTTATTGCTTGTCTTTTCTTGCTACCCATTGTGTGTGTTCTCGTGAAAAAGCATTTTCAGCATCTTTAACAAAGTCCGACATTTCTTTTTCACCACTAACTAAAAAACTTTGACTTTTAATAATACCAATCTCATGAGCAGTTAAGGAATAAGAGGTTGCTAGGTCTTGAAATTTTTTAATTTGCGTCCAAGAAAGAATACTTCCTCCAACAACGATAAGTGCTGGAGTTGGTAAATTATAAACATTATAACCTATTTCAATGAGTAGCAGAACTATAATTACAGAGTTTGTTGCTATTAAACCTATAAACCAGTCTCTCGCTTTTCTCTTGTTTATATTAGCTTTTGTAAGATACCAAGTTCTTTGTTCATTAATTCTGTTACTAATATAATAGTTGAGTCTGTCAGTAATATCCCTTGCTCGTATTTCCAACATGGAGTCTGTAATGGTTTCCTTTGTTACACTCTCGTGAGCCAAATAACTTCCTAGTTCTCTGTTTTGTTCAAGAATGTCTTTTAAGTCAGAACAGAATTCGGCCTTAATATCTGATATATTATCGGTGTCAAAATAAGGCTCAGCACGCATTACAAATCTCCATGTCCTAGTCTTTACAGATTCTGCGACTGCTCGACCATTATACCAAGTCTTGTCAAATCGTTTAACAGCTTGGAAGATTGTAAGAAAAAGAATTGCAAAGAATGCTATGGTAGCAATTATTCCAGCTATTGTCGATTCTTTAATATAAATTGACAAGATTGCTGCAAGAATTGATAACCCTAAATACCATTTCATTACTAGTAAATAATGCTTTTGGCTTTCTAAAGAGGCATTATTTGAAGAATCATACAGGGCAGGATATTCAGGCCTTTCGTAATTAGATTGCATATTGTCGAATTGCTTGAATAATTGAGTAAGTATTCCAACCTACGATTGTATTTGCAGAATCTGTCACAGCTTGAGGCATTCTCTGTGCACCCCATGGCTTTACACCAATAATAGGCTTGTTTAAAGATTTCGCAAAATCTATTTCAAATTGTATCCAGTTGCTGTAAGAAACATAAACTCCACCTAGAATAATTACGGCTTCTACTGGACGAATTTGGTTTTTAAGCTGTTCAACTAATTTGCTATTATTCATACCTTCAAATGCCTTGTCTTGAGGAACACTGTAATTTGAATAGATGAAAAGAGGTGCATCATTAAGGAATTGAATCATTCGATCATATCCTTCGTGTCGATGCCAAGCATGGCTGATAAAAACTCTGTAGCGATGTAATAAAGGCATAATTTTTTGTTTTTAATTAGGATTTATTTTTTTGTTAAAATTTTATTTAGCATTAGGCATAACGGTTTGGCTATGTGGAGTGCGGGTTTTCGAAGCACTTCACTTTCAATTTGCACTGAGCCAATTCGTTTATTCATATTTTATTTTTTTACGCCAATCGTCAAAGACGAATTGGCGGTGTAACAACGAAGAACTGCTGTTAAATTACCCGCTGAACCCCTCATTACATATAGCTTTTGTTGTGCTTTCGTGCTTTTATTTGTTTATGAAAACCATTGCATTTCTACTATACCATTTTCTCCAAGTTCTAAATACAAACCGAATTGATAGTTTAATTCCTCTATGTATCTGTGTAATTTTTCAATGTCCCTGTCTTTTTGACCATTCTTCCAATTCATTTTAATCTCAATAATAAGTAAGTTGTGTATCCCATCTTCCTGTCGATGAATAATTATATCTGGAAACACTCTTGAAGGTTGAGCGTTATTGGGATTAAAATTAATTCTTTTGGGAATTTGGGTTCCATACTCATCTGTCATTCTATTGTACTCACTGTTAACATGAAAGTCAATTACAAGATTTCCGATTTTTGTTGATAATTCACCTGAAACAGTTCTTTCATTAATATCATGTTTCGGGTCAAAAAGCATTGGTTGTTCTTTCAAAAGTTCAGAACAGCTCGTTTGTATTATTTTCTCTAATTCTTCTTGATTATAATTCATGGAATCTTACATAAATGTTTCCAGATTCTGTCGCTTTTCTCCTCTTTTTGTATAATAAGTCGGGGAGGCTAACTCGGTTTTCAATTATTGCATTAATATCAGCCCCATCCATAATTATTATGGACTTAAAGTCTGGGGAAATTGCTTCGGGTGTCAATCCATCCATAGTAACTAATAAACCCATTGCAATTTTAAGTTTGGATTCAACTTTATAGCAGAATGATGCCAAATCACCTCTGTCAACTTGACGTTTCCATTTTGCTTCAAGCAAATAATCAGTGCCATCGAATGTAAAAGCACCGTCAATTTGTTCACCATAATTTTTAAAAGAACCTTTTGGGTCTAATTCATAAAGAAGGAATAACTCAGTAAGGAATTTTTCTAAATCATATCCTCTTTGTTGAAGGTTTTTATTTGAAGCAATTTTATTAAACTTTTGCTTTAAATCATCAAGTTCATTTTCAAGAGATTTGTTTTTTGCTATTCGTTTTTCTGTTTCTATTCGTCGTTTCTTCGATTCATCTTGCTCTTTACTTATTTGAATATACCCTTTTGTTTGATTCCTAAGTTTGTCAACTGCAGTTTTAGCTTTTTCCCTTTTTGTTCCATCTTCATCCCAAAATTCCAAATGTGGAAAATCTGTAAAATCAGTTACTGCTAATAACAGATTTAATAAATCTTCTTTGTAAATATCAGGTCGGTTTATCATTCGTTCCACTAATTCCTTAACACTTTCTCTCTTTGTTCCATTCCAATTAATTGTATTTACAATTGCAGAATTATTTAATGTGAGTTTAATAAAGTCTTTTAACTCATCCTTTTTCCAAAAGATAACAGATAAGGCTTCTTTTAAAGCCATTATTGCTTGAGGTGATATTTTCTTATTATTTATATTCATTTGACGTTCTATTTTCTTTATAATTCACACCATATATCCAAGGTTCTCTGTTTCTTTCAGCATGAAGCACAACGGTTTAGCTATGGTTGCGTGGCGCATTTTTGCGGCACGCTTTCCTGTCCGCCGAGGACAGGAAACGCCACGAAAACCCTAGAGTTTCGTGACCTGTCTGAGCGCCATGAACTATAGCTTTTGTTAGCTGCTGTATTTTTTATTTAAATTCGATATCTTTTCTGATTGAACTGTCATTTTGATTTATTTTTCTAATAAGTGGTTGCAATAAATATTTCCTAACAGCTTTTTTTGAAGCCTTAGATTTTGATATTAATTCAGCCAAACGTGGAGATGTTAAGTAATAAAACCAAACGAATAATTTGCCTAAAGAAAAACTTAGTAACCTTTCATCTCTGTATTTTCTTAGAATTATAACTTCAGGAGAATTATAGTTTCCGTAACAAGCTGTGGCAATAAAACAACCTCCACCTTGCACTTCAACTCCATTTTGTGCTGCCAAATTTTCAACATATTTTTTCGATTTGCTTAAATCCCATTCTTTATTTTCTTTGCAATATTTTACGGCAGATAAAAGACTCTCTTTGGAACACAATTCTAAAATTCTTTGGTCAATTAAATCTAGTTCAGAAGATTTCGAAATGTTTGATTCTTGATTATTCTTTTCAGGATTTGAAATAAGAATTGTTGTTTTTTTACCTTCTCCTGGTTTAAATTCTTTTCCGCATGCAAGACAGGTTATTTTTACTTTATTGCTTCCAAGTGTCCCAGCTAGTAAACCAATTCCTCCTGTTAAAACTGCACCTGCTACAGCTTTCTTTCCACTAAATCCTTTTTTGTTTGCTGTCAACTGGTTTGAGTTGCATTTTGGGCATCTTATCTCTGTTGTCGTTTGTGCCATAAATTTAGTTTTGGTTAATTTTTAGTTGCAGTAAATTTTTTTTATAATTTATTCCAATCAATTAATTCATTAATTAAAAACTCGTAGTTTCTATTCTTCTCTTTCTTAATCATATTAGCTTCTTTAACTAATTCAGCTGTAATTGTACTGACTTGATCTTTTGAAAGAATTTTATCATTTTCTTTTAACTTTTCAGTTTTTCTAATTCCATATTTTTCTAATTCTTCCTTGAATTCTGAATTAACAGTCTGACTTGAAAATGAAATTAAATTGTGTAATAGGTATAAATCATTTATGTTTCTAGGTGCATCATAGTTTAAATCTTTGATGCTAAATATAAATCTGCCGTTTTTCCCAATTCTTAAATTATGAGCTAATAGGTGATTTCTTAAATCTCTTAAGTTTTTCCATTTATTTATTCGAGAAATAAATGGTTTGTTAATAGCCTTTACAATTGTTATTCGTTCTTTAAAAACTGTTTCCGTTTTTGATCCAAAATATTGTTGGTATTCGTCAAGGTATGAAATAGAGTCAATTACAGACATGTAAAACAATGAGTTTAGTAAAGCCATATTCCTGTCTGATATAGTTTCTTGACTTTGTTTTGGAAATTCAAAATCAACAATGAGATTTATCCTATGACCAATTTCTCTGGAAAATTTGTTCATGATAAGAATGCTTTCACTAAGTTTCTTCATTGTTTTTTTATATTGCAGCTAACGACTGCGGTATGGGGCGGAGCTGTCCCGAAGGGCAGCTATGACCTATAACGCGTGTTAGCACCTTTTTTTATGTATTTTCCTATTATTTCAGCCAGCTTGTCCTCCGATAATGGTTTTTCTAAATAGTCGTTGCATCCAGCATCCAGAGCCTTTTGCTTGTCATCTGCCATGGCGTATGCCGTAAGGGCAATAATAGGAATAGCTTTATTGGTTTCCCGAATTTTCATAGTAGCTTTTAAGCCATTCATTACAGGCATTTTTATATCCATTAATATTAAATCAATGGCGTCATTATTTTCCAGCAATTCAATGGCTTCTTTTCCATTTTTTGCATGCAGAATTTTGCATTGGAATTCTTCTAACAAAGCTTCCAGATACATGAAATTTGAGGATTCATCTTCTGCAATTAATATGGTTGTCTCTTTGCTCAAATCAAGTCCAGATGTAGTCTCACTAGCTTCTCCTGTTTTGTATTCGGTACTTGTATAAGGAATAGTAAAATAGAAAGTAGCTCCTTCGCCTTTTTCTGATTCAACCCAAACTTCGCCACCTAACAGTTTTGTTAAACTCTTTACAATTGCTAATCCAAGTCCTGTACCCGAACCTGAGCGAGTGTAGTCATTATCAACTTGTGTGAATCTGTCAAATATGATAGTATGGTCTTTCTTATTTAAACCAATACCGGAGTCTTTCACGTAAAACTCGAGCATTTTCTCTTTTAATGTATAACCAAATTCAATGTCTCCTTTTTTAGTAAATTTCAAGGCATTTTCGATGAGATTAGAAAGTATCTGTGATAATCTTGTACTATCAGTTGTTATATTACTTTTAGCATCGGATAATCCTTTAGTTGTTATTATATCACATTTAGTTACACCAACTTTAAATTGTTCCTGTAAATTATCAATAAGTTTATTTACGTTACATGCTTCTTGATTTAAAGAAAGCTGATTGGCATCCATTTTAGAAACATCAACAATGTCAGAAATTAAATGAAGTAATCTATTCCCTCCTATCTCGATATGCTCAAGATATTTATCTTTTTTTTCTTCTGATATATTTTTCTTTTTCAGTAAACTCGAAAAGCCTAAAATAGCATTCATAGGAGTACGAATTTCATGCGACATATTGGCAAGAAATGCAGATTTTAAATGGTCGCTTTCTTCGGCTTTTTCTTTGACTTTAATTAATTCTTCTTCAGCCTGCTTGCGTTCGGTGATGTCTTCACCAGAATTTAACATTCCAATAATATTCTGCTTATCATCATAAAATAATGTACTATTCCATGAAATAATTCTTTCCTCACCGTAGCTATTAATAATTGGGTTTTCATAATTCTTGACAAACTCAAGCTCTCCTGTAAGTGTTTTTTTAAATAAATCTTTTACAATATCTACAATGTCTTTTGAAAGATACTTATCAAAGAAATTTAGCCCTAAAATATCCGCCTCAGCATCTCCTACAATATCACAGCCTTTTTGATTTATTAAAGTGACACAAGCATTAGTATCAAGAGCAAGGAGCATAGTTCCGGCAATATTTAAATATTGTTGAGCTTTGTCTTTTTCATATATAAGTGCTTCTTCCGCCTGCTTGCGTTCGGTGATGTTCTCGCCAATTGAAAGCAATAGATGTTTTGATACATCAGCACTATCATACATACCGGTAGTTTGCCATGAAATAAATATCTCCTCGCCTGATTTAGTAAGTATTGAGTTTATGTAGGAATGAGTTTTAATCCCCCAAGCATTTTTCCATACTTTATTCATTTCACCCAGCATCTCTTTTGGAAAAAACATCTTAAACCAGTCCTTCCCGATTACCTCTTCTTTTTTATATTTAGAAATCTTTTCAGCTCCATGGTTAAAAATTCGTATGATGTGGTCTTTATCAAGCCCGACAATAATTGCATCAGCAGTTTCCATAATTTTTTCAGAAAATATTTTTTCTTTTACCAGATTTTCCTTTGCCTGCTTGCGTTCGGTGATGTCCCGGGTCACTCCCTCAACCCTTATTGGTTGATGGTTTTCATCATAAATCATCTTTGATCTATCGTTTACCCAAACAATGCTTCCATCAGGCTTTATAATGCGACATTCTCGTTCAGCTTCGCCTTCTTCTACTAGTTGCTTCATAGCCTTTTCTGTCAGGTGTTGATCATCAGGATGGGTAACTTCTTTAAACAGAAGGGGATTATCCATGAACTCCTGCACAGGTCTTCCGTATAGCTTTCCCAATGCAGAACTAAAATAATGGTGTGTCAAATCAGGCCACGATATAGACCACACTACATCTGTCATGTAATTAAAGATGTTAATTAGTTTTTCATTTTGCTTTTTAAGTTCGGCAATTTGATTTTCTAATTCCTGATATGTTGGTTTTGTTTTCATCTGTATGATTTTTTTACGTATTTCTTAAAATTGGTGCTGACGTAAAACTACTGTTTAGTTGATGTCGTAGACTCCTTTATTAATTTAAATTATACATTATGAACTCAGATGAATCATCAGCTATAATCTCTTTTACTCTTGCAATACTATGTCTTATTTTTGTGGTTACCAGTTTAGTTATTGTAATTATAAAAGATTTGAGAAATAAGTAAAGTTGTTTCCAATTATTTGTAAAGCAAATCCAACTATTAATAGTATAATTCCGAGAATTGAAAGATACTTTGCCATGTTTATGTATGAAATATCTTCTTTTGATCTAAAATCATGAAAGAAATTACCATGATTAAATAATGCCTCTGGCATACCAAATAAATAAAGCAATATGACTCCTATAATATCTATTATCAATCCAATATTTATAAATGTTAAATTCATATTTTCAATATTTCAGATACGCGAAGCTGCGCAATTTTTTTTGTTATCAGAGCCGTTGGTATTCAATGCGAATATCGGGAGTCTCGCAGAGACGTAGAGATTCAAGCGCAGCGGCATTGAATACCAACTAGTATATATGTACATGTTTCTTGCACAATAACATCCAAATAGGCATGTATTGTATAGGTTTTCTTGTATTTT
>JAEINW010000150.1 GCA_016342715.1 Salinivirgaceae bacterium | reverse complement strand
CCCAAATCTACTCTCTTTTATTATTATATCAATTGATGTTTGAGAGTGTTGTGGCTTATGCCTGATAATTACTATACGTTTCGTTGCATGTAAGTATCAATTATCATTAATATATCTGCTTGCAACAATTTTTCAACTGTTCAATACCGGAGGCGTTGCCTCCGGCTGAAATAAATATGCCTTACAGGCAATTAATTGTCTGAATGTATTAATCGACTTTTTAAAATCACCATTTCTAATTTGTCAATTTAGGTTGACATAGGGATAACCATATAGTTATTTTGGTTTATAGCTTTAATTATTAATATATCATAAGTTAAAGACTTGGAATAATTGCCATTTTAGCTTTCACCCAAATTGAGCGATTAGCTATCGCTATTCTGCTCAAGCGACTGAGTTATTGTAAGGTTTTCAAATTTTTCATTTCACTCAAATTGTGAAAACCAACAATTTCTAGGTCGGGGTTAACTCTAAGTATAGCGCTTTTCATTTTATTCAAATCGCTCAACTTAGGTTTCACTTTCTTTAAACACTCAATTTTCCAATTTCAGAAATTGTATTGTTAAATTCCGCAACAATTGTTTTTATTATTTCATCTACCGATTCAATTTTAGTTATTGCTGCTGAAACTTGTCCAATTTCCAGTTCGCCTTCCACTAAATCGCCTTGAAACATGCCTTTTTTTGCTCTGCCTTTTCCTAGCAAGGTTTTGAAATCTTCTAAAGAGGCTCCCCTTTGCTCCAATTCTCTAACTTGTTGATAAAATGGATTGTTCAACAAGCGAACTGGAGCCAAGTTTTTTAAAGCAAGTTTGGTGTCGCCTTCAGCGGCTTTCACTATTTCTGTTTTAAAAGCTTCATGTCCCGATGATTCTATGGATGCAGCAAATCGGCTTCCAATTTGTACTCCTTCGGCTCCCAAAGCAAATACCGCAGCCATTGCCTGACCCGAACCAATACCTCCGGCTGCAATTAGTGGAATTGAAATTTCTTGCTTAATTCTTGGAATTAAACACAGGGTGGTTGTTTCTTCGCGTCCATTGTGGCCGCCAGCCTCAAATCCTTCTGCAACTATGGCATCAACTCCAGCTTCTTCGCATTTTAAAGCAAATTTTGTATTTGCAATTACATGAGCCACTTTAATTCCATTTTCTTGTAATGTTTTTGTCCATGTTTTAGGATTCCCAGCGCTGGTAAACACAATGGGAACTTTATTATTAATAATTATTTCTATTATTTTATCCATGTCAGGATAAAGTAAGGGGACATTTACACCAAAGGGTTTAGAGGTAGCTGCTTTGGTTTTTTTAATATGAATATCTAAAGTTTCCGGATGCATAGACCCCGCACCAATTAGACCAAGACCACCTGAATTGCTTACCGCCGATGCAAGTTCCCAACCACTACACCAAATCATTCCTCCTTGAATTATTGGGTATTTTATTTCAAATAAATCTATTATTCTGTTTTGCATTTTTTTTATCTTAATTAAATTGATTCCAAATTACGGCATTTATTAGTAAATTTTCAAAATAATAATTGCCAGTGTGTTATTTAATAATAAATTTGCGCGGCATTTAAAAATAGCTTTATTTGTTGATTTTCTTATAGTTATATTATGAATAATTTTCTGCAATGTATTAATGAGTGGCGTATTAAGCGTATTAAAGAACGTCAGTTTATTTTAATTTTAAGTTTGGTTGTAGGAATTCTTAGTGGTTTGGCAGCAGTTATTCTTAAAAATGCCATTCATTATACACATAAATTTTTAGAAAGTCAACTGGAAATAGGTGGTAGTAATTACTTGTATTTAGGCTTGCCAGCTATTGGTATTATATTAACAATAATTTGGGTTAGCTACTTTGTAAAAAATAATATTGGCCATGGAATTAGTAGAATATTATTTTCCATTTCAAAAGAAAAGTCGCAGCTAAAACCTCATAACATGTATTCCAGTATTGTTGCCAGTACCTTTACCATTGGCTTTGGTGGATCGGTTGGAGCAGAGGCTCCCATTGTATTAACCGGCGCTGCCATAGGTTCAAATTTAGCTCGTTTTTTTAGATTAAATTATAAGCAATTAACCTTAATGATAGGTTGTGGAGCGGCTGGAGCTATTGCAGGTATATTTAAAGCTCCGGTTGCAGGCTTTGTTTTTACCTTAGAGGTTTTGATGCTTGGTTTATCCATGGCATCTTTGATTCCTTTATTGATTTCTGCTGTTTCTGCCGCTGTAATGGCTTATTTTTTTATGGGAAATGGTGCGGCACTTTATTCCTTTAATCTGGTCGATGAATTTGTTATTGGTAATATTCCTTGGTTTTTATTATTAGGAATTGTATCTGGTTTATTGAGTCTGTATTTTACTCGCATGGGTATGCGAATTGAAGTGTGGTTTGATAAACTCAAAAAGAAAAAATACAAACTAATCGTTGGAGCAATATCTTTAGGCATTTTAATCTTTTTGTTTCCCCCACTTTTTGGTGAAGGTTATTCTTCAATAAGTTTGATACTTTCAGGACATGGTGATCAGTTAATGAATCATTCGTTGTTATATGGTTATGAAAATAATATACTTGTATTAACTGGTTTTTTGATTTTGCTTTTAGCTTTTAAAGTATTTGCAACCTCAATTACTAATGGTGCAGGAGGGGTTGGAGGTATTTTTGCCCCTGCTTTATTTATGGGAGGTGTATTAGGCTATTTAGTGGCTATATTATTAAATAAATTTACATTTATCCAAGTTAGTGAAGCGAATTTTGCCCTTGTGGGAATGGCTGCTTTTATGTCTGGAGTAATGCATGCTCCTTTAACATCTATATTTTTAATTGCTGAGATTACGGGCGGATATGGTTTGTTTATTCCTTTAATTATTGCATCAACCATTTCATATTTAACCATTATGTATTTCGAACCTCATTCAATTTATACCAAAAGGTTGGCTAAAAGAGGTGAATTAATAACGCATAATAAAGATCGTGCAGCCTTAACTCTAATGACTTTGATAAACGAGGTGGAACGTGATTTAATTAAGGTTAAACCTGAAGATACTTTGCGAATATTAGTAAAAGCTATTTCGCAATCGTGCAGAAATATTTTTCCGGTGGTAAATGATGATAATGAATTATTGGGTATTGTTTTATTAGATGATATTCGTGAGGTAATGTTTAATCAGGAAATGTATGATAACACTTTGGTTCAGGATTTAATGACAACCCCACCAGATACGATTGTAATGGAAGATACTGTGGAAATGGTAATGGATAAATTTGAAACTTCAGGAGCGTGGAATTTACCTGTGTTGAAGGATGGAAAATACGAAGGTTTTTTATCGAAGTCAAAAATTTATGCTGCTTACCGTAGGTTTTTAGTTTACTTCTCGGAGGAATAAAAAAATAAATTATAAACCCTGTCAGTGAATTTTGAAATTATAGTATATCTCTGACAGGGTTCATATACTTTATTTCAAATGTTGAGCGAAAAATCCAACCATACATTTGTATAATTCTAGTTGATTTTCTTCGTGTCCAAATCCGTGTCCTTCGTTGTATTTAACCATATATGGAACATCTTTACCTTTTGCTCTTATGGTTTGTACAATTTGATCCGATTCGTTAATATTCACCCTCGGGTCGTTTGCACCTTGAACCACAAATAATGGTTTTTCAATTTCATTGGCTCTTAAGGCAGGCGAAACTTCTTCCATAATTTTCTTTTCTTCAGGATTTTCAGGATCGTACCATTGTGAATAAAACTGTGCCATGAAAGGTTTCCAATATGCAGGGAATGAATTTACGAATGTAAATAAGTTTGAAACGCCCACGTAGTCAATACCACAAACATATAAGTCAGGAGTTTTAATTAAACTACCTAAAGTGGCTAATCCACCATAACTAGCTCCATAAATAGCCACTTTGTTTTCCTGAGCCCATCCTTGTTCAATACAATACTTTACACCATCTTCCAGATCGTTAAGCATGTTTCTTCCAATTTGCTTGCTTCCAGCTAAATAAAATTCTTTACCATAACCACCCGATCCTCGGTAATTAACTTGTAAAGTGGCATATCCGCGACTTGCAAAAAGTTGAGTTTCTGGATTAAAACCCCATGAATCGCGCACTCCGTAAGGGCCTCCATGAGGGTTTACTATCATAGGTACTTTTTCGCCTTTGATAGCTTTTTCTGGTAGTGTTATATAAGCGTAAACTGTATATCCATCGCGACTTTTAAATTTAATTGGACGCATTTCAGCCATATCATTTTCCTTAAGCTGAGGCATCATGTTTATCATTAATTTAAATTTGTTGTTTTTAACATTGTAAACATAGTACTCACCATATAATTTATCGCTGGTTACATATAATAAATATTTGTCTTCATCATCAGTTTTATCGGTAACATAGAAATCTTTTCCAGCAAATTGTTTTTCAAATTTAGCATGAAGCTTTTTGTAGTAAGCACTTACGGGTTCAATGTGGTATTTTTCACCTTCGTAGGCAAAATAATCAATTTCCCAATTTCTCTTTCTTGAGCGATTTATTCTACTGGCATCAAAATCTTTATTTTCAAACAAAATTTCAAGAACTTTTTTATTTACAAGGTCATATTTTGCAATGCATTCTTTATCGCGACCTAAATTTGTAGCTACAAAAGCAATATGTTCTTGTCCTTCATTGTAATTAAAACCAACAATTCCGAACGAACCTTTCCAGTCGTAATGTTCAACAACTTCAAATTCTTTGTCGACAGCAGTTCTATATAAAAGCTCCATTTCAATGCCATTTACTTGACGAGTTAAAGCACGAAGATTGCCATCTTTGTCAAAATCATATCCCATAATTGGGCTGGCCATATCTTTATTTTCATAAAGTTTTTCAAGTTCGCCGGTTGAAACATTAATTTTGTAGGGTTCAAAAACTTCTGCATTATCCTTATTCATTTGAATAATCATATATTCAGGTTGCTCCTTTAAGCTTTCAATAATGCTAACTTTAACACCATCAAAAGGAGTTAGCGCTTTTTCATTGGTTCCGTCAATATTTATGGCAAAAAGCTGATAGTTTTCGTCGCCGCCTTGATCTTTAATATAAATAAGTCTGCTATCGTTTACCCATCCGTAACCTCTTAATAATTCTTCTTTTTCTTCAATAACTTTAGTTACTTTTTCAGTTTCGGTATCTTTAACATACACATGTCTTTTCCCATTTTCGTCTTTTTCTCTAAACGACAAATATTTTCCTTTAGGAGAAAATTTAAAACTACTTTTTTGGGGTTTTTCAAAATACGATTCTACAGAGTATTTATAGTCTCCTTTATCAAAGGCTGCTAATTTTTCTAAATCCTCTTTTGACGATGGTAATGTAATATCACCAGGTAATTTTTCTTCTTCTTTCGTTTCTTGTGCTATCATTACAGATGAACATAAAATTGAAAAAGCAATTAAGCTAATTCGGAGTTTAACATTTTTCATTTTTAATAAATTAAGGTTAGTAATTCCTAATTTGGCAGATGCAATTTAATAGTTTTTTAATAGTTTTTATTAATGTAAACTTGGACGCTTATAAATACGATTGGTTACAAATTAATTTTGATGGTTTGTTTTGGATATTTTAAGTAGTTATTTACTTTTGAGAGCCTTTAATATAAACTAATGACAGAAGCACAATTTGAATTATTGTTTCGTAAATACTTTACTGTTTTAAGTAATGTGGCATATTCTGTTGTTAAAGATAGAGATGAAGCCCGTGATATTACTCAACAAGTATTTATTAAATTTTGGGATAAACGTGATGATGTAAATATTCAAGATAATATAAAATCATATCTGCATAGAGCCGTAATTAACACTTCGTTAAATTTTATTGAAAAGAATAAAAAAATTCAATTGGAAGAAGATATTCAGACGGTATTTAAAGAAGAACTCTATACTAGCAATAAACCAGAATTTGAAGAAGGTGAAGTTCAAAATGCCATTGAAAAAGCAATTAAGAATTTACCGGAGAAATGTCAACTGGTTTTTTCATTAAGTAGGTACGAGGGAATGACCAATAAAGAAATTGCGGAATATTTGGAGGTGAGTTTAAAAGCAGTTGAAAAGCATATTAGTCGAGCACTAAGGGAGTTGCGAGAGAAGCTTAAACCATATATGAATTTATTTGCATTTTTTATTTTTTTCAAGGTAGGGGGTGAGTTAGTTTATTTGTTATTACAGTAGAAAAACAAAAATAGTTTGGAAAAAATTTATAACATATTAACCAAGAAGTTTAATTCAGTTTCATTGTCGAAAAATGACCATGAGATTTTAGAATCTTGGCTTTCGTCTGTTAATAACCAAAAACTTTTTAAAGAGTATGAAAAAGTTTGGGAATTAACAGGAAAACTTGAATTTGTTGTAAATCCAAATTTGGATGACGAGTGGAATCGTTTTAAAACCCTGCGCGATTCAAGAAAATTATCTTCAAAGAATAAAGTTCGAAAATTATATGTTCAAATAGCTTCAGCTGCAGCCTCCATTATTATTCTGTTTAGTATTTGGGGTGCTTATAACATAATTAATGAGCAAAATAATACAATTTATTTGTCAAACAATCTTGAAAAGCACATTGTATTGCCCGATAATTCGGAGGTTTGGTTAAATAAACAATCGAAATTGACCGTGCCAAACCGTTTTAATAAAAAAAATAGAACTGTTTTATTGGAAGGAGAAGCATTTTTTGAAGTTGAGAAAGATGCATCAAAACCTTTTATTATAAAAACTAGCGATAACACATATACCAAAGTTTTGGGAACAAGTTTTAATTTAAGAGCTTATGCAACAGAAAGTATAGTTGAGTTGCAGGTAATTAGAGGGATAGTAGAATTTGGTTCTGAAAAAAGCGAGACTGCTATTGTTGAAAAAGGACGCTCGATTAGTTATAATGTGATTGAAAATAAGTTGAATAAAATATCAAATATAAATCATAATCTTATTTCATGGCATACCAAAGACTTTAAATTTGATAACACTCAGTTATCTGAAGTGATTAAAGCTCTTGAAAGGTATGTTAATAGAGAAATTATTATTCCTAAAAAACTTGATACATTAAGATTTACAGGCAACTTTAATGATCCAACCTTGGAAGATATTGCTGAAATATTAAGCGTTGCGTTTAATTGGGAATATAAAATCCGTAAGGATAAAATAGAATTCAAAGAGAAATAGTTTTTAACAAAACTTTAGCAAATCACTAAAATGTTTTAAAAAATTCTAATTTTACGGCATGATTGCCCGTATAATTAGTTTTGTTTTTTGTAGTTTGATTGTGTTTGTATCTCAAGCACAACAAAGTTTATTGCAATCAAAAATTTCAGTAAATTCCAAATCAGGTAATGCAAAAGAAGTATTAGAATTTATTGAAAAAACTTCTCAAATTCAATTCGTATATTCTGATAATTTATTTGAAGAGCATACATTTCCAGAAAAAAAATATGATTCAGTATCTATTGAGAATTTTCTAATTGATTATTTCAAAGATCAAGAAATTGGATATAAAATTTTAGGCAATCAAATTATATTATTTTTTAAAGAATATATACCCAAATGGTACACCCAAACGGGTTTTATTAAAGATAATAAAACGGGAGAAGATTTAATTGGAGCAACCATTTATTGTCCCGAATTAAATATTGGTGCTATTACCAATTCATATGGCTTTTATTCAATTAAATTACCAGAAGGTAAGCAACGGCTTTTGTTCAATTGTTTATCGTACGATATACAAGAACTAGAAACTGAAGTAATTTCAAATAGAAGGATTAATATTTTCCTTTCGTCCAAATCGTATAGGGTCAAAGAAATTACAATTAATTCAAAATCGGTTGACTATTTTTTGGAATCGGAATTGATGAATATGTCAAAAATTGATATTAGTACTTTACAAGAATTACCCGGACTATTTGGTGAAAATGATGCTTTGAGAAATTTATCATTATTTCCTGGGATTCAAACCAATGAACTTTCAACAAGTAGCATAAATGTTCGTGGTGGAAGTACCGATCAAACCGTTTTTTTAATGGATGAAGCAAATGTTTATAATGCATCGCATTTTGGCGGTTTATTCTCGGTTTTTAATCCCGATGTGGTTAATAATGTGAATGTTTATAAAAGCGACATACCAGTTAGCGAAGGTGGAGCTTTATCATCGTTAATTGATGTTCGTTTGCGTGAAGGAAATAATAACAGATGGAAAGTAAGCGGAGGTTTGGGATTAATATCAGCACGAGCTTCAGTTGAAGGACCCATAATTAAAGAGTCGGCTTCCATATTGTTTGCATTTAGACGAACCTACGTTGATAAAGTAATTCAGGTCTTAGCAACCGATCAGGATTTAAAAAACTTGAATTTTTATTTTTACGACACCAATTTAAAAATGAATTTTAAGCTAAATAAAAATAACCGAATTTTTGTTTCGGGTTATTCAGGAGCCGATTCATTTGACAGATATTCGAAAATATACAGAGCAAACCATTTAGGAACGATTCGGTGGAATCATTTATTTGGATCCAATCTGTTTTCAAATACAACTTTTATTGTCAGTAGGAATATAATGACTCAAAGTAATACGCAAACAGATGATATATTAACCTGGCAATCGGATGCTTATAATTTTAAAATAAAAACAGATTTAACTTTTTATAAAACAGATGTATTTGAGTCTTCATTTGGATATAATGGTAACTTGTATAATATTGATCCGTTTACTGTTTTGTCAGAAACTGAAGGTGAGCTTTTTACTCGGTTTCAATCGGTACGAGAACAATTGTTGTTGAATAGTTTATATTACTCGCAACATATTTTAATTAAGAAAAAGATTTCCATTGATGCTGGCATTCGCTTAAGTCATATGTTTACCGTTCCGTTTATTGATTCGGTTGTTGGATTGAAAGAGTGGTTTATTGAACCGCAGCTTAAAGTGGGTTTTACATTTCGAGATAATTCAACTATTAAGGCGAGTGTTAGTAGACAAATTCAACCTTTACATCAACTTCCCACAAGTATGATAGGGGTTTCAATTAATAGATGGATGACGGCAAACGAAACCTTTAAACCGCAAGAGAGTATAAACTACTCATTTGGATACTATAAGCGTGACAATTCAAGAATAAGTTTTTCAAGCGAAGTGTATTATCGTAAAATGAATGATTTGATTGAAACTTTTGGAAATTTGCGAATCATTTTTACCGATGAACCCTATGAACACTTATATCATTCTTCTGGTGAATCGTATGGAGCGGAATTTTTACTCACTTATAAATTTAATAAAATTAAAGGTATTGCTAGCTACGATTATTGTAAATCACTTTGGATTACCGATGGATATAATAATAATAAACAATATCCAGCATCTCATACCAGAGAGCATTCGCTTACCTTGTCAGGAATTTATTCATTGAATAATAGAATAACTTTGTCTGCTACATGGACCATTGCATCAGGTTTGCCGTTTACAGCTCCCGTTGATAAATATTCAAGCAATGGAAGAATGTATTGGAGGTTTGATAAAAATAAAATTAATACCAGGCAGTTGCCTGCATACCATCGCTTAGATTTAAGTTTAGATATTGCCAGTAAGAAAAATGATACAAGAAAATGGAAAAGTTATTGGAATTTTGCCATTTATAATGCCTATTTTCATAAGAATGCACTTGGTGTGGCTTATTTTGTTCCAGATGCAGAGAGTGGTGAAGTAAGGCAAGATTTACAACCAGGCTATTATTATTTATATCAATTTGTTCCATCAGTTTCTTATCGTTTTAATTTTTAGTATGATAAAACTTTTAAAATATATAGTAGTTGTGTTTTGCCTGAGCTTGGTTGGGTGCTTTCAGCCTTTTGATGAGAGCTTGTTCGAAGAGGGTGAGCCTGTTTTAGTGGTTGAAGGAAATATAAATAATTTAAATCCTCCCTACGAAATTATTATATCCAAAACTATTATTCCTGAAAGTGACATTAATTTTAGCCCTGTTTCAAACGCATCTGTAATACTTCGTGATGCATATAATCACTCAGAATTACTAACATTTGTAGGGAGTGGAAAGTATATATGTTATACCATTTTTGGAGTTCCTGATAATACCTATACCCTTGAAATTGATTATGAGAATGAGCGATATACAGGGGTTGAAAAAATGCCGGTAATTCCGGTGGTAGATTCATTTAATATTGGATATAAGGACAAAACTGTTTCTGTAAAAGGATATTACTTTGATGTTTATATAGATAAAAAAAAGGATACCATTAGTTATTATAAGCTAGACGTTTCGGTGAACGATAGTTTGTTTGATGATTATAGTGATTTGTTAATTTACGATGATGCATATATAGAAGGTAGTTTTGAAATTCGAGTTCCATATGCCTTTAATATTGATGATACGGTTCATATTAATATACAAAGCATTACTAAATCGATGTATAATTACTATTATGATTTATCCAGACACTATACTAACTTATTAAGTACCCTGCAGCCACCTATTCAAAATCCTCCATCAAATATTTCAAACCAACCTATTGGCTATTTTCAAGTATCATCAATAGTTCAAATAAGCGAAGTGGTCGTTGCGGAAGAAACTAATAAATAGAATTTTAATAGTTTAAATAATTGAAACCATTTAAGTTTTATAACTTTATCCGATGACATTATTCATAAACAAGGTTTTAAATATGAAATATTTTCCTGTATTATTTTTGGTTTTCGTTCCATTTTTACTTTTTGGTCAAAAAATGTATGACGAAAAATTGGATGATTGTCTTTTGAAATTTATTCTTGAAGATGAAGAGATGATTATAAATTACGAAAAAAATGATTCGTTAATGGTAGAGAATTTTTTAGAAGGACTTGAAGATAAATATGTTGAGAGATTATTTGGAGGTGTAATGCTGCAAATAATGGTTGATACTATTCAACAGATTTGCTGTGTAAGTTACACTAACAAAACAACATTGTCCGATAGACGATTTGATATTCCAGATAGGATTAAAAACATGAAAGGATGGCATCGAACAGAAGAAGTTTTAGTTGAAGAGAATATTTGCGCATTACTATCTATTCTTTTTGATAAGAATCAAATTTCGGTAATACGAACTGGATATAATCGCAATATAGGCCAACAAATATTATCTTCAAGTAGTTTTCTTAGATATGAGCCGGTGGTTAATTCTGAAGATTCAACCAATAGTAAGAATTAAATGAAGCCCTAATTTTATTATCAATTTTAATTAAAAGAATTTATTGAGGCTCTGCCTCGGGGTTCTGCTTTTTCTCCCCTAATTTTAAGGGAACTAAGCGTTAGCGTTCTCATGACCGAAGGGAATAAATGTTCGACATTGGTCGGAAAAGGGGTTCATAAAGAAAATTTGCCTGCCTTGCCGGTAGACAGGAGTTTCAGCGGTAGCTGAAATAAAGTTGCCGAAACCTGCCTTCCGGTAGGTATCTCGTAGGCTTGCCTCGGGGATAGTCAACTTTAAAAAATTTCTTTATTTAAGCAATATAGGCTAATACAAGTTTAAAGCTTTCTATAAGTTCATTAAAATTTTTCTCAATTTCTTTTTCATTTTTACTCCTAACTAACTTCATTAATTCATCACCAATTACTTTATTGGTTTGGTGTAGTGCAATATCTTTGTTAGGAATAGGATGGTTTTCTCCAAATAAATCTTTGGCTTCATAAACTAAGAACATAATTCGATGTACATTTTTGAAATCAAAACTCATTTCTAGTACTTCTTGTCTAATATCTCTTAACTCTTGTAAATTTTTCATAACTATTTGTTTTGGTTGGATAGTAGTTCTATATCAAATTTACCATTTTTTGTCCACATTTTAACATGATATTTTGCATGTATTGAAAATGTGATAAAAATTCCGTTGATTTTTTTTAATTTTATATAAAACCAATGGCAATGTTTTATCAAAAAGTAAAACGGAACGTACAATGCAATATTTGTCCCCATGAATGCATTTTGCATGAGGGTAAGGTTGGAGTTTGTGGTGTGCGAAGAAATTTAGGGGGTAAAATACGATGTTTAAATTATGGGTTGGTATCAAGTGTTGGGTTCGACCCCATTGAAAAAAAACCATTATATCATTTTTATCCGGGTAAAGAAATATTTTCTATTGGAAGCATGGGATGTAATTTAAGTTGCAACTTTTGTCAAAATTGGGAAATTTCACAAAATTGTCAAGTGGAAAATTTAGGTGGAAATAAATATGAAATTAAAGAATTGATTGCTAAGGCAAAATCAAACCCAAATAACATTGGAATAGCTTTTACCTATAATGAACCCACCGTTGGGTTTGAATTTGTAAAAGATGTTGCAAGCAAAGCTCAAAAAGAAGGATTGAAAACTGTAATGGTTTCTAACGGATATATAAATCAGAAGCCTTTAGAATCGTTGATTGAAGTTATTGATGCTTTTAATATTGATTTAAAAGCTTTTACTGAAAGCTTTTATGTTGAGATGTCAGGAGGCCAATTAGCTCCGGTTTTAGAATCGTTAAAAATTATTAATAAACATAAGCGGCATCTTGAAATTACTTTTTTAGTTATTCCCAATAAAAACGATTCGGTTGAAATATTTAAGGAAATGGTTTCGTGGATTTGCAATGAATTGGGAGAAAATACTGTTTTGCATTTATCGAGATATTTCCCTAGGTACAAGCAAAATCAACCTTTCACTTCGAATGAGAAGTTGATAGAGTTGTTTAATGTTGCAAAAGAGCGATTAAATTTTGTTTATATAGGCAATGCTCCAGAATTAGATAAAAGTAATACGCTTTGTTTACATTGTAACACAGTTCTTATAAAAAGAGAAAGATATAATACTATGGTTAATTATAATTGGGAATTAAAAACCTGCCCTGAATGTAACAAACCAGTTGAATTGTAATATCTTTAGTTGCAGTGCAACCCATTTTTTGATGATTTGTCATATTGAATAATTGCAATAAAAGCACATATTTGAATAATGGTTGAAATTTCTTCATTCAGAGATTTCTTTTCTTGATGCTCGCCTTCGTCACAGTTTAGTAAAACCAATACATTTAATACTTGCTGGGACCTATGGCAACCTTTGTAGGTAATTGCAGAAACTGTTCGCATTCCGTTTCTGTTAATGTGACTTTATATTTTTCATGGCAGTTTTGACAAAAAAACACATTTTATACGACATTACAAAATTGACATGACACTAGATACAGAGGCGATATGTTTTGTTTAATCTCTTTGGGTATAATTCCCCGAGGCTTGCCTCGTAAATAATTAGTATTTTGTGACTCGATGTCACAGAAT
>JAEINW010000149.1 GCA_016342715.1 Salinivirgaceae bacterium | reverse complement strand
GAAAACCAACAATTTCTAGGTCGGGGTTAACTCTAAGTAAAGCGCTTTTCATTTTATTCAAATCGCTCAACTTAGGTTTAATTTAGGAAGTTTTTGATATTAGGCTAATTCTGGGTGTGATCGATAGATTCTGAAACTTTTCCTTCTTTATAAATCAAGGTGCGTTTGAGATTACCATCATCGTCGTAAAAATAGCGTTTGCCATTTACCAATTTGCCGTTTACAAAATCGCCTTCGCGATCGAGTTTTTTAAACTCGTTGTAGGTTTTATAAAAGCCAGTTTGTGTAAAAAGTCCGTGATTATCTGATCCACTCGAATTAGATGTGGAGTTAGTTTTTGCCTGAGTATTTGGAGCAACTTGTTTTTGAGAAGGTTTTTCAGCAATCTCATATTCTTTTATCGATGGTACATCTAATTTTCCATCGGCAAAACCCATTTCCGATTTTATAGAACCATCGGGATAAAACTCTTTTAAGATACCTTCTTTTTTACCATCGGTCCAGTCTCCTTTAATCATTAGGGCACCATCGTCGTAATAGTATTTTTGTTCGCCGGTTCGTTTGCCCGATTCATTGTAACTCCAGTCGTAAGCTAGATTTCCGTTGGTGTGAAAATATTTGTATTCGCCTACCCATTTATTTATTTTCCAGATGCCTTGTTCCGATATTTTTCCATCTTCGTAATAAAATTTAGCGAGACCATCGGGGCGGTTTTTCGTGTAGGTAATTTCGTGTTTTAACTTGCCCGAAGGATAATAACCATACCACAATCCTTCTTTTTTGTTAGCAATATATTGACCTTTTTCTTCAACCTTTTTTGTGTTGTCAAATTTTATCCATGTTCCTTGACGCTTATTTTCGGCATCGCGTTTATTAATAGTGTCGCCCTCAAACATTTCAAAGGTTTGACCAAAACCATTTAAACTAAATACAAACAATAATATAACAATACTATATTTAAGCATTAAGGCTTTTTTTATCAAAAATAACATTTTTAACGGGTTATTAAAAAATTTAATGCAAAAGGTTGGTAATGTATTAAAAATATAGCGTCAGTCAATTACATAAACTGATGAAGTGTTTTTGTAATCTGGGAAAATATAGTAGGCATTATGACATAATACAACCAAATCTCTCGTTAAGTTTAAAACCAATCGTGTTGTAATAATTGCACATTATAACATTTTTTGTATTTTCCCTTTTGATTTGAAATATAAGCTCCTATATTTGCAACTCAATACACGATCTTTTTATGGTTGATGTTATACAGAAGAGCAGAGAGAATAGGCTCGTTGAAGCTCTAGCAACCTTCCCCCCAAAAGGAAAGGTGCTAATACCTACCCAATTGGATATTCCAATTAGGAAATTATAACTGAACAAAAATGAAAACAATTAAAGAATTACATTTCGGGAAAATTAATGAATTGCTTAAGGCACTTTCACGCAACTACTCAGTTTGTTATTGTTTAGCATTTTCAAAATCGCAAATGCGCCTTTTGGTGCTCTAAATTTTTCACTCCAAACTATACTTTGTATAGAAAGCTAGGGATTCAAGGAAACCATCTAGCTTTTCATTTAGACAGCAAGCACAACTGCTTTATTGTCTTATATTCAATAAGATACTATTTGGGCTAAAGCCCATTTGCCTACTTGTTCTAAGTTGCCCCCAGCTTAAGCTAGGGGCAATTGAATCACTTTTTGTTTTGGGCTTTAGCCCAACATATAAATAATTTATTGAATAATATTTATTTAAAAAACTAAAATGACTACTAAAAAACTAAATATAGCTACCCAAGCCGTGCAAGCTGGTTACGAACCCAAAAACACCGAACCCAGAGTCCCCGGAATTATTCAAAGCACTACCTACAAGTTTGATACGGCAGAGCAAATTGGCGATGTATTCGACCTAAAAGATACCGCCCACATTTATTCAAGAATTAGTAACCCAACCGTAAATCAACTGGAAGCAAAAATTAATGCTTTGGAAGGTGGAAAAGGAGCCTTGGCTCTTTCTTCAGGTCATGCTGCAGTGACATTATCTATTTTAAATGTATGCAGTGCCGGCGATCATTTTGTGGCGGCTAAATCACTCTATGGTGGAACTATTAATTTGTTTTCTCACACCTTGAAAAAATACGGCATCACCTGCACTTTTATTAATCAAGATGCCCATTTGAACGAATTAAACAAAGCCGTTCAGCCTAATACGAAATTGATTTTTGCCGAATCGCTAAGCAACCCGGGAATGGAAGTGTTGGATTTTGAGAAATTCGCAACATTTGCCAAGCAAAATGAATTGCCCTTTATTATTGATAATACATTTCCAACGCCCATTTTATGTAGACCCTTTGAGTTTGGAGCCAATATTATAATTCACAGTACCACCAAGTTTATCGACGGTCATGCCACCAGTTTGGGAGGTGTAATTGTTGATGGAGGAAATTTCAATTGGAACAATGGAAAATATCCAGATTTTACTGAACCTGATGAAAGTTACCATGGCGTAAAATATTACGAATATTTTAAGAACAATCCCTTTGTGGTAAAAGCCAGAACTCAATTGTTACGGGACTTTGGGCCTTGCCTTTCACCTTTCAATGCATTTTTAACCTACCATGGTTGCCAAACCCTTGCTTTAAGAATGGAACGACACAGTGAAAACACTTTGAGTTTGGCTAATTGGTTGGAAAAACATCCAAAAGTACAATGGGTAAAATATCCTGGATTGGCATCAAGTGCTTACCATGAATTAAGTAAAAAGTATTTGCCCAATGGTGCCAGCGGAGTATTAACCTTTGGGTACAAGGGTAGTTTTGAGGACACTAAAAAATTCATCAATAAATTGAAATTAGCAAAATTAGTAGTTCATGTGGGCGATATTAGAACCAGCGTGGTACACCCTGCAAGCATGACTCACCGGCAGCTTTCCGAAAAACAATTATTAGATATTAACATTACTCCAAACTTAATCCGTGTGAGTGTTGGCATTGAGCATATTGATGATATTAGAGCCGATTTTGAGCAAGCGCTTTAATTAGAATTGAGAAAGAAGAACGAGGAAGAGAGAACAAAGAAATACAGTCAGCAGAAAATCAGTTCTTCGTCGATTTTCAAATGATGAATATGGTTAGATAAATGGAAAACATAAACCAGATTACGAACCTGTAACTCGCAACCTGAAACAATGAACAACCTCGCTGCAGACAGACGAGGTATCAAGTTAATATAATTTTAAACATTCGCAGCAAGCTGCGGTTAATATCACCCACATTGTGGGATTTAATTGAAAAGAAAATGAGCATTATTGAAAATGATTCAATCATAAAATACAAATACTTATCGCATAAATGTGGTTCAAATTTAAAATGCCTGAAACACAATACGGAATTCGTATTGGAAAGTGGAGAAATTCTACCTGAAATTGAAATTGCTTATACCACTTATGGAAAAATTAATGATGCCCAAAGCAACATTGTCTGGATGTGTCATGCTTTTACGGCAAATGCCGATCCGGTGGATTGGTGGCCGGGAATGGTGGGTGAAGGAAAATTCTTTGATCCATCAAGGTATTTTATTGTATGCGCCAATATTTTGGGTTCCTGTTACGGCAGTACCGGCCCCTTGTCGATAAACCAGAAAACAGGTATTCCCTATTTTAGAAATTTTCCGCAAGTTACCGTTCGCGATCAGGTGAAGGCACACGAAATTTTGCGCGCACATTTAGGAATTGAAAAAATACAGGTGCTTTTGGGTTGCTCCATTGGCGGGCATCAAGCATTGGAATGGACCATCTCAAATCCTGATTTATTTGAGCACGCCATTTATGTGGCTACAAATGCCATGAATACGCCTTGGGTAACCGCCTTTAACGAGAGCCAACGTTTGGCAATTCAAGCCGATCCATCATTTTTCGAAGACACACCCGATGGAGGAAGTGCCGGGTTGAAAGCTGCAAGAAGCATAGCTCTATTGAGTTATAGAACCCGGAATGCTTATAATGAAACCCAAAAGGAAAGCGATGCTGAGAAAACTGATAATTATAAAGCCAGTTCCTATCAGCAATATCAGGGAGATAAATTGGTGGATCGGTTTAATGCCTACTCCTATTTTGTGTTGTCAAAAGCCTTAGATTCTCACAATGTTGGAAGAGGTAGAGGTGGGTACAAAATAGCATTGTCAAGAATTAAAGCGAAATCGTTGATTATTTCCATCGATAGTGATATGCTTTTTACCACCGAAGATCAGGAATTAATTCATAAACATATTCCCGGTAGTAAGTTGCAAATACTGGAATCGTTTTATGGGCACGATGGGTTTTTGCTTGAATTTAAAAAACAGAATGAGATTTATAATAACTTTTTAAAATTATAGAACACTGATTACACTGATAAAAATAGCACTGATTTACACTGATTTTAGTTTTTAACAATAACCCCGTATTTGCCTGATCAGTTTATTGTTATGAACAATATAGTTTTAAGAAATGAAGGAAAACTGGAATATTTGATTACATCTTTTAAAAAATTTTACCAATATTCCAACAATCCATTATTCCAAGTAAAATTCGTGGAAATCAGCGTTTTGGCAAATGCCGGATCTGCGTTATCTGCGTTCAAATAAAAAAATAAAAGAAATGAATACACAAATAAATATAGGATTAGTAGGATTTGGTACTGTGGGTGAAGGTTTGTACGAAGTATTACAAAAATCGCCAAATGCACGTGCCACTATAAAAAAGGTTTGCATTAAAAACCCGGAGAAAAAACGTAACCTTTCAAGAGAGAATTTTACATCCGATGTAAATGAATTAATCGACGATACAGATATTAATCTGATTGTTGAACTCATTGACGATGCCGATGAAGCATACCACATTGTAAAAAAAGCCATGCAAAAAGGGAAATCGGTGGTGTCGGGTAATAAAAAAATGATTGCCACGCACCTTACAGAACTTATTCAACTGCAAAAGGAAAATAAGGTTGCTTTATTGTACGACGCATCGGCCTGTGGTAGCATTCCAGTCATCCGCAATTTGGAAGAATATTACGATAACGATTTGTTGAAATCTATTACTGGAATTTTAAATGGATCGTCGAATTATATTTTAAGTCAAATTTTTAATCATGAGCAATCTTACGAGGTTGCCTTAAAAAAAGCGCAGGATTTAGGCTTTGCAGAAAGCAATCCTGTTTTTGATGTGGAAGGTTTTGATAGTTTATATAAACTTATTATTCTCACCGTTCATGGTTTTGGAACCATTGTAAACCCTGACGATGTATTAAATCATGGCATTTCAAAAATTTCAGATTTCGATATTCTCTATGCCCGGGAAAAAGGATACCGCATTAAATTGGTGGCACAGGTTACAAAAATTAATAAGAATCAGATAACCTTATATGTATTGCCACGCTTAGTCACTCCCGACAAATATATTTATAGCGTTGAAGATGAATTTAACGGCGTAGTAATTCAAGGCGAAGCCTACGACAAACAGTTTATGTTTGGAAAAGGGGCTGGCGGTCATCCTACAGCTTCGGCAGTACTTTCCGATATTACCGCACGGGCACACAATTACAAATACGAATATAAAAAGCAGAAGTATTTTACGCCCCCAAGTTATTCAACAAAACATCGATTAAAAATATATTTGCGCTATAAGAATTCTGACGATTTTAATCATTTCGAATTTGAAGATATCTGTGAAAAATACACATCGGAACAAAATAGCTACGTAATTGGTACCATAAAGCTGGAGAATTTGCTGAAAATTAAGAAAATGCTGCCAAAATTGGATGTTTTTATTGCTTATCTTGGTGACTTGATAGATACATACTAAATTTGCAGTTCTCTATGCAAACAAAATATTAGAACACAGATTACACTGATTTATTTCTCACTGATTAACACAGAAGTTTAATATCTTAGTTATAGAAAAAATTAAATCTGTGAATATCAGTGTTTCCGGGAAACTGGAATCCGTGTAACCAGTGTTCCATCAAACAGAAAACAGAAAGGAAAATATATGTCACATCAGAAAATTAATATAAAAGAGTTAATTCAGAAAAGAATTCTGGTATTAGATGGTGCTACAGGTACCATGATTCAACGATATAAACTCAGCGAAGAGGATTTTAGAGGAGAAGAGTTCAAAAACCATCCGGTAGATTTAAAGGGAAATAATGATTTACTCACCATAACCCAACCTGATATCTGTAAAGAGATTCACGATAAATTTTTAGAAGCTGGCTCTGATATTATCGAAACAAATACATTCAACACCACCAGTATTTCGCAGGCCGATTATTCCATGGAACACATGGTTCGCCGAATAAATATTGAGGCTGCAAAAATTGCCCGTGAATGTGCCGATAAATTTACCGCTCAAAATCCCGAAAAACCACGATTGGTTGCCGGTTCTATGGGTCCAACCAATAAAACCGCATCCATTTCACCCGATGTAAATGATCCTTCAAAACGAGGCGTTACTTTTGATCTCTTGGCCATTGCCTATCAGGAACAAGCCGAAGGATTAATTGAGGGTGGCGTTGATTTATTGTTGATTGAAACCGTTTTTGATATTCTAAATGCAAAAGCTGCTTATGTTGGTGTTTTAAATGCTTTTGAGAAATACAATACCAAGCTGCCCATAATGATGTCGATAACTATTGCCGATAAAAGTGGAAGAACCCTTTCTGGTCAAACGGTAGAGGCGTTTATTATTTCGCTTTCGCACATGGATTTACTAAGTATTGGATTGAACTGTTCATTTGGTGCGGAAGGTTTGCGCTCGTATCTTGAAGAATTAGCCAGCAAATCGCCTTGGTTTATTAGTGTGTATCCAAATGCGGGCTTACCAAACCAATTGGGTGAATACGATGAGTTGCCACGAACCATGGCCGGGCAAATTCAATATTTTCTTGAAAATAAATTAGTAAATATTGTGGGCGGTTGTTGCGGAACAACTCCCGAACACATTCAGGCTATTGCCGAAATTATAAATGGCTATCAACCTCATACAATTCCTGAACTTAAAATTGAAACCAAACTGAGTGGACTTGAACCACAAATAATAAGTCCTGAAAAGAATTTTGTGAATGTTGGAGAACGTACAAATGTTGCCGGATCGAAAAAGTTTGCCCGCCTAATTCGCAAGAAAAAATATGAAGAAGCTTTAACCATTGCCAGAAATCAAGTAGAAGGTGGTGCACAAATTATTGATGTGAATTTGGACGATGGTTTGTTAGATGCCGTTGAAGAAATGACCACCTTCCTTAACTACATTGTTTCGGAACCCGAAATATCAAAACTCCCCATAATGATCGATTCATCGAAATGGGAAGCTTTGGAAGCCGGACTAAAAGTGTTGCAGGGAAAAGCCATTGTAAACTCCATCAGTTTAAAAGAAGGGGAAGCCGACTTTATTAAAAAAGCGAAAAAAATTCGCCAATATGGAGCAGCAGCTGTTATTATGGCTTTCGATGAAGAAGGTCAAGCGGTAACTGCCAAACGCAAGCAAGAAATTTGCGCACGGGCTTATAACATTTGGGTAAATCAATTAGGCTTTCCTCCCGAAGACATTATTTTTGATCCTAATATTTTAGCCATTGCCACCGGAATGGAGGAGCATGATAATTATGGAGTGGAATTTATAAATGCCATAAAGTGGATCAAAACAAATCTTCCTCATGCAAAAATTAGTGGTGGATTAAGCAATCTTTCCTTCAGTTTCCGTGGAAACAATACAGTTCGCGAAGCCATTCATTCGGTTTTTTTATACCATGCCATAAAAGAAGGTATGGATATGGCTATTTTGAATCCAAGCATGATTCAAATTTACGATGACATACCCAAAGATTTGTTAATCCTGGTTGAAGATGTGGTGCTAAACAAAAAACCAGATGCTGGCGAAAAACTCATCGAATTTGCCGAAACCATTAAAAACGATGGCGTTAAAGAAGTAAAAACTGAAGCCTGGCGTGAAAAACCTTTGGAGGAAAGACTTTCGTATTCTTTAATGAAAGGCATTAATGAATATTTATATATCGATTTAGAGGAAGCACTGAAAATTTTCTCGCCCACGCTAAAAATTATTGAAGGTCCCTTAATGGGTGGAATGAACATTGTGGGTGACCTATTTGGTGAAGGAAAAATGTTTTTGCCTCAAGTGGTTAAAACTGCCCGTGTAATGAAACAAGCCGTAGCTTTTTTACAACCTTATATTGAGAAAGAACAAGGGGATGCGCCGGGCGAAAGAACCTATGTTGCTAAAGTTCAACTGGCAACGGTAAAAGGGGATGTGCACGATATTGGAAAAAATATTGTAAATGTAGTGTTAGCCTGTAATAATTACGATACCATCGACCTGGGTGTAATGACTCGTTGCGATACTATTTTAGAATCGGCCAAAGAAAACAAGGTGGACATTATTGCATGTAGCGGATTAATTACTCCATCGCTGGATGAAATGATTCAAATTGCCAAGGAAATGGAAAAACGCGGATTTACCATTCCACTATTTGTGGGTGGTGCAACCACATCGAAATTGCATACCGCATTAAAAATTGATCCACATTATAGCGGGCCTGTGGTTCATGCAAAAGATGCTTCGGAAGCTGTTAAAATGATGAACCAGGTAATGAATAAGGAAACAGGTACTGAGTTTTGTGCCCATCTGAAAAAGGAATACCAACGCGTTCGCGAGAATTATGGCAAAAACAGCAAAGCTCTTTTAAGTTATACCGATGCCAAAGAGAGAAAAAAGCCGTTTAAGGTTTCTGAGGCTGCTATTGTAAAGCCAAAGCAATTGGGATTAAGCAAATTTATTGATTTCGATTTAGCTGAAATCCGCGAATATATCGACTGGACTTTCTTCTTTATTTCATGGGATTTTAAGGGCAAGTTTCCTGATATTTTATCAGATCCTAATAAGGGAGAAGAAGCCACAAAACTATACAACGATGCCAATAAATTAATTGACGAAATTATTGCTGAAAAAGCCTTGCAGGCTAATGCAGTAGTTAGTTTGTATCCTGCAAATAGCGATGGCGAAGATATTGTTATATACGCTCCCGAAGATGAAAACAGGGAGATTGCTCGTTACAAAGGATTACGCCAGCAAAACCCTGCGCCAAATAGCGAATATTGTTATTCATTAGCCGATTTTATTGCTCCCGTTGGTTCCGGAGTTAAAGATTATGTGGGTGCATTTGCTTGTACTGCCGGAATAAATATTGAAAAAAAATTAGCGGAATACGAAGCCAACAACGACGAATATTTAGGTATTTTAATTAAATATGTAGCCGATAGATTTGCCGAAGCATTTACCGAATTGATACACCTAAAAGTTCGTAAAGAATTGTGGGGCTATGCTCCTAACGAAGATCTTAGTTTTAAAGATTTATTGACCATGAAATACCGTGGAATTCGCCCTGCTATTGGATATCCTGCTTGTCCTGAACATAGTGAAAAAGACATGCTGTTTGATTTAATTAAACCTCAAGAAATTGGAATACGCATGACAGAAAACTATGCTATGATGCCGAACGCTTCGGTTTCGGGTTTAATTTTAGCACATCCTAAATCGCATTATTTTGGAATTGGTAAAATTGACAAAGACCAAGTTGCCGATTATGCACAACGAAAAAATTGGGATATCGCCAAAGCGGAAAAATGGTTGGGAACTTTATTGAATTATTAATTTATAACCACAGAGACACTAAGACACAAATAATTACTTAAATTCTAAACCTCATTAACAGTCCTACGCTGGTTTAAAACCCTCGTTGGACTATAGATTCATCGAGTTCTAAAAACAATAAGCTTATTTTATTATTAATTTTCATAAAAAAGCTTGAAATTAGTAGAAAGATATTCGATAATGATAACAAAAATCTGTGATAATCAGTGCTCCCAATTTGGGATCAGAGGAACCTGTGTTCACATAAAAAATATTTGCAGTGAAAGTAATAGAAAAAATAAATAACAGAAATAAAACCTTGTTCTCAATAGAAATTGTTCCCCCACTACGAGGAAACAGAATTGAGGGTATTTACCAACGAATTGATCAATTAATTGAATTCAATCCGGCTTTTATAAACATTACTTATCATAAGGATGAAGCCGAATACATTCAGCGAAAAGATGGATCGACCGTAAAAC
Source organism: Salinivirgaceae bacterium (assembly GCA_016342715.1). GTDB lineage: Bacteria > Bacteroidota > Bacteroidia > Bacteroidales > SZUA-534 > JAEINW01. Next base: position 3,181 of record JAEINW010000149.1, on the reverse strand, counting down.
GTACCATTTCAAAACGACCAGGAACGGTTGCGCTCACCGCATCGATAATGAACAAGTATAAAGTTGAGGTGGTACCTCATTTAACTTGTGGTGGCTTTACAAAAGATCAGGTTGAAAACGCACTAATTGACTTTAACTTTTTAGGAATTGAAAATTTATTGGTGCTTCAAGGCGATGCTGGCCGGGGCTTAGATAAATTTATCGCAGATCCGGGCGGACATAAATATGCCGTTGAATTGTTGGAGCAGGTATTAAAAATGAACGAGGGAAAATATCTCGATGACCGACTCGAACAAGCCAATCAATCAAATTTTTGTGTGGGTGTTGCCGGATATCCTGAAAAACACTATGCTTCAGCTGATTTAGATTCTGATATACAGTATTTAAAAGCAAAGGTTTTGGCTGGAGCCGATTACATAGTTACTCAAATGTTTTTCGACAACAAGTATTACTACGAATTTGTAGATAAATGTAGAGCCGTAGGTATTGATGTTCCAATTATTCCGGGCTTAAAACCCATTGCATTAAAAAATCAGGCAGATGTGTTGCCCAAACTATTCCATACCGATATTCCCCAAGATTTGGCTAATGAAGTAAGAAATTGCAAAGACAATAAAATTGCTCTCGAAATAGGAACCCAATGGACCATTGAACAAGCTAAAGATTTAATAAAACATGGAGCTCCTGTTTTGCATTTTTATACCTTGGGTGCAGGAAACAGTATTCGGAAAATTGCCAAAGAAATCTTTTAAAAAAATATTGTCTAACTACGATTCGATAATCGTTATATTTACATAGTGAAAAATAAATTATTTGGCATACTAATTCTTCTTTTTGTAGTAGTTATTTCTTTTTCGCAAGAAGAAGGAAAAGATTACCGTAGATATTTTTCAAAAGATCAATTCTCATTTACATTTACAGCAACGCATTGGTTGCAAAAAGAAAAGGTTGCAAATCCCTCAGTGTTTTCAAGAGGGATAGATTTACAAATGATGTACCCAATAATTGGCAACAACTCAAATGTTGCATTTGCCGTAGGTTTCGGATTTTCAAGTCAAAATTATTATTTGAAAGAATACATTTCATTTAATAATGACTCCATTTGGTTCACTCCTATTCCCGACTCCATTAACTACAAAAAATATAAACTTAGCACGAATTACATTACCATTCCCGTTGAATTACGATTTCGCACCAATCCCAGAGGTCTCAGCCGTAGAAGTTTTAAAATATATCCAGGATTTAGAGCAGGCATGCTTGTGAATGTGCATACCAAATATTTAGGAAAAGATTTTGAAACTGATGAAAAAATTAAAGAAAAGGAATACAATTTAAAACACATCAACCGAATTGACTATGGTCCAACCCTACGTATTGGATACGGTAAATTTATGGTTCATGGGTATTATTCCTTGGTAAATCTATTTGAGGAAAACAAAGGACCAGAACTGACTCCTATTGAGGTTGGGGTAAATATTATTTTGTTTTAGTTAGAAAAGAAACGTTTCTCAATAACCCTTTAAATTTAGCTCTTTTAAGTGGCGATTTTTTAAATAGTTGATTGAACTTATCGGAATCCATAGTTTTCCAAGCGTCTATATCCAGAGTGAATAATCCATCCGAAGGTTTAAATTCATTGATGTTTGTAATTAATGGTTTTTTGTTCCAAGGACAAACATCTTGGCAAATGTCGCAGCCAAAAATTCTGTTTTGCAGCTGCCCTTTAAATATTTCAGGAATGCTTTCGTCCTTATTCTCGATAGTTAAATAGGAGATGCATTTATTACTGTCAATAACTCCAGGCTGCACAATGGCTTTGGTTGGGCAAGCATCGATACATTTTGTACACGTGCCACAAAAGTTAGATGCATAGGGTTCGTCGTAGTCAAGTTCAATATTTATTATTAGCTCGCAGATGAAAACAAAGGAGCCCATTTCCTTATTTATTAAGCAACTGTTTTTGCCTATCCAACCCAAGCCAGCTTTTGTTGCCAAAAGTTTATCTGACACCGGAGCAGAATCAACAAACATCCTACCCTCTAATTCGGGGAAAGATTCTTTAATATAATCCCACAGAAGTTGCATTCGTTCTTTTAAAACAAAATGATAGTCAATGCCATAAGCATATTTTGAAATTTGTGGAATGTTTTCTGGCTGTTTATTTTGCGGATAATAGGAAGTCAGAAATGAAATGACACTTTTTGCTCCCTCTACCAATAACGTAGAATCGCAGCGTTTTTCTTTGTTGCGTTCCATATATTGCATTCCAGCATGGTAGCCCGATTTTAACCAACGTTCTAAGGAATGATTAAAGCCAGGTAATTCTTCAGCTTTTGAAATACCAACTCCATTAAAGCCAATTTCAAGAGCTTTTTCTTTTATTTGTTTCGATTTTATTTTTGTCTCCAATATTCGTTTTTTTTAAGCACAAAGAGCACAAAGTTGATTGCACAAAGTAACACAAAGTTTTGTTTATAGAATCACTTAGCTAATTCCTTGTTTTTTACATTAAAATTCACAAATAAGCAAAATTACTTTTTTTTATCTTGAATATTCAAGCTAGGCATTTATGTGCTCTATTGAGTTTGAGCGTAATAGTTGCTTGTGGCAAACATACCGCACCTTTGGCGCTGAAATTATCTTCTCACATTAATTTACCTTGCCCTACGGACAAGGCTAAAATATACCGCTCCTTTGGAGCTAAAAAAGAAAAAAGACTAGCATCAAAAGTGCTAGGTAATATCTTTGCAACTGATTTCATTGCCCTGAGGAAAGACTAAAAATATACTGCACCTTTGGAGCTAAAAAAGAAAAAATACTAGCATCAAAAGTGCTAGGTAATAACTTTGCAACTGATTTCATTGCCCTACAAGCAAGGCTTAAAATATACTGCACCTTTGGAGCTAAAATTATATTCGTATTCATTTACCTTGTCCTATATGGGCAAGACTATATACAATGCTCCTTTGGAGCTAAAAAAAACAATAGCACCAAAGGTGCGGTGTCAATCAGCCTAGTCCGTAGAGTCAGGGTAATATGACCAATAAAAGATGAAGCGCCAAAGGTGCGTTGTCTAATTGATTGGATGCTAATCCCATACATATCGTTCATCATATTCAATGTTATATTTTTTCAAAAAAGATATGTATTCCTCCTGAAATGTTTCTTTTTTATGGTGCAT
>JAEINW010000148.1 GCA_016342715.1 Salinivirgaceae bacterium | reverse complement strand
CAAGGAAAATAAGTTGAGAGAAAAATAGGAAAAATATTCAAACGTCATTTTTTTCAAAACTACCTGAGTTGTTACGAGTATTCTCTTTTATTGGTAAAATGCTTTTACCAAACTTGGGTTAATATATGGTAAAATGTAGCAAATAAGCAAAATACAATTATTGTATTTCGTTTATTATCCTTGAATTAGCATGCGTACTCCAATTCTTTGCTTGAAATTATTTCATTAAAAAATTCCACATCGCCGGTAGTGAGTAATTTATTAATATTTAAAAGCAAATAATAATTTTTCAGAAATTTTCCCATTCCATTCACAATGCCCGATTCATATAAACTTCCATGATCGGGTGCAGGATAAATGTTAGATGGGTTAAATTCTATAATGTCTTTAATAAAATCAACTAGTATTCCCACATCTTTCTGTTCACCACTGTTATCTAGTTTCAATACTAATATTCCAGTTTCATTTCCAACATTTGTTGGTACTATATTTAGTTTTTTTCTTAAATCAACAACAGGTAAATTGCATCCGTCCAAATTGATTTTGCCTACTAAATATTGGTGTGAGAAATGGAGTTTTGTAACCAAATTTCTGTCAAGGATGGTAATTACTTTTGAAAAATCAAAGGCAAACAATTCTGCACCTAGCCCGAAGGATAAAAATGGATTGGTTATGGCATCTTCTTTTTTCATAATTGTACTTTTAAGTTAACAAAAACTTTCTTCAGGAAAATATAGGTAGCCCTTCATAACTGCTTGAATGGCATCATCAATTTGATCAAATGTATTTTTCTTATAAATGCAGCCCATAAAACCAGCATTAATAAGTTTTGGGGTATAAGCTTTTTCAAAATGGTTTGTGAGGGCAATAATTTTTATAGTGCTGATATTTTTTAGCAGCCTTTTTGTTGTTTCAATGCCATCAAGTTTTGGCATTTCAATGTCCATTAAAATGATATCGGTTTTATTTAGATTTTTATTTTTTAGCACTTGCTCACCATTTGCTTCCATTTTAATAATTGTGTAATTATTATTTTTCATAAGCAAAAAGCCTACACTTTGCAGAAATGCTTGATTATCATCGACAACAATTATATTAATTTTTGACTTGGGCATTTGGGTTTTATTTATTGTATCTAATTTACTTCAGTTTCTTTCATACATAAAGTGTTAAAACAACTAAATTAAATAGTTATAATGTATTGTTTTAACATAGTATAAATGTACTAGTGTTTTACACTATATAAACTTCAACTAGTAAGCAAGCACTAATTTTGAAGCATATTGCTGACTGTGGATGAAAGTAATGAAAGACAGGCTTTTATCGGAAAGTAAATATAAATAGTATGGGGTTTAATCAAAAATAGCTTATTCTGAGGTGATTAGTTTATTTTTAATAGCAAACATTATTAAACTGGCTGTATTTTTTGTACTTGTTTTCGAAAGTAAACTTGATCGGTGATTATTAACCGTTAAAGGACTAATGAAAAGCTTTTCTCCAATTTCTTGATTTGAATTACCCGCACTAATTAATTCAAGAACTTCTTGTTCTCTTGGAGTTATTTTTAAGTCGAGTTTTTCAATTCGTTTAATAACATTCGCTTTTTTAAATACCATATCCTGAAGCAATTCATGTGAGAAATAATTTTCACCTTTATACACTTTCAATATGGCACTTTCTAACTCATTAATACCTGCCTTTTTAAGTATAAACCCCTGAACCCCTGCCAATATCATGGTTGAGTAATATTCTTCTTCGCCGTAGGTAGAAAGAACAATTATTTTTAAATCGGGAAATTTTTTTATCGCACATTTTGAGGCCTCAATGCCATTCATTTCAGGCATTTCAATATCCAACATAACGATATCAGGTACATGTGTATCCAAGAGTGATAAAAATGCTTTTCCGTTATTAGCTTCACCAATAATTTCAAAATTCTCATTTTGATTTAGTACAAATTTTAATCCTGACCTGAAAATTTCATGGTCGTCAACTAATAAAATTTTTATTTTTTTATTTTCCATTTATTCAAGTATGCTGCAGAATACTACCTTTATCAATTGAGTTGTTTTAGTAAAAATAGGCTTTTATTATTATTTATTCAACTAATAATAGTTTATCGGAAACCGAAAAATAATTAAACACAAAAAAATGAATAAAAGACGAATAGCAATAATTACTGGATTGTCAATAATATTGATGGCAATAGTTGCTGGGTTCTCGGTTGGATACGCATTTGCAGAATTCAATCTTCCCGACCAAATAGATTTTCTGAAAGAAAACATTCTCGCTAATCAGGGATTATACCGAAATATGTTAATTGGAATACTAATAATTCTCATTTTGGATTTATTGGTATCCTATACTCTATATGTATACTTTAAGGATGACAACCGAAAAATTTCTATAATATCTGGGGGATTAAGAATTATATACACTTTGATATTCGGAATTGCAACCTTTTATCTAACGAAAAACATAAACTTAAATGATCTCACAAACCAAACTATTAATACTAATTTTCAATTATTTCAATCAATATGGAATGGCGGATTGGTATTTTTTGGATTTCATATTCTTTTGATTGGTTTCCTAATGAAACTACATGAAAAAATTCCGAGTATTCTATGGTATTTGACATTGATTGCCGGAGTTTCATATGTAATTGTGCACTTGCTTAAATTGACAAGCCTTAACTCTGAAATTGTAAGCACTTTGGAAATGATTTTAATGTTACCAATGACAATTGGAGAACTTGGACTTGCTATATGGTTACTTGTAAAAGGAGGAAGAGAAAAGATAATTGTGAGCAAAACCAGCCGCTAACAGAGTATTATGAAAAATACAGTTTAAGTGTAGCTGGAAACTTTATATGTACTTGGATTTACCGCAAATTAATTTTCCTTGAGGAAAAATAATTACTAGATTAGCATTCAAAATTAATTTACTATGAATATTCCGATACAAAAAAAGTTACTAAAACCGTACTATTTTATATATCGGTCGTTAGTGTTTATTAAATCCCTGAGATATGATAACATATAGGGGCCGAATCATAACAGATGAAATAACCCAAACTCTTGTTCGAAAAAAAAACAATTAATACTTCTCTCTAATTTTTTTTTGTAAATTTAATTATGCACGAGAAGATTAATTAACGAAATATGGAATAAACCCTTAAAATAATTAAGCTAAGATAATATTCAAGGTGATTATCGACAATGAATTAATCTACAATAAGTACATTCTTATAACAATATGATTATGAACAAGGAGTTAAAATATTTAAGATTTATTCTAATTGCTATTATAATTGGATTTACTATTCTATTTGGTAGTTCAATGTTTTGGAATATTAAAAAAGAATTCCTGATAGCTCATGAATATTCAGTAATTGAAAGTAAGGCTAGTTTCAATAAAGACATTCTTTATCGGCGTTGGGTGGCTATGCACGGAGGAGTTTATGTTCCAGTTACTGATACCACTACCCCAAATCCAAATTTAAAACATATAGCAGGAAGGGATATAACAACACCTTCAGGGAAAAAACTAACATTGATAAATCCTGCTTATATGACCCGGCAGGTTTTTGAAATGGCTCAAGAACAATATGGTGTTAAGGGACATATTACAAGTTTAGATCCAATACGGCCAGCAAACAAGGCTGATGAATGGGAATCTGAAGCGCTTAAAATATTTGAGAAAGGAGAAGAAGAATATCATAGTACTGATAAAATAAATAATATAGAGTATTTGCGATATATGCATGTAATGAAGGTAGAAAAGAGTTGCCTTAAGTGCCATGCCCAACAAGGTTATAAAATTGGAGATATACGTGGGGGAATTAGCGTGTCAGTCCCAATAGATAAATACGAATCTATTGCTGCATCAAAAATTCGATTTTCAGGTATTACGCATGTAATTATATATTTAATATTTATATATCTCTCGCTTTGGGCTTATTTTAAATTTTTCAAAGAATTCACAAAACGAAATCAAATACAGCAAAAACTCATTAAAGGTGAAGAGTTTTATCGTTTAATCAATAATACAACGTTCGATCAGATATATAGTTACGATTTAGAAAACCGTTTTACCTCTGCCAATAAAACCTTATGTGAGAACCTAAAACTTAGTGAGGATGATATAATTGGAAAAACATATTGGGAACTTGGTTTTCCGGAGGAAAATTGTAGCGCTTGGGATGAATGGCATCGCAAGACCTATGAAAACGGGATGCATACACAGATTTCTGAAACAGCCATGCCTGATGGTACTACTCAATATTTTGAAGTGAATTTATTCGTTTTAAAGGATAGTAAGGGAACTGCAATAGGGCTCGCTGGTGTTAACCGAAATATAACACAGAGCAAAATAGCAGAACAAGAAATAATTAAAGCCAAAGAAAAAGCAGAAGAAAGTGAAACAAAATTTAAAGCTGCATTTTATACAAGTCCCGACGCGGGTAGTATGAGTACATTAAATGGTGAATATGTAGAAATAAATGAAGGTTTTACAAGGATATCAGGTTATACCGAAACAGAAGTATTAGGAAAAACATCTTCTGATATTAATCTTTGGGCTGTACCAGAAGATAGGAATAAATTTGTTGCTGCACTCAGAGAAAATGATTATATCGAAAATTTTGAAAGTGCATTCAGGACAAAAGATGGAACAATTATACCCGCATTGGTATCTGCCCGAATAATTATGCACAAAAATGAACCCTTTATTTTAGGTGTTACAAGGAATATTACTGAAAGGAAAAAATATGAAACCGAACTATTAATAGCCAAAGAAAAAGCAGAACTAAGTGAAAAAAAATACCGTGAATTATTCACAAATATGACAAATGGGTTTGCTCTTCACAAAGTGATTACAAATGAAAAAGGTGAACCTGTTGATTATATTATTACCGAGGTAAATCCTGCTTACGAAGAAATGATTGGAGTTAAAGCAGAACATGTATTAAACAAACGGATTAAAGAACTATTCTCAGCTATTGATGACGAATGGATTAAGAAAACTGGAAATGTCGCCTTAACAGGAGTCCCAGATTATCATGAAATGTACTCAGATCTTAATAATAGGCATTTTGCAATTTCATTAACATCCTCTGAAAAGGGATATTTTAATTCCTTTTTAAATGATATTACCGAATTAAAACAAAATGAGATTGAATTAATAAATGCCAAAGAAAGAGCAGAAGAAAGCGAAGAAAGATTTACACTAGCAATGAATGCTGCAAAAGATGGCTTGTATGATTGGGACCTTGTAACAAATGAAATTTATTATTCTCCCGGATGGAAACGCATGCTGGGATATAATGATAAGGAACTTCCGAATGATCTCTCTGTTTGGGAGAAGTTAACTGAACCGAAAGATGTGCAGAAATCATGGGAAATGCAGCAACAATTAATTAATAAGCAGCGCGAGCGTTTTGAAATGGAATTTAAAATGAAGCATAAAGATGGACACTGGGTTGATATTCTTTCTCGTGCAGATGTTGTTTTTAATGAAGATGGGAAAGCCATAAGGATGGTGGGCACGCATATTGACATATCAGAACGTAAGCGTGCACAAGAAAAAATACAGATTGCCGAAGAAAACTTAAAGAATACATTTAACCTATCACCCAGCATAATTGCAAAAGTAAATTTAAATACGGGATATTTTCTGGAAGCAAGTCCTGCCGTAACAAGAATGCTGGGTTATACTATTAAGAAATTTACAAAAAAACCCATGTGGGAATTTATTCATCCTGATGACACGAAAGAAACAGATGTTGTAGTAGCAGACCATATTAATGGAAATGACACAACTTACTTTGAAAATCGTTATTTGTGCAAAGATGGCTCTTATAAATGGATGGCATGGCATGGAAGACATGGTGACAAAGATGGAATTGTGACTACAATTGGTTCTGATATTACTGAACGTAAACAGGCAGAGATTGAACTTATTAAAGCCAAAGAAAAAGCCGAAGAAAGCGACCAATTAAAAACTGAGTTTATTCACAATATGTCGCATGAAATCCGAACACCAATGAATGGTATTTTAGGATTTTCCACATTATTGGATAAACCAAATATATCAGAAGAAAAGAGAAAAAATTTTATAGATATTATTCAAAATAGTGGAAGTCAATTGATGCGAATTATTGATGATATTCTTGAAATATCAAAACTTGGAACAAAACAAGTAAAAATTTTAGAAAATGAAGTTTGTTTAAATAGTGTATTATTAGAACAATTTTCAATTTTTGACATTAAAGCAAAAGAAAATAAAATACCGTTGTATTTTAAAAAAGGTCTTTCAGATATAGAAAGCACCATATTAATAGATGATACAAAACTCAATAAAATAGTAAGTAATTTATTGGAAAATGCATTAAAATTTACGAGTACCGGATTTATTGAATTGGGGTATCACCTTAAAACGGACACTGAGCCTTTCGAAGTGGAAATTTATGTAAAAGATACTGGAATTGGAATAAAACCAGAAAGTCAAGAAATTATATTTGAACGATTTTCACAGGAAGAAAAAGAATTGTCAAGAAATGTTGGTGGTTTAGGTTTGGGCTTGTCAATAGCCAAAGATAATGCAGAATTACTTGGTGGTAAAATTACACTTCAATCAGAAAAAGGCAAAGGTTCTACATTTTTTGTTACAATTCCCTACAAACCTGTAAACTCAATTATTGAAAAGAGCAACTCAAATAAAATCATTGACAATGAAACAGAGGAACCTGATAAATACACAATCTTGATAGTAGAAGATGAAGAAGTTAATTATCTGTATCTTGAAACATTGTTAGTAGATGAAATTGAAATAAATTGTAATATCCTTCATGCAAAACATGGAAAAGAAGCAGTTGATATTTGCAATGAAAATGCAGAAATTGACTTTATACTTATGGATTTAAAAATGCCGATAATGAATGGTTTTGAAGCTACAAAATTGATAAAAGAATTTCGCCTTGATTTACCAATTGTTGCACAAACAGCCTATACAACTGAGGAGGATAAAGAAAAAGCTCTTTCGGCTGGTTGCAATGATTTTATTTCAAAACCTATAAGTGTTGAAACTTTAAAAGAAATAATGAATAAATATCTGATAATGAAGCATTAACTATCTCTAATCAAGGCTAATAGCAAGTAAGACACACTTACTTAGCGCATAATTTATTCTTTATAGAGGGTGTCTAATGGACTAAAAGCTTTTCTTTTGCCAACTCTAGCAATGTGTAAGTAGATCATTGTTGTTTCTATTCGAGAATGCCCTAAAGCTTCTTTAATTGAAACAATATCTACACCATTTTCAAGCAGATGAGTCGCATAAGAATGTCTAAATGTGTGAACACAAACGTTTTTTTGTAATTTTTGTTTTGTTGACTGCTAAATTAAATGTTTGTCTTATAGAAGAAATTAGGTTGGAATTGACCATTAACAAAGTAGCTCGCAAATATGAATATCCTTTCTATTGAGAAAAAGGCATTAAAACCCTTTGTCCAATACTAAATTTAACTTTACTTAGAACAATGAATAGATTTGTAAGAAATGAATTTATGCACAATAAATTTATTATTATCGAAGAAAATTTGAGGTTTATTTTAATGCGTCAAAATGATGTTTTAGATATGATGGAACAAGCGTTTGACCAATTTGGCTATTTCGGATCGATTTGTGCCACTATTTTCGGTTGGTTCGTGCCAGTGATTTCGGTTCAAACTGTGCCAATTTTTAGAACAATGGCGTAAAAAGGGCAATAAATAACGGTTCAATTTGTGCCACCTTTGTTTGGAACGGAACTTTGAACGGTTCGTTTTGTGCCACTTTGAAAGATCAAGTAAAAACTTCTATATCGCAATAAAAAAGCGATATGGCCAATACACTTGATCCTATGGATTTAAAACAGATCATTACATCACACCAAGATGGTTTGAGCAACCGACAAATCGGTGAACTGCTCGATATTTCCCGCAATACAGTAAATACTTACATGAAGCTTTTTAGGGCTTGTGACTATGAGTTTGATGAACTATTGAAAATGGAAAATGCTCAAATACAAGAGCTTTTTACATCTCACACTACTATAAAAAACAACCGGTTTGAACAGTTGATGCTTTATTTTGATAAAGTAAACAAAGGTCGTAACCATCCTGGTTTTACTTTTCAGTTTCATTATAACGAGTATAAAGAAGAAGTAAACAATCCTTATAGTTACACTCAGTTTATGGAACACTATAAACGCAAGTATGCCAAAATTAAAGGATCAATGAAGCTTGAGCATGAGGAGGGAAAAGAGGTTTATATTGATTATGCGGGTAAAAAATTACATATTGTAGATAAAGAGACTGGTGAGCTAATCCCAGTTGAAGTATTTGTTGCACTATTACCCAATAGTCAATACACCTACGTTGAAACAAGCACAAGCCAAAAGCGTGAAGACATGATTGAAAGCATGGGCAATGCACTTTCATATTTTGGAGGTGTTCCCAAGGCGATTGTATCTGACAATTTAAAATCGGCAGTTACCAGAGCAAGTAAATATGAGCCTGAGGTAAATAGAACGTTTAAAGACTTTGCAGCAAGGCATTACAACTGCGTAATTAATCCTACCCGAAGTTATTCTCCGCAAGATAAAGCTTTGGTTGAAAATGCGGTTCAACTTGCTTATCAACGGATTTACTACCCTATGCGAGAAATGGTATTCTTTAGTATTGAAGACTTGAACCGTGAGATTAAAAGGTTATTGGAAGATTGCATATCCGTAATCAGTAATAATTGAATATAATAACTTATCTTTAAAGCAAATAAGGAAATATGAATATATTTAGTTTTACTGCCCATTTTGATAGTGAAGAATCTTGCAGGAATCATTTTAAAACAGAGCGCGATAAAATAGGGGTAGCCTGTAAACGCTGCGGACATACACATCATTATTGGATAAAAAGTCAATGGAGTTATGAATGCAAGCAGTGTAGGAGCCGTACATCTTTGCGCAGCGGAACTATAATGCAAAGTTCAAATTTATCTTTCTTGATCTGGTATAAAACCATTTTTTTGCTCAGCACAACTAAAAAGGGCTTTTCCAGTAAAGAGATTCAACGTCAATTGGGTTTAAAACGTTACGAACCAGTTTGGTCTATGGTTCATAAGCTTCGCAAGGCAATGGGCAAGCGAGATGATAGATATACATTAGAGGGAATGATAGAAATGGATGAAGGATATTTTACCATAGAAGCTTCAGAACATGATCATCAAACACAAAAGGCTGGGCGAGGCAGTAAAACCAAATCCAATGTTATGGTTATGGCGGAAAGCACTATTCTGGAAGATATTGAAACGGGTAAGGTTGACAGGCAATGTCGTTATTTTAAAGCTAAAGTCCTTGATGATCATAAAGCTGAGGGTACGGATGATACATTTAAGAACTCCATAGATGGTGAACAAACCATTGTTTTTACCGACAAAAGCACATCATAAGTAAACATCGCAGATTATGTTGAGATACATCTAACTGAAAAATCATCTGAGCAAACGACAAAAGAAACCTTGAAATGGGTCCATATAGCTATAAGCAATGCCAAAAGAAATTTTGTGGGAAATCACTACAAGATTAAAAAGAAATATTTACAATTATATCTAAATGAGTTTGTTTATAAGCTTAACCGAAGATATTTTGGCGAACATATCTTTGATAGGCTTGTAATTGCTAGCATCTCAGGTTTATGATTAATTGCGGATATGCAGTTGGAAGATTATAATAATCTACTTTTTCAACGTAAACAAGCAAGTAGAAAAGAACTTTTTCAATCGGTAGAACGTAGTTATTTAAAGCCGCTACCAACCCAAAAGTACGAGATTAAAGATTATAAAAGAGCTAAAGTACAGAAGATTGGTTATGTTTACTTTTCGCCTGATAAAAGCTATTACAGCGTACCTTATCGCTACATTGGCAAAACAACTCTTATCCACTACACAAAATCTACCGTTGAAGTTTATTGCTATCATGAAAGGATTGCTTTTCACAAACGTAATCCATCAATGGGTATTTATAACACAAACAAAGATCACCTGAGTAGTACACACAAAGCTTATACCGATTGGAGTCCTGATTACTTTAAGAAAATGGCATCTAAACATGGGGATAATGTTGTTGCAATTATTGATAAAATAATGACTTATTGTGATTATCCAGAAACAGCTTACAAAAGGGCTATGGGTATTATTCAACTTCACCGCACTTATGGCTCCGAAAGATTGAATAATGCATGTAAAAGAGCTTTGTATGTGGGTACAAATTCATATAAGCACATTAGTAATATGTTGAAAAATAACAAAGACAAAGAACCCTTATTAATGGAACAAATAACGATAACCCACATTCCAAAACATGCAAATATACGAGGGGCATCAAATTATAATTAACACCTAAAAATTAAGGTATGAACAACAATCAAACAGTAGAAAAACTAAAACAGATGCGGCTTGGAGCAATGGCCGAGTTGCATTTACAGTGCGTAAAAAACAATCAGCTAAATGAAAGCACTCCCGATGAATACTTGGCATTGCTTACCGATCATGAGTGGGAAAATAGGCAAAACCAAAAAATAGAGCGACTGATCAAACAGGCTGGTTTTCGTCAAAAGGCAGACATTACCAATATTGATTTTAGTGTAACTCGTAATTTGGACAAAAATATGTTTAACCGATTGTCAACACTGGACTTCCTGAAACGAAAAGAGAATGTTATTATTACCGGAGCTTCTGGTGTTGGCAAAAGCTATATTGCTCAGGCTTTAGGATACCAATCTTGTTTTAACGGGCTTAAGGTTGTGTATTCAAATACTGCCCGTTTATTTACAAAACTAAAACTGTCAAAAGCCGATGGTACATACATTAAGGAACTTCAAAAGCTTCAAAAAGTAAACCTACTTATTTTAGATGATTTTGGATTACAAGCTTTTGATAATAATGCTAGAGAAATATTAATGGATATTATTGAGGATCGGTATAATAAAATGTCAACTATTATATCTTCTCAAATACCAGTATCTGTTTGGTATGACATTATTGGTGAAGGTACTATTGCAGATGCAATTTTGGATCGAATTGTGAACTCATCTCACAGAATTGACCTTAAAGGAGAATCGTTAAGAAAAGGTATTTTGAAAAATGAATAGTTAATTTTTGTATTATTGTAGCATCTTTCAAAGTGGCACTGTTTGACCGAAAAGGGTGGCACCATTAAACCGAAATAGCCACAATTAAACTCTGTTTACAACAAAAGTTCCTAAAAGGCATTAATTCAGTCTCGTAAAACCCTTAAAAGAATTCCTAGATTTTATTACCAATCAAACAATGTACCAGCTTGAACAAAGTGATTAACGCATTTTGAAAAAGCTTAATTGAACCATGTATAATAAAATCAATGCTACAAAACGAAGGGAAGCCTTACAAATTAGTACTAAAAGCAAGTATCCAAAGAGCCTATCGAGTACTTTCAAATGCTTTTAATAACTTTCGAAGTTATTTAGCGTACTTTTTAGTTCTTTAATAGTATTTATCTATTGCTTTTGAGTGTATTGACGATTTTGATGAGTATAATTAGAGTATATTACGAGTATGTTTTATGACTTTGTCTAAAAAATGATATATAATGGAATGCTTACATAAAAATCGATAGTACTTTTAGACAATGCCTCAAATTAAATTGCCTACTTTAAATCAAAACTCATATTTTAAAGACAATATATTGAGTATATAAGAATGCTTTATGTGTAGTTTGAACAGTAATCTGAGCGGGAATAATTGAGAGTATTCATGAAACTGTGTCTGATAATTGAGTGAAATAGCAATAAATATTTCACCTTATTTAAATATGCTTATTTAATAAAATTTTCATCGTACTTGAGTAATTCTCGTGAAAAATCAGAATAATCACCTTTTTTGATTTTATTTTTCTGTTTATCTAATAAACCACCCTTTCTAAGTGTAAAACAAGAATTAAAAACAATGACATTAAGACGAAAGAATTTAACAAGCCACATTCCATCAACATAATTCTTATTCCAAAATATTTTATCAGCTCCTTTGGGTAGTTCTCTATGATTAATTACATAATTAAATGTACCAAATTGAGTGTTGTTTGCTATTAAGTTATTCTCGACTAAATATGCCCATATTTTTTCCACAATATCCCCATTTACTCTAGGATTATTGTTTTTTATCACCTGCTCTGTAACAAAGCATACTTGAAAAGAATCTTGTTTAATTACTTTTTCATTATCCTCAATAATATCCCACTCATCTTCATCATAATCATCCGTGTCAAGTAATGCTTCTTCAGCTATTATATTATCAAGAAGTTCCTCAAGTGTAAAATCGGCATCTTCCTCAAAAGAGTCCATCCCATATAGTTTCAATTCCGTTTTTCGAGCCTTATCCCTCAAGTAATCCATATTAGCTTTGCAAATTACTTGATATTCAAATCCGCTAAAATGATACGATTTTGGTTTGTCAAGATATTGTGTGCAAAACCTATTGATTTTGTTAATGCTTGAGTTTAGAATGAAATCTATGCGATCACAAAGCTCCTCAATCTCAATAATGTTGTCGTAATTATATATTTCATCATTACGCGTAATGTTATAGACAGCATAGGTCCAATTTTGTATAATACTTGTGTATCTATTCTCTAACTCTTTGATTAAGTTGTCGTGAAAATTATTAGCCGAAAGGAAAATAGCCTCTAACAATAAAAAAATATCACTCTCCTCTAGTTTTTTGCAAAGCGATTCAATTGATACTATTTCAGCATCTGTAATTTCTGAAGATCCATTCAATATAAATGGTGCTATCAATAAAATGAGCTCCTCGAATTCGTCAGTATGGTTACGTAATTTTTTTAGTAATTCGTACATTAATTTGCCTTAAGTTTCATTAATTGTAAATACAAATGAAGTGCAACATAAATCTCTAAACGTGTCATAAATGGCTTTTAGTACAAAAAGCCAAACATCCAAACAGGAATTGTATTTTTGTAAGCATATTCAATATTATCTGCA
This sequence comes from Salinivirgaceae bacterium, assembly GCA_016342715.1. Lineage (GTDB taxonomy): Bacteria > Bacteroidota > Bacteroidia > Bacteroidales > SZUA-534 > JAEINW01. The sequence goes on along the minus strand of JAEINW010000148.1, from coordinate 346 downwards.
ACAATGAAAGCATTCCTCAAACCTGCAATTTGTTTTTGGGTCTTGTTTTTACCCCCAACTTCAAAAATAAATTTATTATCAACCAAAAAATCAGCTTTACTGTGATAAGTTACTTTATGTTTCACATTTAACTGATTTAAAAAAAAAGTTTCTCTTACCGTTCCTATATTAGCACTGTCCCCACTAAGTGCATAAATAAGATTAGAGTTGTTCAAATAAATTTTTTCAGGCTTGTTCATTTTTGATATTCCATAAGTATCAGAATTGAGTAAAACCCAAATTGAGCGATTAGCTATCGCTATTCTGCTCAATCGACTGAGTTATTGTAAGGTTTTCAAATTTTTCA
>JAEINW010000147.1 GCA_016342715.1 Salinivirgaceae bacterium | reverse complement strand
TTGCCTTTAGATGTTGCAGTAATTCAAATTCTAAATACCGAAGATTCTATAGGTGTTGTATACGATTTGCAAACACGATACGAATTGCTATCCGATTTATTGTTATCCGAATTAGATGATTTAAACATGGGAGAAGCGTGGTATGTAAAACATAGTTACAAAATGTTAAAAGTAGCTTTAGGGCAATTTAAAAAACAGAACCATAGCGATCAAATTAGTCAACGAGTGATTGCTAAAATGATAAAGACCATAAAAAAACTTGAAAAAGATCTTCAGAAATCTGAGAATAAAAGTAAAGGAGATAGTGAAATTTCGCCCGAACTCTTTGCTTTTATTATTAACGAAGCCGATGCTGTTTGGTACGGTGGAAATTACGATGAAGCTATCGAGTTATTAACAGATAAACAAGATGTTGCCACAGCTGAACAACTTTGTGAAATCGAAAAAATGATTTGCAGAATAAATCTCGATCGCGATTTTATTGCAAGCAACAATACCTTGGATATTGACGAAGCTTTGGAAGCTTGCGAAATTTGTAACACTGTAGAATCAGACAAAAGCAATACGGGAGGTAAGGGAACTACTTCAATCTCAAATAATCTAATAGATGGAATTGAATTAAGTATTGTTCCAAATCCGGTTACAAATGGTTCCAAAATAAGAATAAATGGAGCTGAAATTGGATCGGAATTGTATGTTTACAGCAGTGTAGGAAGTATTGTATTTAACGAAACAATAGCTTCAGAAAACTATACTAAATTAGTTTCAAACTCTGAATTAACCGAAGGAATTTATCTGATATCTATCCAGACAAATGGAAAGGTTGCAGCAATGCAAAAAATGGTGGTTGTTAAATAATTTGGTATAAAAAATAAAAAAGGAGGTCATCGGGTATTTGCTCGATGACCTTTTTCTTTCTCAAAAAGCATTCGAATTATGATTTTCAACTTGCCCCTATTTCGCCCCTTTTTATTCCGTACTCAATATTATCCAAAAGCTGTTTTAAAATAATCTAAAAGGTTTTCCGTTTTGCAATAATATTGTGTTATTTGTGATGCGAAAATATAATGTTCATGAAAAAAATTATCACAACATCTTTCTTTTTATTAGTGGGATTGTTTTTGTTTTCTCAAAATGAAGTTGACGTGGAACGTGAGTTTATTTATAGAGGAAAACACTATATTCCTCACTCTCCGTATTGGACCGTGGGTACCGGCTATGGTTATAATTTTGATGAAGCTGTTGTTGAACCAAACTTATTTGTCGATTTGCATTATCGGCTTTTTAAAGAACATTACTTTGGAACTGGCTTTTTACTTTCGAGAAACCAGATACTTGCAAAAGGCTATGATAATATTTTTTTAACACACGATTATTTAAAACACTCAGTTATAAATGCACATGTAACCTATGGTTGGAGAGGGGTAGGGCTTAAATATAATTGGGGAGTTTTTGTGGGTCCATCTCTTAATTGGGGTTTTGATTATGCTTATACCGACACTGCGGGAAATTATTTTGTAAATCCATTTTTGGAACCTGGATTATTCGTAAGTGGAGAAATTACCTATAAATACTTTTTCGATATGGGAATTGGTTTAACGGCATGGGCAAGTGTAAATAAAAGTTATCAAGCCGCAGGAATTTCATTACACCTATATTTTTCTGCAGCATTAAAACGTACTTTAGCAGGATATTAAACAACTTTTGCGCTGTATGGTTAACATTGAAATAATTAAATATAAACTATCAATACAATGAAAAATATTAAAGAATACATTGAAGAAAACAAGCAACGATTTTTGGATGAGTTATTTGGATACCTTAGAATACCTTCGATTAGCTCGATTGAAAGTCATAAGCCTGATATGTACAAAGCTGCTGAATACGTAAAAGCTGCTGTTTTAAAAGCTGGTGTCGACAAAGCCGAAATTTTTGAAACAGAAGGAAATCCGGTAATGTATGCCGAAAAAATTATCGATCCAGCTTTGCCAACAGTTATGGTTTATGGTCATATGGATGTTATGCCAGTTGATCCTATTGAATTATGGAAATCAGAGCCATTTGAGCCAGTAATTAGAGAAGAAAAAATTTGGGGTCGTGGTTCCGATGACGACAAAGGACAACAATTTATGCACATTAAAGCTTTTGAATATTTGGTTTCAACAAATCAATTGCCTTGTAATGTGAAATTTATGATTGAGGGTGAAGAAGAAATTGGTTCACCAAGCCTTCCTAAATTCTGCGAGGAAAATAAAGAAATGCTTGCTGCCGATGTTATTCTTGTTTCAGATACAGGAATGATTGCGCCAGACATACCATCAATTACAACAGGTTTGCGTGGTTTAATGTATTGGGAAGTTGAAGTAATGGGTCCAAATCGCGATCTTCATTCAGGTTTATTTGGGGGTGCTGTGGCAAACCCAATAAATGTGCTGGCAAAAATGATTGCTCAAATGACCGATGAAAACGGTCACATTACCATTCCTGGTTTTTACGATGATGTTATTGAAGTATCAAAAGAAGAACGTGCTGAAATGGCAAAAGCTCCTTTTAATGTTGAAGAATACAAAAAAGCTATTGATGTTGAGGAATTAGGTGGTGAAGCTGGATATTCAACCAACGAAAGAACAGGCATTCGCCCATCATTCGATGTTTGTGGCATATGGGGAGGTTATACTGGCGAAGGAGCAAAAACAGTACTTCCTTCAGCAGCATTCGCAAAAATATCAACACGTTTGGTTCCAAATCAGGATTACCCAAAAATTTCTGAGCAATTCAAAAAACATTTTGAAGCCATTGCCCCTAAAAATGTAAAAGTAACTGTTAAACCTTTACACGGAGGTCATGGATATGTGTGTCCAACAGATACTCCAGAATATTTGGCTGCTGATAAAGCATATACTGAAACTTTTGGCAAAAAACCTGTTCCTGTGCGCAGTGGAGGTAGTATTCCAATTATTTCTGACTTTGAGCGAATTCTTGGAATTAAATCAGTACTAATGGGATTTGGCTTAGAGTCTGATGCCATTCATTCTCCAAACGAAAACTATCCTTTATTTAACTTTTTCAAAGGAATTGAAACCATTCCTTATTTCTACAAATATTTTGTTGAATTAAAAAAGTAATTTCAATAAAAAATATACCAAAAAAGGAGATCAAGTTGGTCTCCTTTTTGCTTTTTGAAAAATTATTTAAACATAATACCCATTTTTTTGATTAGTATTAATGAATTACTATATTTCAGAAACAATTAAAAAATATGTCGGATAAATCTGAATCTCAATTACAAAAGATTAAAATTTCAAGGGTAATTCTACCAACTTTTATTGGATTGGGTGTGGTAGTTTATTTAATGTTTCGAAATTTCGATGTTAAAGCTTTTGATGCCGTTCAGTTTACCTACCAATCGGTTTTTTGGCTTTTGGTTGCTGCCTTTATGATGTTTCTACGTGATTTTGGTTATGTGGTACGTATAAAAATATTAACTGGCGATCAGCTGACATGGATTCAGGCTATTCGAATTATTCTACTTTGGGAATTTACATCAGCCATTACACCATCAGCTATTGGTGGAACTGGAGTGGCAATTTTATATGTTAATAAAGAAGGTATCAGTTTAGGAAAAAGTTCGGCTGTGGTAATGGCCACTTCTTTTCTCGACGAAATGTATTTTGTTATTCTTTTTCCACTACTTCTATTATTTATAAACACACAAGAACTATTTGCCATTGGTGGAGGTTTTTCATTTACCAACCCCTTCTTAATTGCTGCAATTACAGGTTATAGTATAAAGTTTTTGTGGGTTATAATAATTAGCTATGGCTTGTTTGTCAATCCCCGTGGTTTTAAATGGTTTGTGCTATTAATTTTTAAATTACCATTTCTAAGAAAATGGCGCGCAAAAGCACACAATGTGGGTGATGATATTATTATTAGTTCAAAAGAATTAAAAAGCCAAAAAAAAGAATTCTGGTTAAAAACCTTTGCTGCAACTTTTTTCTCGTGGACAGCCCGATATTGGGTCGTTAATGCATTATTTTTAGCTTTTTTTACCGTGGGTGATCATTTTCTATTATTTGCCCGCCAATTGGTAATGTGGATTATGATGTTGGTTAGCCCAACGCCAGGAGGTAGTGGGTTTACAGAATATGTTTTTACAGAATATTTGGGCGATTTACTTCCCTATACTGGAGTTGCGGTTTTAATGGCCTTGTTATGGCGATTGTTTACTTATTATCCATATTTATTCATCGGAGTTTATCTTTTCCCTCGGTGGGTTCGTATGAAATTTAAAAAGAAAGCTAAGAAAACCTAAGCCCTTTTTGTTTATCATTCAATAAAGTTTATTAAAATAACAAAGGGCAAGCTTATTAACATTTAGTTTGGCTCAAATAATTATTATATTTGCCTACTTCAATTTTTGGTAACGGTGTATGGAACGATCGCAGATAGCAGGAAAATTACTTTCAAAAATCAACAGTCCGGACGATTTAAAAAAACTGGATACATTTGAACTTATTCGATTAAGCGAAGAACTCCGTCAATATATTATTGATGTGGTTTGTGAGCATCCAGGTCATTTTGGAGCTAGTTTGGGAGTGGTTGAGTTAAGTGTTGCCTTGCATTATGTTTTTAATACACCCTACGATCAAATTGTTTGGGATGTGGGGCATCAAGCCTACGGCCACAAAATTCTTACCGGAAGACGTGACAAATTTCACACCAACCGCAAATTAAACGGAATTACAGGTTTTCCTAATCGTTTTGAAAGTGTTTACGATGCTTTTGGTGTAGGACATTCCTCAACCTCAATTTCGGCAGCATTAGGTTTAGCTGTTGCATCAAGAGTGAAGAAAGAAAAACAAAGACAAGTAGTTGCAGTAATAGGCGATGGATCACTTACCGGTGGTTTAGCTTTTGAAGGATTAAATAATGCAGGGGTTGAAAAATCAAATCTGTTGGTTATTGTCAATGATAACGATATGGCTATCGATCCAAATGTAGGAGCCTTTAAAGAATATTTAGTTGATATTGCTACTTCGCATACTTACAATCGCTTAAAAGATGATGTGTGGAAAATTTTAGGTAAACTGAATCGCTTTGGTCCAAATACCCAAGCGCTCATTCAAAAAATTGATAATGGGGTAAAATCGATTCTTATGAAACAAGGTAATTTCTTTGAATCGATGAAATTCAGATATTTTGGGCCGGTTGATGGGCATGATGTGGTTTATCTTACCAAGGTTCTTGATGATTTAAAGAAGATACCAGGACCAAAAGTTTTACATATTAAAACCATTAAGGGCAAAGGCTTTAAACAAGCTGAAATGGATCAAACCACATGGCATGCTCCCGGTTTGTTTGATAAAGAAACCGGTGAAATTATTAAGGGCACTAGTGATAAAGCTATTCCGCCCCGATTTCAAGATGTATTCGGGCACACTATTTTAGAATTGGCTAAAGAAAATGATAAAATTGTTGGAATCACCCCTGCCATGCCTACAGGCTGTAGTTTAAATATAATGATGGAAGCTATGCCTGAGCGCACTTTTGATGTGGGAATTGCAGAGCAGCACGCAGTAACATTTTCTGCAGGCATGGCGGCACAAGGACTGATTCCATTTTGTAATATCTACTCAAGCTTTATGCAGCGTGCATACGATCAAGTAATTCACGATGTGGCTTTGCAAAAACTTAATGTTGTTTTTTGTTTAGATCGTGGGGGAATTGTTGGAGCCGATGGACCAACCCATCATGGAGCCTATGATTTGGTGTACATGAGAAGTATTCCAAATATGATAGTTGCTGCACCTATGGATGAACTTGAACTGCGCAATATGATGTTCACAGCTCAGCAAAATGACATGGGTCCGTTTTCCATTCGTTATCCTCGAGGAAGGGGCGTTATTACTGATTGGAAAAAGCCCTTTGATAAAATCGAAATCGGCAAATCAAGAACCATTAGAGATGGAAAAGATATTGCTGTATTAACTATCGGAAATACTGGCTTATTTGTAAAGGAAATTGAAAACCGTTTGATTGAACAAGACATTAATTATTGTCATGTTGATATGCGTTTTGTTAAACCATTAGATGAAGAAAAACTACATGCCATTTGTGGTGAATTCTCGCAGATAATTACTGTTGAAGATGGAACCATTGTTGGTGGATTTGGTAGTAGTGTTCTTGAGTTTATTTCAGAAAATGCCTATCAAACAAAGCTAAAACGACTTGGAATTCCTGATGCGTTCGTTGAGCAAGGAACACCTGAACAATTACATGCATTGTGTGGATATGGACCTGAGGGTATTTATTCCACTGTTATGAATTTAATGGCAACAATAAAAAAGCAAAAAAAGGTGAAAGTAAATGTAAAGCACTAGAGTAAATTTAGTTGTTCTGACATTTCTTTTTCTTCTGTTTTCTCCATTGCAAGAACGATAATTTTTGGTCGCATTCCTTCTGTTTCAATTAATTTAAAGGTTTCAAGTATCCAAATAGTTTTGTTACGGCGATTAATAACTCGCATTCGTTTTGCCATACCATTTGCCATAACATTGTTCAGGAACTTTTCAAAACTTTCAGAAGTATTTGAATCGTGATAAGATAAAGAATCAAAAAACACACTTTTTATTTTTTCTGTATTTCCACTATAAATTACACGCATTGGAGGACTCATTTCAATAACTCTACCAGTGGTGTCGAGTTCAGCTATCATTAAAGTATTATTGAAAGCTTTAAGATGACTGTTTAAACTATTGTATCTTTTTAAGGCTTCCTCTTGTGTAGCTTGCATTTCTTCTAAATTTTGGCGCATTTCTTCCTCATGTTGAGCTAAGGCATCGGCTTGATGCTGACTTTGTTCAAGAAGATTTGCTGTGCGAATGTTTGTTTTAACACTTGAAATTACTGAGGCAATATTTTCACTTAATTTCTCAATAAATTCAATGTAATGATTTTCAATTTCGGAGTAAAAAAGCAATTCAAATACACCTAATGAGTTGTTATTTATGCATATAGGAATAATCAATAAATATTGAGGGCGCTTTTTATCTTGCATTCCTGGTGAAAGCAATACGTATTTTTCAGGTATTTCTTTTAAGTAAATGGTTTTGTTTTCGTTAACCGATCGGCCGAGCATTTCTTCACCGCTTTTAAATGATTTTTGCATCATTATAGGTTTTCCATAAGCCATTGCGGCTTTTAATTCATAACCTGCTTCACTAAAATCATCATCTTCAATTTGTTGATTTATATATATAGCAATTTGAGCTGCATTAGTATATTTAACTAAATTCTCAACTACATTCATCGAGAATTTTTCCATATTATCGTTATGTTGTCGAATAATTTCGCCGAAAGTTGCCAAACCATGGGTTACCCAATTTGTTTTTTCGTCTTCTTTACGCTTTTTTTCTTCTTCCTTTTTTGCAACGGTTAAACGATGCTGCATATTTAATAAGGAGTTACCCAACAAATCATCTTTGCTTAGCAGAGTATATTTTGCATCTAAATTTCCGTTTCCAATTTCATGGGCAAATTTGGCCGCTGAAGTCAATCCATTTACGAGGTTATTCATTGCATCTGCCATATCAGCAATTTCATCACGAATTAAATATTTGTTTGTGGAAACGTCTTTAATATTACCAACCGAAAGTCTTTTTAAATTTTTTGTGGTTTTTACTAAGGGTTTCGAAATTGAAAATGCAATTAATGCAATTACAACTGAAACAATTAATAATCCTAAGATTCCTATTATTAATGTTGATTTAAAGGTGTCGTTGGCACTTTTATATAATGTTTCTGATGGTATCGAAATGCAAAATGACCAAGGATCTTTACATCCTCCAATATGAATGGGTTGAAAAATAAATAAACTATTTGTATTTGTTAAAGGCTCTGTTGCAAAAAATGAAATATGCTCGCCGGCACTTACTTTTTCCGAAACATTATATGTAAGCTCAATATTCGATGCATAATCTTCAAATGATTTGCTTAGATAGCTGGAATCGGGATGAGATAAAAAATTACCTTGGTTAGTAATAATATAGGCTTTTCCGGTTTCAAGAGGCTTAATTTTCGAAAAATAACTTTGTATCTGATTTAAAGGAGCATCGACCCCAACGACCCCTATAAATTTATTGTCCTTAATTATAGGAGCAAGCATATTTGTTTGAAGAATTGCATCATTCTTACTATTGGTGTAGGAGTATTTATAGGGTTCTACAACAACCTCACCAGCTCTGTTTTTAACTGTGTTGTAAATATTTCCACTAAAAACTTCTGTCGAATCTTGTTCTATTACTTCACTTAAAAATATGGAATCATTCTGTCGGTAATATTTATATCTGAAATTTCCTAAAATTGTACTGCCAACCGTATTTGAATATTGTTTGTCAAACGAATCAATTGAGTTTGATTCTAAAATTGACCATACCGATAAAAAGTTTGGATTTTTTTCAAGCAAATCTTTTAAAATTTCGGCATATAATTGGCGACGATTTTCTTCGGGAAATTGCTCAAAATGAGTAAAAGCATTTGCTACGGTTGATGCAGCTTGCATGTAGGTATCAAAATTTCGTTTGGCGTCATTAGCCATTTCAACAGAAATTGCTGAAATATTTTTTTGTGCATTAATCGATGATATATTTCTTAGTTTAATTGAAATATAGCCAAGAGCTGCAATGTATACTAAAACTGTTGTTCCTAAAAAATACAACAGCATTTTGCCATTTATTCGAAGCTTAATTTTCATCTCTTACTTTTTTTCTTTTGTTAAATTGAAATCCCCAGTAAATTTCTTAATTCTGCTTCTGCTTCAGCCCACAACTTAAGTATGGAATTTAAAACAGTTGGTATTTCCGATAAATTTCTTTGCTCTACTAGCATGTTTTCAATTCCTCGTAAACTTTCAAAAATATTCTTAAGTCCAAGGTAACTCATCTTGGTTTTCAAGGAGCTAATCTTCGATTTTAGTTTAACAAAATCACGCATTTTAGCAATTTCATTAATTTCACTAATTTGTTCAGGTAAGGTTTCGTAATAGAGTTTCAAAATATTATAAATTCTACTTGAATCTTTTTTGTATACCATTTTTAGGTATGTTAAATCAATAAAAGTTAACTCCTGATTTAAATTTACTGAAGGACCTGTTTTCTTTTTGACTTGTGAATTTTTATCATTATCAGATTTGAGACTTCCTTTTTCTTTTCTTTCTGTAATTGCACTTTCTATTTTCTTTTGATCGGTAATATCAATGCCTATGCAAAGTATCTTTTGTACCAAACCATAGTTGTCTTTAATGGGTAAGAATTTTTCCAACATCCAATAATCATCTTTACCCGATTTTATGTATTCAATTGATTCTTGTTCAATACCCTCATTTAAATTTGACCAAAATAAGTTGTGTTTAGCTGTTTCGGTTTCGTTTAAAAACAATTCTGCTTTGTGTTGTTTGCCAACCAATTGCGATTTCCGAGTTTTATAAATTTTTAAATAACTGTCGTTAACATCAATTATTTTGCCGCTCCTATCATATTCAATCACAGGCATTAGTTGGTCAATTGCATCAATCATTGATATAATTTCGCCTTCACGTTTCGATGCTTCTTCTTGTGTTGCTTGCATTTCTTCCATATTTTGGCGCATCTCTTCTTCTTGCTGCTCTAATTCTTCGGCTTGTTTTTGTGATTTGTCTAATAATTGTGTCGTTGTTTCATTTGTTTTTACCGTGGAAACTGTTGAAGCTATGGTTTCGGCAATTTTTTCAACAAAGCTTATTTGATAAGGTCGAATTTGTTTTAATGATTCAATTTCGAGCACTCCAATTAATATCCGATTGCTAATAAGAGGCACAACTAAAATAGTTACAGGGACGGTGCTTCCTAAGCCGCTTATAATTCTATTATAATCAGAAGGAATATCATTCATAAAAATGGTTTCTTTTTCAAGAATACATCGTCCAACAACACCTTCGCCAGCCATTATGTTTTTTTTCTCAAATTTTGTTTTGGCAAATCCGAGAAATGAAATTAGTTCAAATTCATTTTTATTTAAATCGCTTTTTAGATATATTCCACCCATATGAGCCCCTAAATAAACAGTTAGGGTTTGGATTATTTCATAAGTAAGTTCATGTAGATTATGGTTATCAATTCGCAAGACTTTATTGAAAATATTAATCCCTTTTGATGTCCATTCCTGATGTTCTTCTTCTTCTTTTCTTTTATTTTCTTCAATTTTTGCTTTTTTTAAACTGTTGCGCATTTCAATTATTGCAGTTCCCAAATTATCTTTATCACTGAGCTTTTTAAATTCATAATTGTAGTTTCCTTCACCAATGTTTTCTGCGAATTCGGTTACTTTTTCCAGTCCATCAATAACTGTATTAAGAGATTGAGTCATCTCGCCAATTTCATCTGTTGCTTTTACGTTTAGCCTTTCAATATTGTGAACATTTCCAAGAGCGAGTTTTGAAAGAATGTTTCTCGTTTTTCGTAATGGTAAAACCATACGAAAGGTAAAAATAAAAACAACCAAGGACAAAAGTATGATTCCGAACCAGGCTACTTTATTTCCAAATGCAAAAGTCGTATTTATTTGTGTTTCAATAATTGAAAGAGGTGCAGTAATTAAAATTGCCCAAGGCGTATATGTATTGCCTATTTTAAACGATGATATGGTGAAATAAATGCTATCGTTACCAAATGAATCTTCAAGCATAAAATGAGAACTCTCTCCTGATTGGATTTTGTCAATAATAGCGTGTTTGTTGGTTAAAAAAGTATCAATTTCAACAATGTTTTGGCCAATAAATAGTTTATTTGGATGTGCAACAACATCACCATTAAATGAGAATAGCATTACATCAAAATCCTGCTCCTTATTAATAGAATCAATTACCGATTGGAAATGTTCCATTTTAAGATCGATACCAGCTAAGCCGGCAAATTCATTATTAACAAGTAGGGGTATTATTAAGCTCGATTCTAAAATTTCATCAACTTTTGCTTTTGTATAAGAATAAAAATAGGGGTTTGTTATTGCCTCTTCAGGTACAAGTTTATACATGAAATAAAGACTTTCATAGTTGTCGCCATGCTTATCCAGCGAATCAACTTTTAAGCGAACGTCGCCCTCAGCGGTATAATAGAATGAACGTGAAACCCTTCCGTAGGGCAAGGTGTAATTTTCTTGCTCAAAACGCAATTCCCATGAATCCCAAACAGCGGTGTAATCTTTGTTTTCATAGATTATTTTTTCAAGGGTTTTATTGTAAACATTGCGTCTGTCTCTTATGGTCAATACTTCACTTTCTTCAACCATTTGGGCATAAGTTCTAATTTTATTAAAATCATCCTCCAAACTGGTTTTAATTATTGATGCATATTTTTTTGCCTGATTATTGGTGGTTTCCATGGTTTCAGCAAAAGCTGCTTCTTTGAAATTTTCACCAATAATTTTTAGAGTAACAAAAAAAGCAATGCTTGCTGTACTCACAATAAATATCAGCATTCGAATGCTTAATCTCAGTCGAAATTTCATACAACGATTTTAAAAAATTAGTTCTAAGTAAAAACTTAGATAATTATCAAAAATAGTAAACCTATACTATAAATATGAGGTTTTTTTTTGTAAAAGTCTTAAAAAGTAAATTTTAAGCTAAAATTTACTTTTTAATCTAAGCTTTACACAAGTTTTATAGAATATAATTAGCAAAGCTGACTGAAAAGCCGGCTTTGCTAATTATTGAACAAATATTTTTAAAATTTTCTGAATCCAATAATTTCTCTAACTTCTTTAATGGTTTTCACGGCGCTTTCTCTAGCTTTTTCAGCTCCCATTTGTGCCACTTTGCTTAAGTAGGCATCATTTGCTTTGATATCTTCAATTTTTTCACGAATGGGTGTAGTGAAATTAATAATATCTTCAGCCAGTTGCTTTTTTAAATCGCCATAGCGAATATCGCAACTTGCGTATTTTTCTTTAAAGAAATCTAAAGTATCAGGAGTGGAAACTTGTTTCATTATGTCGAATAAATTTTGGACAGATTCCGATACTGTTTGATTCATTGCGCTTGGGCCACTATCGGTAACTGCACGCATTACTTTCTTTTTTATACTTGCCGGATCTTCGAATAAAAATATTCCATTTCCTTCTGATTTCCCCATTTTACCTGAGCCATCTAAACCGGGAATTTTAATTAAATCTTCGCCAAAATTAAAGGTTGTTGGTTCTGGAAAATAATCCACCTTATATATGTGATTAAAACGGCGAGCAAATTTTCGTGTCATTTCAAGGTTTTGCTCTTGGTCTTTTCCTACGGGAACCTTTTTTGCTTTGTGCACAATAATATCGGCAGCCATTAAAACCGGATAGGTTAATAAACCTGCATTTACATTATCGGGTTGAGCTCTTATCTTATCTTTAAATGATGTGGTTCTTTCAAGTTCACCAATATAAGCGTTCATATTTAAAAGCAGATACAATTCAGCAATTTCAGGCAAATCGCTTTGAATGTATATGGTCGATTTTTCAGGATCGATACCTGCTGCCAAATACTCAGCCAAAACTTGTTTTACACTTTCGTGCAAGTTTTCGGGCGTAGGATGTGTAGTTAACGAATGATAATCGGCAATAAAAAAATAGCAATTTTGCTCTTCTTGCATTTTAAGGAAATTTTTAATTGCTCCAAAATAGTTTCCTAAATGTAAATTTCCCGTTGGCCTTATGCCACTAACTACAGTTTCCATATTATAAATAATTAATTTGCTGCAAATCTATAAAAAATGATATTATTTAGCATTATATGAAACTATTTAAATTTAAACTCTGCTTTCCGGTCAAGGCAAGTTTTAGTTCTATTATGTGGTTTTTTTTGAAATCTTTTAATAAGATATTTTTTCCTAAAAATGTTATGCTTTTAAAAAGCACTATATTATTTGTAATGTTTCTAATTGATATTTATAAGTAAATCAAATATCTCGTTTTTTTTGTTTTCTGCATTAAGGGTTGGGCTAATGCTGATTTTTTACTTTCACCTATTTCGTTCCTTTTTATACTGTACTCATTAAATATTAGTAGCGTTTATGGTAAAATTATTCCGTTTTATCCACTTTATTCATACAAAACCAGGTGAATTGTGAGTTGGAAAGTGGATAAGCGAGATATAGCAATACCCAAATTACGCTGTATTATAAACTAATAAATATTACATAAGCTAAATACGTGCTGTATAACACACCCCCCCCTGGGTATAATTTCTATTGGTTTATTGTTGAATGCTAGTTATATTTACAGTACTGTAGCAAGCAAATATTTTTGGGGATTGTTAATAGTGATGGATTGGACATGAAGGGCAAGCCTTGGGCTTGAAATGAATTGTTTAATTTAAATTTATTAATGATGAAGAATAGAAAATTAGTAAATATTTCACCAGTAAAGGGTGGTATTGTTGGTAGAAATGCTTTTGCATCACATGTTTATTTAACCGATGATAATTTTC
>JAEINW010000146.1 GCA_016342715.1 Salinivirgaceae bacterium | reverse complement strand
AATTGGCGATTTACTTTTGCCAAAATTTGACGATTTACTTTTGCGAAAAATTGATGATTGCAAGTTACTGACTACACCATCCAAATCAATATAGGAAATAGGTTTATTCCCCGCATACTGGTAAGGAGTATAATAAGGATATTTAAACTGCAACGGATCCACACTCACAAACCTACACAACCAACTTGCGTAGTACCTTGCGCCGTAATAATACAAGCCGGTTTCTTTACGCTCGTAAGTATTGTAGATGCTGGTGTATTTTAATTTATGGATTTTAGCAAAAATGATTATTCAAATTTTAAAAACGTGTTATATAAACAAACAAGGTCAGTTATATGTACTGCTGCCATTGTTATGAAAATAAAAATTTGCAGTTAGTTAATCAAACTACTAAGTAATTCATCTAACTCATTGGGAAGCACGCCTCTTTTAACGACTTTCCCTTCTGGATCAATTAAAATAGCATGAGGAATAGAATTTACACCGTAAAGTTTACCCACAGGGTTATTCCATCCTTCTAAGGTAGAAACTTGTGTCCAACGTAAACCATCTAGTTCAACAGCTTCCAACCATTTATCTTTGTTGTCATCCATTGAAACGCCCAATAATGTAAAATTCTTTTTTGAGTATTTATTGAATGTTTTAACTACCGTTGGGTTTGCTCTGCGGCAAGGTCCACACCAAGATGCCCAAAAATCTATTAACAAATACTTGCCTCTGAAATCAGTTAAATTAACTGGATTTCCATTGGCGTCGTTCTGTGTAAATTCAGGGGCTTGCATTCCAGGTTGTACGGTTCTTAAAATGGCAATTCTATCTAAAAGTTGTTTGGTGTATTTGTTGTCTTTAAGTTCAGGATTAATGGCATTGGTTAATTCCTCTAATTCTGCTAAATCGAGATAGTAAACTATTTCTTTACTAATAATATATGGTGCTAATCGGCTGTTTCCATGTTCTTTTACATAAGATTTTACATGCTCTGTTTTGAGGTTGTCAACTGAATCAAGTTTTGCTTCTGCCATATTTTTTTCTTCACCTGCAGCGGCAGCCTTGTATGCCGAATATAATGTATCAATTTCAGTATCAAATGGTTTTTTGGTATCATTATATGAATTGTATTCATCTTGTAAAGATGATCCCACAATAGTTGCATTTTTTAAGTCATCCATATTAGAGCTAATCATTATTTCAGAATTTTCAATAAAAAATGATATTCTTTCATTTCCTAAAGCAATATAATAGCGATCGGGTTCTGCTACACTTCCTTTAAATTGAAATTCATTATTTGAAATAGCAGCTGTATCAATATTGACTAGTTCTTTACCATTAACCATTTGTAAAATAGCCATTTCAGGAGTTTCGCCTGTAATATTTCCTTTTATTAAATAGCCATCGGTTTTTGGGGTTGAGCAACTAACAATAGCAAACAATAAAATGGGAATCAATTTTTTCATCTTGGTTTAATTTTCGATTAGTGATTATCTATTCCATGAAGCATGTAAAATAGGTGGTCAAGTGTTAAGAATATTTCGTTTAAATATTCTTCAACTGCTCTCACGCTTCCTGGTAATGTGTAAACTAAAGTTTGATTCATGGTACCTGCAATTCCTCTTGAAAGTAGAGCATTGGGTTTTTGAGCTCCATATTTCATGCGTATCATTTCCATAATTCCAGGAATTTCCTTATCAATATGTTTTGAAACGGTTTCAACAGTTATATCTCTAGATCCAATACCTGTGCCTCCGGTTGTGATTAAAACATCGGTTTTTTCCAACTTGCATTTTTCTAAAATTAAAGTTAATTCTTCTCCACTATCGGGAATAATTTTGCTGCTAATTTTAACTTTTTTTCCAATTTTTTCAAAATAAGCAGTTAGCATTTCTAAAGCTAAAGGGCCACTTTTATCTTCGTAGATACCTCTATAAGCTCTATCGCTTAAGGTAACAATTTTAGCAGTAAATAATTTTGGCTGATGATATATTTGAAGTCCAATGTAAAAAGTTAAGAAATTTTCAGGTAAACAAATTACTGAACGAATGCCACTAATTTTAATTTCCTTAAGAATCTTTAATTCATTTTCACAACCAATAAGCGAATCAAATGCATTAAATAGTTCCTTTGCAAAAGCATCCACGACAATCATTGTTCCAACTGTATTGTTTTTCAAAAATAGCTTTAGTGCATCAGATTCAGGAATCTCATTTTCAAAAATGAGAATTTGTTTTGATACTTTGTTGGGAGATGAAGACACGTCGTCAACTTCAGCATACTGATTATGACTTGAGATACGGTATATGTTATTTACAACCATTGGTGAAAATTTATAGTTTAACTACTTTTTTTCAGGTATGTAATTGAATCTCCAGGTTTTATTACACCACCTTCAATAACCTTACAAAATATGCCTTCTTTTGGCATAGCACTTCCAATTTCACTAAACATTCCACTATTATCTCCATGATATTCTTTCCCAATTTGGGTTACTTCTAAAACGGCATCTCCTATGTTAAAAATATCACCAGGTGTGGTTTTAAACAATACAATTCCTTTAGTAGTTATGTTTTCGGCAAATTCTCCATAATTAATTTTTCTGCCAGCAGTTGACTCAAATTTTCTTACACTTTCTTCTCCTAATATGCTTATTTGACGATGCCAATCGCCCGCATGAGCGTCGTTTTCAATACCATTTGTTGTTAATGTTATACTTTCTTTAGGTATTTTTATTGTCCCTCTTTTTTCAGAAATATTTACTGAAACTACACTAATGTTGCTCATGTTTTATTAATAATAAATATTAGTATTTTATATAATTAAATTGTAAGCTAACCATTTTAGAAAATTCTTGTCCAGCTTTCAACATATCTTCATCATCGGTAGGAAAATGCCAATTTGTGAAAAGCATCTTTCCATTTTTTGCAATTTCTTTAAATTGAATCATAATATCGAGAAACGATTTTGTTGGGAGACGTATATACATCATCAACTTCAGCATACTGATTATGACTTGAAATACGGTATATGTTATTTACAACCATAGCTGTATTTATAGTTTTAAACTATTCTTTTTTTAGGTAGGTAATTGAATCTCCCGGTTTTATTTCGCCGCCTTCAATTACTTTGCAAAATATGCCTTCTTTTGGCATTACACATTTGCCAACTTCTCTAAAAATTTGGCAATCATCTCCGTGACATTTTTTCCCAATCTGAGTAACCTCTAAGATAGTGTCACCAATAGTGAAAATATCTCCTGGTTTAGTTTTATTTAATACAATTCCTTTGGTAGTAATGTTTTCGGCAAACTCGCCATATTCAAGTTTTCTACCAATAATTGGTTCAAATTTCTTAATGCTTTCGTCTCCTAATAAACTTATTTGGCGATGCCAATCGCCCGCATGAGCGTCGTTTTCAATACCATTTTTTGTTAATGTTATACTTTCTCGTGGTGTTTTAATGGTTCCTTTTTTTTCTGAAATATTTACTGAAATTACACTAATGTCACTCATGTTTTTTAATAATAAATTGTTAGTATTTTATATAATTAAATGGGAAGCGTACCATTTTTGAAAAACCTTGGCCAGCTTCCAGCATATCTTCATCGTCGCTAGGAAAGTGCCAGTTAATAATAAGCATTTTTCCATTTTTTGCAATTTCTTTAAACTGAATCATAATATCGAGTAAGGATTTTGTTGAAGAAGTGTTGAAATATTTCATTTTGAAATTTACAATAGTTTCTTCATTGGGTGACTCTATATAGCTAGCAATCCAAGAGATGATAGGTTCAAAAAACTTTTTTGTATTATCGGGCATTGAGGTTCCTGAAAATTCAAAAGTTCCTTGGTTTTTATCCAAAATTACTTCTGCAGTATCACTCGTTTGATCAATAATTAATGGCAACATAACTATAAATTAAAATTCAGTGCGAATATAAGATATTTGATTTGAATAAGCAGAATAAATGAATTATTAAGAGCTTGGTTTAGGGTTCATGTAATCTGCTTTTATTCAATAGTTTTTTGATGATGACAATTTACAAATAAAATACTTCCTATTTCATCGTAGCCTTTAAATACTAGCTCTTTATCGTGCTTTAATGTTTCTTCTCTAAAACCTATGAGTGTTAAGCCCGCCTCTTTAGAATGTTCATTGATTATGGTTTTTGCCGATACCTCATCTTTCTGGACAATAAAGCCAATATTTTTTGGAGTAATAGGTAAACGTCCTCCGATTACCAATTCCTTCATTTGCTCCCGGGCTTTTTCCAAATTCTCTTGTTTTACAATATCAAATATTTTAATGTTGGCTTTTTTCCAATTGGGGTGCCCTAGGATAATGAAACTTAGCAAAATAAGTAAATTGGCATTATCGGTATCTGAACTGCGAATCCAAATGTGAATATCTTTTTTGAAATCAATTTCTTTTTGGCTACTTGCCAAAATGCCAATGTCAAAATTACCTGCTGAAACCAAGGCAATATTGTCAATAATTTCCTCGAGATTTTCAGGATTATCTTTGTCGTATTCGAAAATTACCATGTTATTCTCCATGCCTGAAACCCCTGGTAGTTGTATGGCTTGCGCTATGGCAGAAGTGTTTGATGGAGAAATGATGGTATCAACAAAAACATGACTATTCTTTGAAGAAACACGAGCAATTAATTTTTCAAGTTCTTGTTCTGCCTGATCGTGGGATGCTTTTGAATAATATCCATTAATATGGTGCAGGTAGGTTCCAAAACCAAATTTATAGGATATCCAATCGAGCAATTGAAAAGCTTTATCGCGTTTAAAGGAATCCTTTGATATGCAAATGGCACTGGGGCGCCATTCCTGATTTGCTTTCTTTTTTTTATTCTTTTGGGAAAAAACATGCAAATACCTACTTAATTGATAGATGGCATTGGCATAAATATCTTGAAAGCCACGTTGGGTTTTGTGATAACTGTTTATATAAAAATAAATGAGTGTCATTAATGAAAGTGCTAATAAGGCATAGGGTGTATTAATTTTAAACATTACCCAAAGCGATACTACAAATCCAATGAGTGACAAATACCACTTTGATTTAAAAGAAGGTCTGTACGAAGGAGAGGATCCGAAATGGTTGAGAAATGAAATTAAACAAAGGGCTCCATAGGTAACCATAAAAAACATGGATATTATTTCTGCCACAAAGTTTACATCACCAATGGCCACAAAAATATAAGCAATAAGTATGGCAACAATGGAGGCGTTTATGGGTTCGTTGTCTTTACTACGCTCTTTACTTAACCATCGGTTTACCCTTTTTATTGGGAAAGCTTTATCTTGAGCCAGAGCCTGTAGGGTACGTGGAGCAACCATAATGGATCCTAGTGCTGATGAAATAGTTGAAGCAGCTAAACCTAAGGGGATGATAAATGCCCCACCAATGGCAATTTTTGCCATAATTAACTGATCGTTTATTAAGTCTTCGGGTGAGGCTGATGTGAATAATTTGTAGGCAATAAAGAAATAGATGATCATACCTAATATGGTTGCGGTAATGGTTCCTATGGGGATCGATTTGCTTGGCTTTTTTAAATCGCCCGAAAGACCAACACCGGCAGTCATCCCTGTAAAGGCCGGGAAAATAATTGCAAAAACAACAAAAAAGCTTTTCATATCTCCAAAACCAGTGTTTGCAAAAGAAAAACTAACTGTTTCAGAATATTCTGTAGATCCTAAAAAGAACATTACCAGAGAAATAGCTAATATGACAACCACAAAATATAAAGCTTTCACTCCCATATTTGCTCCTTTTTTAAGAATAAGTGTAGCCAGAATAGTCATGGCCGGAATACTTATTACTTGGCGTGGAAGAAATAGGTTGTGAGCTTCAAGCATGTATCTAAAAAAGAATTCGAAAGCTTCGGTAAATGCAATAACATAGAATGCTACGCTAATGGCTTGTGACATAAATAAGGCAATTCCAATGGTGGCTCCAATATTGAGGCCAAACGAGCGGGATATTATAAAATACTCGCCACCACCTTCAACCCTTTTGTTGGTGGCAATTTCTGAAATAGCAAGTGCTGTTGGAATCGTAACTAAATGGCCTAAAATAACGATTAATAGCACGCCCCATAAGCTGAGAGTTCCCACAGCATAACCAAATCTTAAAAATAGAATAGCTCCTAAAATGGTTGAAATAGCCGTAAAAAAAACTGGTGCGGTGCCAAACTTTTTCGTTGAATTATTATCTTCCATAAATAGTTGAATTTGTAAGTAAATGTATTCAATTTATTTGCTTTAGTAAATACATAAGTAAGTAAATAATGTTTTTATTTTACAATTTAAATTCTCAAAAATGATGTAAAATATTAAAGGTGCTACGCATGAAGAGTAATTCAATTTTATTAGTTGATGATTCTAGAACTACTCGTAGCTATGTGAAATTGATATTAGAGAAGGAAGGGTATTTTGTAAGCAAAGTTGAAAATGGGCTATTGGCTCTTGAATATATTTAAAATAATTTGCCCAATATATTAATGGTTGATATGCCAATGCCTGAAATTTATGGTATTGAAGTGTTGGAAAAGTTAAAAATAGGCAACCCCTTCAATTGATGAGGTTGCCAAGTGCTTTTTTAATATTGTTCAAATTCGTTATCTAACTTTTCGTTGTTGCTTAAATCTAATTTAACGCCAGAGCTAGTGTATTGCTTTAAATGTGGTTTTGAATTTTTAGTATGAGTATTTGTTTTAAAAGAGTTATGTTTTTTTGTTGTTGTGTTATTTACTTTAAAGAATGAAATAATCTCTTTTAACTGATCAGCCTGACTAGCCATTTCTTCTGAACTTGTAGCCATTTCTTCAGAGGCTGCTGCATTTTGCTGAGTAACATTATTTAATTGCTGAATGGCACTGTTAATTTGATCGGCTCCAGAGTCTTGTTCTAATGAAGCAGCTGAAATTTCACGAACTAAACTTGATGTTTTTTGAATTTCAGGGATTAATTGACTCATTAATTTACCAGCAACTTCAGTTACTTCTACACTAGATTTTGATAATATTCCAATTTCATCGGCTGCAATTTTACTTCGCTCGGCAAGTTTTCGAACTTCTGCCGCTACCACTGCAAATCCTTTTCCGTGCTCTCCAGCCCTTGCAGCTTCAACCGCCGCATTAAGTGCAAGTATATTGGTTTGAAACGCAATATCATTTATAATAGTAATTTTTTGAGCAATATCTTTAATTGAGCTTAAACTTTCTTGAGCTCCAGATCCGACTTTTTGTATACTCTGATCAACACCTAGTGATATTTTTTCTGTCTCTTGAGCATTTGTAGTGTTTTGTTGAATATTGCTTGCCATTTCCTCCATCGACGATGAAACCTCTTCGGTTGAGGCAGCTTGTTCTGAAGCTCCTTGAGAAAGTTGTTGTGAGGTAGAGCTTAATTCCTGACTGGCCTCTGCAATATTATCAGCACCCGAAGTTATTTCGTACACCACATTTTTTAAGCGCTCAACCATTGTTTTGAGTGCTTTAGCTAGCATGCCTACTTCATCTTTTTGTTCAAGTATATCGGCATCAAATTTAACCGTTAAATCTCCTTCTGATACCATGGTTGCAAAATCCACACTTCTTACAATTCCTTTAACGATAGAGCGGGTGATAATATATGCCATTGAAACACCGATAAAAACACAAATAATAATAAATAGTAGTATTAGCGATTCAGATCTTTGTTGTTCGGCTATCATTTTAGTTTCCTGACCGGCTTTTATATCATTGGCTAATGCAACAAATTCAACAGCTGTAGTTTCTAATATTTCAGTTTGCTTTGATTGTTCGTTGACGGCAGCAATGGTCTCTTTCATTGATTTTTGGTAATTTGCAACAGCAACCGACATAGCATTAAGTTGATCAATATTTACCTGTTGGGTCATTTTTGCCTTGGTTGCTTTAATATGAAGTAAAAGTTCGTCTGTTTTATCAAGAACCTCATTGGCATCGTTTATTTGTTGGGTGAATACATAAGCTTTTGAAGCTAAACGAGCCTCTGCAAATATTTGAAGAATTTTGTTAGCATCCTCCAATTTTTCTGTCCTGTTTTTTATGTTTTGATTTGACAGTTGCTGTTTTAATTCCAAATTCAATTTGGTTTTTTGCGATATGATAAGCTCATCAGCTTGGGCTAAGGTTTTTTCACCTTCACTTATAGAATTCATCAAACTGGTCATGTAAGCCTGCTTATAAATTCTGGCATATTCATCAATTCCAGCACTATATTTTTCTGCTTTTTGTTTTAAGGCATTTAAGTCAGCAATGTCTTTTTGATCTTTAAAAAGTTGTTTTGATTCTTCTATTTGCTCAAACACTTGTTGTAGTATTTTGCCACTCTTTGTTATTGCTTCTTTATCGTGGTTAAGCATGTAGCTTTTTTCAAAGGTTCTAATCTCCAAAATACTTTTTAAGGTCCAATTTGCTATTTCTGTTTTTGCAACACGGTCTTGGTAGTTGTTCATTCCCTTATACCCCACATAACCAATTGTAGTGCCTAGTAGTATTATAATAGCAAATCCAATACTGAGTTTTGTTCCTATTTTTAAATTTTTCCAGTTCATAGTATTTATTTTTATGATATCATGAATATTTTAATTGCTTGTTTCTTCTAATATAGGTTCTTCTGTTTTTTCTTGCAGAATTGTTATTTCGTCGGTTGAGAAAATTTTATCCATATCCAGAAGCATTATAAATCCATCTCCCGACTTAATAAGCCCTTCAATAAATTCCGATTTATATTTGGTTCCCATATCAGGTGGCGCCAGAATGTCTTCTTCTTTTACTTCAAGTACCTCATGAACAGAATCAACCAAAGTTCCAATTTTAACAGACTTAGAATTTACATTTACGTTTAACACTAAAATGCAAGTAGCAGAGCTAATACTAATGGGTGTCATGCCAAACTTTATTCGGGTATCAATCAAGGGCAATACTTCACCTCTTAAATTTACCACGCCTCGCATATAATCAGGCGATTGTGGAACCTCCGTAATTTTCATCATTTCCAAAATGTTTAAAACTTTGCTAACATTTGAAGCAAATGTTTCCTCTCCTAAATTGAATGTCAAATACGTGTTAATTTCCATTTTTGTTTTTTCGCTCATATACCCCCCTTTTTTTATTAATTTTGAAAAAAATATTCACCGTTCATTACTGTATCAATTGCAATCTTCAGATTATCATTTACTGAGTTCTTGTATATGTATCCTTTAGCCCCAGCTTCAATCATTCTTTTTAAATAGTCAAATTCTTCATGCATTGACAAACCAATAATTTTAAGAAAATTATTACTGAATAAAGCCTGTTTAGTTGCAGTTGCACCATCCATTATTGGCATTTTTATATCCATAAGCACAATGTCGGGATGCGTTGAATTTAAAAGTTCCAAAAACTCTATCCCGTTATTGGCCTCACCAATAATTTGATATTTATAGTCTGATTTTAGAAATAGTTTTAAAGCATTTCTAAAAAATGTACTGTCGTCAACTATTAGAATTTTTATAGGAACACTCATGGTTGTTTTTACATGTAAAATTGTACATTAAAATGAAGTATTTCAAGGTGAGAAATACTCATTTTGCAAATAGGGTGAATCATGATGTTTGTAGGACTATTACATCAATTCACATAGGAGTTTATTCCTATATGAATTGATGTAAAGAAAGACAAAAATGAAAGAAAGAAGTTATATTTATAAGGCTCTAAACTAATATAACCAGTCTTTGGAAATTTAGCTTGTAATTAATTTAGTGGCTCTAAGAAAACTAGCTTATTTCCTTTGCCTGCATACGCCTTTTTGTTCTATAAAGGTATCAACCCGCTCAGCGTGAGGCGGCTCCCCTTTAGGGGGTCAAGGGGCTAGCGATGGAAATATTCGAATTTATCTGTTTTCTTAGTCACACTAATTACAACAACAACGATCTTATAATAATTTATGTATCGTTTTTCTAAAGTTACAAATACGATTAACCGAGATATGTCATTAATAATTTGTAAAATATTTAATGACAACAGCCGAAAGGCGTATCGAGGAAATCCCGATTTAGAAAATCTTACCTTTCAGCATCGTTGAAAGGTTTAGATATTCTTTATCGAATTGGAAATTATGTGAATTCTAATGACAATTTTGGGATTAATACTGAATCAACTGGTTTTTAAATGCATATCCCAATAAAGTTGCTGTATTTTTTGCTCCAGTTTTAGAAAGTAAATTGGTTCTGTGATTTATGACTGTTTTAATACTAATATTTAGCCTGTCAGCAATTTCCTGGCTTGTGTAACCATTGGCTATTTCTTGCAAAATTTCCAACTCTCTTTTTGTTAGTCTAACTTTAATTTGTGATGAATACCCAGATTGGAATTTTTTTGTAAAAAAGGGCAAGAATTCCTCTGAGAAATATTGCTTCCCTTCTTTCACAAAACTTAATGCCCTTTCGAGCCCATCTTTATTAGTATTTTTAAGAATAAAACCATGAACTCCTGCTTCAATCATTTTTTCTAGGTATTCTTCTTCACCATGTAATGAAAGTGCAATGATTTTTATATCAGGATAAAGGCTTTTTATTTTTTTTGTTGCCTCAATACCATCCATTACAGGCATTTTAATATCGGTAAGAATAATATCAACTTGGGTTTCTTTTATTTTTTCAATCAACTCTTTGCCATTACCTGCTTGACCAACAACGCTTAGGAAATCAATACCTTGCAAAGCAATAATTACTCCATGCCTAAAAAATTCATGATCATCGACAATAATAATTTTTACTTTTTTATCAGGTAAACTCATAGCTATATTTTGAATTAATTAAAAATTTCGATAATAAAATAGATTCCTTTTTTTTGACTACTACTAAAATTGTATTCTGCATTAATTGATTTCAATCTATTAGTAATATTAATTAAACCATTTCCCTTTCGTTCTTCTAATATACTATTAAAATCAAAACCTATTCCGTCATCAAAATATTCAATTTTCACATTTTTATTATGAGTCACAATTATCTTAATTTTTTTTGCCGTGGCATGTTTTAATGTATTATTTATTAATTCGATTAAAACACGATACAAAACTACTTCAATAGTTGAATTTATAGTTTTTAAAGTAGTGGGTTTAATAAATTCAAATTGGATATTTTGAGTGATTTTTACTTTTTTTATAAATGATTCAAGTGCTGTAATGTATCCAAAATCCATTAATATATTAGGCATTAAACTATTGGAAATGAGTTTGGTTTTTGCAATAGATTCATCAATCATTTCTTCAATATTTTTCGTGAGTTCAAGTCTTGTAGCTAGTGATAATTCTTTTTGAGTAAATTGACAGGTATAAAGTTTTATTCCCGAAAGGTAGGGTCCCAGTTCATCATGCAAATCTTCAGCAAAGCGTTTTCGCTCCTTTTCTTCTGTGTCAATAATTGCATTCAGTATTTTTTGCTCCGTCTGTTTCTGAAAAGTTATATCTTCTTTTACAGCAATATAATTTAGTAAGACATTGTTTTCACCCAATACCGGTGCTATTGTTGCCGATTCCCAATAAAACTCACCATTCTTTTTCTTGTTATAAATTTCACCTTTCCATTGGTTTCCTTTTACTAAATCCGACCACATTTGTTTATAAAACTCCTTAGCATGTTTTCCACTTTTAAGTATATTTGGGTTTTTTCCAATTACTTCATATGATGCATAACCAGTTAACTCAGTAAATTTTTTATTTACATATTCAATCTTTCCATAAGGATCGGTGATTATAATAGAATTAGCACTTTGCTCAACGGCTGCATTTAGCTTTCTGATTTTTATTTCGGCATTTTTTCTTTCGCTTATATGGCTGATAATAGACAATCTGTAATTTTTATCATCAAAAGACAGTGGGATACCTTTAACCTCAACATATATTATACTGCCATCTTTTCTAATTCCTCGAAATTCATACAGTTGATCGTAGGCATTTACTATATTCTGAATAACCATTTCACGATCGTCAGGTACAATTAGTTCATTCAAATGTTTATTTACCATTTCATCAGGAGTGTAGCCAAACATTTCAGCAAACTGTTTATTTGTTTTATGAATTATAGCTTTGTGTGAAAAAACAATACCTTCAATTGAGGCACTGGCCAAACGGTTAAATTTATCTTTACTAATTTTCAATTCATTTTCAGCATTTCGCCTACTTGTTATATCGTATGCCGTTCCTTGTGCTCCAATAGTTTCTCCTTTGGTGTTTTTTTGTAAGCGGGCATTAATTGCCAAATATATCTTTTTCCCCGATTTTGAAATAAACATTGTTTCATAACCAAACACTTCAATTCCATTAAGAACACTATAATATCTTTCTACATCAATATTTGCCTGATTCTCAGTAGTAAAATCTCGCAATGATCTTCCCAATATTTCTTCAGTTTTATATTCCATTATTTCTTCCCAAGCAGAATTTATAAATGTATAACAACCATTTAAATCACATTGCCAAATTAAATCTTGAGATGTTTCAACCAGATCGCGGTACTTTAATTCCGATTCTTTCAAGTTAATTTCTACCTGTTCCCTTTTATTTATTTCCTCACGATGCTTATTACATGCTTCTGAAAGCTTAAGTGGTAATTTTTCAAAATCTATTTGCTGAGAGCTACTGCTTTCATCATGAATATCAAAATCAGTAGTTACAAGTTTATTTAATTGAGTTATAAATAATTTTGAAGGATAATAGATGCTTTTGGAAATAACTAATAAAAGTAAAAAGCAGATTAACAAAAGAAACAATAATATTACAGTAATTACATTGATGTTTTTGTTGAAAATATTAATTGATACTATATTCGAAAATAGCAAAATAAGAAAAAGTACAGAGAAAAAAACAATAAGTTTTGTTTTAAATTTTAGTCGATTAATTTTCATATTAACGATTTGAGTTTTCAATAAAGTTACTTTATAGCCAAAATACATAACTTTTTTAGTTTATTAATGATGTTGGGGATAACTGGCTAATTGATTGTTCAGATAAATTAAACTTGATTTGTAGTAGAAGTTTAATTAAGAACTTAACCCCTCCAAGTTTAATAACACGTTTTTTGTGTTCGTGCTATTATATTTTTTTCTTTTACAATGTTTCAGTTCTAAATATCTTAACTCAAATTGTTTTTCAAAATAATTTTTCAAAAGCTATATTTTTAATGATTATATAATTAAATAGGGTAAAGTGAAATAAAAAATTGAGCCTTTCCCTTTCTCGCTTTCAACCCATATTCTGCCCCCAAGCATTTCCACATAGGCTTTAGAAATGGCTAATCCCAAGCCCGTTCCTTGTCTAGTCATATTGTCCCCAATATCAGTTTGAATAAATCGTTCAAAAATGCAATTGTGCTTGTCTTTTGCAATTCCAATGCCAGTGTCTTTGACATAAAACAACAGTTCTTTTTCTATTTTTTTATATCCTAATTCTATTGAGCCTACTGGTTTGCTCCCCTATAAATCGGACTTTTTAATAGATTGTTAAACAAACTTACATTTTTCGTTCTATATTTGCA
>JAEINW010000145.1 GCA_016342715.1 Salinivirgaceae bacterium | reverse complement strand
TTAATCATTCATTTTGTTAATAAGTGGTACACTTTTCGATTGAAATGTGGTATAGTCCTTAATTAATATTTACAGCTTAGGTGTCATACCATGGTGAAATCCTTCTTCACCCATTTCTTCAAGCTTTTTTTTCCAATCATAATATGATGCGCGATAGATACCATATTTTTCGAGGGTATTATTAATCCCCTGTTCTGAAGCTTCTTTTATAATTTTTAGCTTCTCTTCTTTTGTAAATGTTCTTTTTTTCATAATCATAAAAGTATAGATTTTAATCTATATTTTAGTCAAACTATTTAAGGGGCTAAAACAATATCTGTACTATTATTATGGCTAATAAATATAAATATAGCTTTGGTAGACAGGCAAACAAAACATTAGGTCAGATAAAGATTATGCTACCAGCAGTATCGGATACAGAACTAGATTATAACTATATGGATAACTTTATTAAGTCACTTCCATTTGGTGATAAATTATAATTATTATTTATGTATAGTGTAAATCAATTTTAATACCCGGTCTTGTCCCGGGTTTTTCTTTTTATATACACTAATTGTTTTACCCCATATTATCCCTCAATTTATCCGCCATATTTTGTAGACTTTCATGGGCTGCGCCGCATTCTTCAACCGTTATATCATCGTGTATGCTGTTGGTGTAGCAAAAGCTAATAAAATCACTGTCATTCCATTGGGCATGTTCAAATTTATCTAGCAGTTTTTGTGCTTCTTTTTATACTAATTGTATATTTAAATGCACTTTCATTGCTTTTAAATATTTACAATAGTTAATGCCGATACATAATCAAAGTGCCTTAATTTTAAGGTGCATTTTGATTAGTAATCGGTATAATTCGTCTTCTTCATAAATATCATAGGCTTCGTCCCATAAAGCTTCTTTAAATATAAAAGCTGGCCAAAGGGCTTTCCATTCGTCAAGGTTCGAAGCACAAAATGGTACTTTCATGCCATGGTCGTTAATAATGGCGCAATAGCCATTGCTTCAACAAATGCGAGTAAGTAGAGATAGTCAAAATAGTTATTTGGCTCTTCATTCCAATTATTTTTTTGGTTCAAATGATTCTTGTATATTTATCAAAATAACTTTTAAAATATTTAATGTTACCCATTTTCGAAGCCATATATTCAATAAAATTTTACAAAAAGGAGGACTAACTGAACCTTGGCTTAATTATGCTAGTATAGATGAGTTTGAGAGCTTAGATAGTAAGGGGTACGCATCATTGTAAATAGGATTAAACAAGAATAAATTAATACGAAACAGTACCGCTGAATTAGTAAACGTGTTTTATGGGAAATATAGCAACTAATACAACAATTCAAATCCAAACCTTAAAAGATGGGGGTATGGGTTTAGATTATGAAGAAGCCAAATCATTATTTTCATTTTTTAACGACTAAATTATGACACCTGTTGGCAATATAGAAATAATGGTAGCATCTACGGTTTATGGTTTTGAAGACCAACTTTCTGCTATATGTGCCACCGTTTCAACGTTGGACTATGCAGTAATTAATTCACATATTGGAACCATGCGGGTTAATCCTGATAAATCAAATCTGGATAATTGTTTAGATGCAGTAAGGCAATGTGATGCTTTTGTGGGTATTATTCGCCCCTATTATGGTACAGGTAACATTGAAGAGCGTAACATTACTTTTGAAGAAATGAAATTGGCAATGAAATTAAATAAACCCTATTGGTTTTTGGTTCATCGTGATGTAGTTTTTACTCGTCAATTAAAAAAGAATTTGTATTATCTTGATAAAGAAGGGCAACAAGTATTTGATGTGAAAATAAAGAAAAGTGTTGTTTTCGATGAACGAACGCTAGATATTTATAGCTATGTAATTAATGAAGGAAAACCAATAGCATCACGAACTGGAAATTGGGCACAGGAATTTACTCGACTTGACGAAGCATTGGATTATATAACCGCTCAATTCGAAGATAAAGATTTTTTAGAAGGCATTATTAAAAATAGGAGGTAATGATGGAAAATACAATTATTATAGACAATCTCCTTGCAAACAAAAAGGATAAAAATTTAAAGCTTTTTGACACACTAGCATTAGACCTTATTGGTCAAACTTTATGTGCATTTTTGAATGGTATTGGTGGGGATATAATTTTAGGGATTAGTAATAATAAAAAGATAGTCGGTATTAATAAAAATTGGAAGGATAAAATCATTAATGAAGTAATTAATAATCTTATTCCAACAGCTCCAATTACATCAAATATTATTTCATATCAAAATAATGAAGTTCTTTTAATAAGTGCATGGCCGGGTGCTAAAAAACCTTATAATTATCTAGGCAAAATTTATGTTTTAAATTCCTCCGGCGAAGCCAAGCTTGCATCCGCTAAAGATATGAAAGTCTTAAGTAGTCATCGAAAAAGTTCGGATTTTCATTGGGAACGGCAAGTTGTTTTAGGAGCCGACATTGAAGAATTAGACCATCAGGAGATAAAGAAAACCATTACTGCTTATGCAAAACAAAATCCAGGTATTGAGAATCTTAGTATTGAAGATTTTTTAGTTAGATTAGGGTTAATGCAAGGTGGTAGCCTGACAAATGCAGCTATCGTTTTATTTGGGAACAATCCAATAAAATATTTACCTCAATCAAAGATTAGGGCAACGGTTTACGAATCATCAAAAGGTGGTAAAGTAATTTTATTTGATAGAATTTATAATAGCAACCTATTTAGGAATATTAATTCTATTTGGGATTTCTATGAAACTCAATTATTGAGAGCGGAAAAAATTACTGGCTTACTAAGGTCAAAAGAAGCATTACCTCTTTTTGCATTGCGTGAAGGCCTACTTAATGCAATTATACATAGAGATTACTCCAATATTTCAAGTACATTAAATATTGAGGTTTTTCCTGATAAACTTGTTATTTCAAGCACGGGTACTTTACCAGATTCCATATCAGTTCGTGACCTTAAAAAGGAACATGGTTCTATTCTTAGGAACCCGGATATTGCATACATATGTCATATAAGAGGTTTTATTGAAATGCTTGGTACGGGTACGCTGCGAATGATGGTCGATTGTGAAGCGAATAATTATGCTGCTCCAGTATGGAAAACTAAAGGAGATAGGCTGGAACTTACTTTAGAAGGTATAAGTCATCGTATTAAAAATGATGGTCTAAATGATGGTCTAAATGATGGTCTAAATGATGGTCTAAATATTATTATTAATAATGGTGTAATTGATGGCGTAATTGATGGTATAAGTGATGGTGTAAAAAATGAGATTATAACTATTATTCATCTCTTAATTAATAGCCAAGGTATAAACACCCATGAAATTGTAAAGCAAATGGGCAGTAAATCCAAACCAACCATTGAAAGATACCTTAAGATAGCAAAAGACCTAAATATTATAGAGTTCAAGGGTGGTTCAAAATCTGGTGGTTATTTCATCACAGATAAAATAAAACTATTCAAAAAATAAGCGAGCTAATTATTATTTTATTTGCTAATAATGAGTTTCAATGTTTTCTTTAAATATCTTAATTAGCTTATGCTAACCCATATTATCCCTCAATTTATCTACCATATTTTGCAGGTTTTCATGGGCTTTGCCGCACTCATCAATAGTTATTTCATCGTGTATGCTGCTGGTGTAGCAAAAGCTAATAAAATCACTGTCATTCCATTGGACATGTTCAAATTTATCTAGCAATTTTTGAGCTTCTTTTAATTCGTCTTCGTCATAAAAATCGTAGTCATCCCACAAGGCTTCTTTAAAAATAAAAGCGGGCCAAAGGGTTTTCCATTCGTCAAGATCATCAGCACAAAAGGGTATTTTCATACCATGGTCGTCAATTATGGCATAATAGCCACCACTTACGGGGTCTTGGTCCTGGCAGCTGTACCAGGCATCTTTTAATTCTACTAAGTTGGGTAGTTCCATAGTTTAAAGATAATAAAAAGTATTTTCCCATAAACCCTCTGTGAAACTTTGTGCTTCCTTTGTGAACCTCTGTGTAATTTTTTTATAAAATACGCTTCCTTGAATAAGCTGAACAAGCTTTTTTTGCAAAGCACTTTTACCTTTACAGGAAAAACAAAATCATATGAATTTTTGGAAACGAAGACGCATTTTGGCCCATGCAAAACAGGAAATAATAAATGCCCTGCTGGTAGATGAGTTATTGGAGTTGTGGGATATATGTGGTGTAAAATACGAATATGTAGAAAGTGATTATACGGCCGATTGGATTAATTTGTACGATAATAAGATAAGTTATTTTTATTACAAGAAGTGTAAGAATTCAATCCTAGAGAAACCCAAAGCAGGGGATAAAGTAGGGCGTAATATAATCTATCAAACGCGTTCTAAGCGTTTACGACCTCATTATTTTTTACGTCATACCATAGAAGGAACATGGAAACCCAATGAATGGTATGGATACAGGTCGATGCGGCGAAGAATAAAGTTTTTAATAAAAGTAACAAAGAAAATTTATAAATCAGAAATTTTACAATTTCACAAAAATGGATATTATTTAAGTCCACTAATAGAGATAATACTTAGAGATACTAATCCTCCTTTCTTTTTTGCATTATTGGCCCCTGATGGAGAGCCGGTATTTCCGATACAATTAGATGGGTCTGATGGTATATGGAAATGGAGCAACAGAAAAGCAAATAAAGAAAAAGATAAGATTGTTTGGCAAAAAGAAAAAAACGGTTGGGCAGCTTACTATCGAGTTTATAAAAAATCACTACCATGAACAATCTGAACAAGCCATTCAAATTAACCTTCCTTAACTTTGCAGTGCACAATTAAAAAAGGATGCTATGGAAGAAACAATCACTAAAAAAGAACTTAAAAATAGCGTGAATACCAACACCGAAAGCTCTTGGCACTTGCTGCTTTGGAACGATGATGTAAATGATATGTTTTGGATAACAAAGGCTTTGTTTGAGGTGTGCCATTTAAAAGAAGAAACCGCTGTTGCTACCATGATAGAAGCACACACGCATGGCCAGTCCATAGCAAAATCGGGTGGTCGCACTAAAATGGAAACTATGAAACAAGGTTTGAATGACCGATACATTAATGCGAGCGTAGTAAAAGATGAAACCGTGTCAAATTAAGTCCTTATTTAGAGAGTTTGTCTCCTATTTTTCGGGAAGTTGCCCGTAGGGCGGAGGAGGAGTCTAAGAAATAATAATATTCACTTCTAAATTAAAATAAATGCGCATAGCCATTATATCCGACATACATGCAAATCTTGAAGCTTTACAAGTTGTAATAAATGATATCAAAAAAAAGCAGATAGATGCAATTTTTTGTTTGGGCGATGTGGTTGGTTATGGAGAACAGCCTGTTGAGGTTATTGAATTGCTAAAGAAGCACAAGGTAAAATGTGTTATGGGGAATCATGATGAGGCTTTTGTGGAAAAGGAACAAAGTCTACTTTTTCAAGAAGAAAGGACATTTAATAAGGTAAGCATAGATCGAACATCGATGGAATTTATCGAGAGTTTACCACTTAGCATATCCCATAACAATTTATTATTTGTTCATGGCATGCCTCCTGATTCAAACTTGGAGTATGTGAATTATTCAAATCCTTTGGTACTACAAATGAGCATGTCTGAAATGAAGGAATCCCTTGCCTTTGTAGGTCATAGTCATCAGTTTGGTATTTACGAAAGCTTTTGTGGGTATATTAAAAATATAGCATTTACCAATGAGGTATATCAACTAAGTGAGCATAAAACCATAGTAAATATCGGAAGTGTAGGCTTTTCACGTGATGGCGATCCCCGACCAGCCTATGCCATTTACGATGATGAGCTACATGCTGTAATTAAGCGAAGAGTTAATTAATTAAAAATTTTAACCATGATGCAAATTGAATTCGAAAGAGAATTACGCTTAGCATATTCATCAAGGTTCAGGAAGAAGAATTTGGACAAGAATTACAAGTCATTCCAAGATAGCGGAAGGATTCTAGAGGAAAAACAATTTATGTTAAACTACTGCAAAGAGAATATTGAAATACACTATACACATAGCATTTTAAGTCTATTTGCATGGAGTATTGGCTTAGCCTTTACCTTATATTTTTTATTGAAATTTAATGTATATGCTTCGTTCATAGCTTTTGTACTAACCTTGATATTGCATGGTTTTAAAAACAAGTATAAATCACGATATATTATTGCACAAATGGCCAGGGATTTAACAGAATCTATTTACGAAGGTGAAATTGCTGAGAAGTATAACTTTTAAGAATAGTATAATTTAAAACTAGTGATTATGATACAAATTGAATTAGAAAGAGCTTTGCGATTAATACATTCTCCAAAATTTAGGGATCCGCAGTTTTATAAAACCTTTAACTACCTAAATGAAAATGGTCTGCTGCATGAAGAAAAGGCCTTTCTGATAGAATATGAAGAGGAGGGTATTGAGAAATGTTACACACATTATCTTATAGCTAAAGTAGTTTGGATACTAATGTTTCCTTTAGCACTGTTAAGTATCCTTCAATTGGGTATTGGTTTAGCAGTAATTGCTTTTATAGCTCTGTTAATTTTACATGTGTTGGTTAGGCGTTTTCGGAATAATTATATTCTTTCTCAAACATGGAATGAATTTACTTATACAGTATATGATAATTTAATAGCTAAGAAATATAACTTTTAAGAACAGTATAAATTAAATGCAAAAAACAGCTACTATCGATTATGGTTTTATAAAAAAAAATGAAAATTCCTGTAAATGGCAATTCTGGAGTAAAAAAGATGATGGTTCAGATATTGAACTTGAAATACAGAAAGATTTTAATAATGTTACGCTGCTTAAGGGCAATTTTAAAGATTGGGAAAACCCCGAACAGTATAAATCAGTTCTCGATGTTTTGGAAATAGATTGGTTGTACAAGGCTTTACCACACCCTATTTTATATATTAAGCCACCTATATTAAAATATTTACTATTAAAAAAAATTACCAATCCGGTTCTCTTGGCAGCGGCTCTTTTAGGAAACCATACTAATAAGATTACCCCTCGAATGTATTTTAAACACATTTTGCAAAATCCATATTTCGATAGCTGGGCAAAGTTGAAAAGAGCGCTTTTAATTTTATTGGTATGTGATAATAACATGGAAGCTCTTGCTAATATGCCTGAACTACTTGAAAAGTTAAAAAATGACATTCACTTTTCTTCATTAATTTATTCAGCATTTTGTGAGCAATTTTTAGTATCCATTAATTTATCAGAGTCAAAACTCAATTTATATATTGACTTATTAGCTTCAAAGAATTCCTACTACGAAGGAGATGACAGAGATATAGATTTAATTAATTTATTTGGTTCAAAATTTGAGAACATATCAAATTGGGTGCCTATCAATAACTTTGTGAAAGCTGATTTATTACCCGTTGATTATGAGGGTAGTTTGCAACTCCCTAATGGTTTTGAGTTGCTAACAACCGAAGAGCAATTGATAAAAGAGAGCAAAAAAATGAATCATTGTGTGGCCAGATTTAGGTACCAACACCACTTTAAAGAAGTTTTTTATTTTCATGTTTCTTATCCCGAAATGGCTACCCTAGAAATAAAAAAACAAGAAACTTCAGGTGAATTTATCATTACAGAAATTAGAGGAATTAAAAATGCAGAAGTTTCAGATAGTCTGCTTTATAAAGCTAATATGTTTGTAAGCTCAAAAGAAGCTCAAGCTTTTTTTAAAACAAATTACGTGAGTTTTGAAGATTACGATGTAGATACCTTTTTTACTGCAGAGTAATGTTGTTCAAGGGTAATTAATACTTATAAAATCAATATTTCAATTTAGTAATATTCTTACTATTTTTAGTCAGCTATAAATTAGTTGAGGAATTATGCTCATGCAGCAATTTATTCGTGAAACTCAGGTTTTAAGAATGAAATGAATTAAAATCTGTAAGCTGAACGAATCCCGATAGCGGAGCGTATCGGGATAAATGAGTTTAATACTCCAATACTTGCATCATTGGAAAAAGGAATTCATTTATCGTTTCTGAAGATACGTTTATGTGCTTAGAACGCTAATAAAATGATAGACTATGTATTTACAATTAAAAATTACCATAAATGATGTTAAGCCACCGGTGTGGAGGCGCATTGTAGTAAACGATGAATTAACCTTATTTCAATTGCACAATATTATTCAAATAGCCTTTAATTGGACCAACACCCATTTGTATTGTTTCGATATTTGTGGGTACAATGTTGATACTGATGGTGGCTTGGGACCCGAAGAATCAATCGAGGAGCTAAGTGTAAAAGAGAATAAATTAAAAGATTTTCCGTTACATGAAAAAGATCATTTTTTGTACACTTACGATTTTGGCGACGACTGGAAGCACAAAATAGTAATTGAGAAAATTACTGAATTGGGTCCTGAATACCCCACTTGTTTGGCAGGCAAACGAAATGCTCCTCCCGAAGATTGCGGTGGCCCTGGGGGCTACGAATCGTTAATGAGCAAAAAAGAAAAGAATAAACTTTCAAAAGATGAAAAAGAATGGCTTGAAGGTTACCAACCTGATTATTTTGATATAGAAGAAGTAAACGACCTTTTCAGTGATGGTGAAAGTATTGATATGGACGAATTTTATTAAAGGAAGGAAAATAGTAATTATTAAATAATGAATACTCTATCGGAAAAATACGGTTTAAACTCAAGAGTTAAACTTGAACAATTAGCGGAAAACCATATTGGAATAATTAAACGAATTAAAAGCCGCATAATTCAAAAAGATGCACAAAAGATTATTGAGATTGTAGAGGCTATTCAGCAAAAAGAATCAGATATGAAAATCAGTCTTATTTGCAATAACAATATCTGTTCAAAATCAGTGGCATTGCTAAAGGAGAATGGTATTGAAGTGATTTTATAAATTCAAAATTGTTTTGTTAAGCTATTTCGATTGCCAAAGAGGATGGTGTTTTTTCTTGTATGAGTTGGAGAGTAAAAATTTAAATTCAGAAATGTCAAAAGAAAGAGAAGAAATAGAAAACCTTCCCATCTACAAAAAGGGAATGGAAATTATGAAGTTAGTTCATAAGATTTGTGAATTAATTGATGATGATGACAAAATGTTAAGTTCCTTAAAGGGACAAATGTTTGCTGATGCAGCCATGTTATCTGTTAAAGTGGCTGGTGCCGAATCAGGTGGATTGTATGATTTAAAAATGGAAAATGCTGCCATTATCCGCAAAGCGGCTCGTGATTTAATGATTTCAAATCATTCTTTGAAAGCATTTGGTTTTAAATATGTTGATTACTTTGATATGGTGCGAACCCTCATTGAAGAATACCGCTTGTTATTTATAGAATGGGTTGCCAGTTTTGATAAGTGGGATTACATCATCGATCGTTGGGGTTTATTCAATCCTCCTGGAGTTGGACCTTTTGATAAAGATGTGGATGATGATATTCCAAATGATAATTATACCGATTAGCTATTAAAAAGCCATTTAGCAGTTTGGTTCAAAAAAAATAGAAATTTCATAATTTCTCAAACATTCTACTTGATCCGATATGATCCTAATTTATATAATAGGGGTGCTTTAATTCTATAATTTTTATCGATAAAAGTTTTTGCAAACGAAAAGAAAAAATAATTCGAATAAATTTGGTTTGGAATTGAAATTATAATCTTCTTTTTTTTTCGTCTGCAAATATCACAAATTAACAGAAGTGACGTGCAAATGGCGTGCAAATGAATAAAAAAAGCACCCAAGAAAAACCTTGGATGCTTTTGTGGGCCCAGCTGGGCTCGAACCAGCGACCCCCTGATTATGAGTCAGGTGCTACTAACCAGCTGAGCTATGGGCCCGTTACCCGTCTTTTCAGACAAGCTCCCTGGTTTTGGGTTTGCAATTTTACGCAATTGTTCATTACTTGCCAAATTATTTAATGTCTTTTTTGCATTTTTTATGTAAACTTGTTAACCAAAAAAGTGTATATGTTTAATTTGCAACATTTTTATAAATATAAAAGCTTGGTAGTAACAGCATTAGCCTTCTTATTAATATTTGTTTTTAGTTTTTTATTTCACCGAGCTACTATCGTTGTTTTCAGCAACAACTCAACTATTAAGTTTGAGGCAACCCAATCACAAATTGAACTAGCAAAGTTTTCAAGAGACTCATTACCTTATAATGTTTCTTCCATAACAACTAATTACACTATTGATTCACTTAAATATAAGGGTGTTCTGTATTTGAAAGTTAGGGGATTTGATGAAAATGGGCGGAAAATATTGGAACGTTCCAACGATGCATTCATATCAATAGCAGCAAATCATATTGGACAAAATACCATTAGACAAGTTATCTTAATTGATTCTATTAATAGTAAAATTGAATCCTTTTCAGTGTTTCTTTTCAATAAAGGAGGTAATTGCGGGCAAATATCTAAAACCCATATAGAAATCCAATAGCTTATGAAATATCCATACAATAAATATTACACCAACCGAAAATGTTTAACATGGATATTCCCCCGACTTATCGGGGCAGGCTATCTGACCAATAAAATAAAATTATAAACAGATGAAAAAGAATTTATTGTTGGTTTGTTTTTTGCAGCTTTTGGTTTTATTGTTTTTTTATAGCGATATAATTATTGGCGCCAATAAATACCTTATGGGCATTGAACATGATGGTATGAAGAATTATTTTATGTTCTCCTACTACGTAAAACATTTCGACCAGCTTTTTATGCACAAAGGCTTTGCTTATCCATTTGGTGAATATATTTTTAAATCAGATAGCCATCCTTTGTTGGCTATAGTTTTTGGTGTTTTAGGCACCATGGTGCCATTTATTAAAAACCATACTGTAGGAGTTTTAAATTTTATAATGATTCTGAATCCAATAATTACAGCGGGAATTCTCTATAAAATATTTTATTTTTTAAAAGTAAAAAGTTCATTTGCTATTATTGCATCTGTCGGAATAGCCTCCTTGTCACCTCAGTTTTTATTATTAACAGTAGGACATTATAGCCAAGTATATTCGTTTTTTATTCCATTGAATATACTTCTTGTTCTAAAGCTGTTTGAGCAAAAGGAAGTGAAATATACAAACAAAATTCTCTGGCTTATTCTAATAGGATTTTTAATCCATACCTATATTGGAGCGATGCTGGTTGCTTTAAACATGAGCATACTATTAGTTCAATTCTTTTTTTTAAAGATGAATCGAAAATTACTAATGCGGTTTTTATTAGCTAATTTATTGCCCCTAGCTGTCATAATAATTTTATTTTTATTTGATCCAATTGAAGGCCGACCAGAATTCAAAATAAACGCTTACCACAGGGCTGCTTTCTGTAATGTTTTTTTACCAAGATATTCCGACTTTCATTTTTTATACGATTGGGTTTTCGATTTTTCATTTCAGAATAAATATAAATGGTCGGTGAAAGGCACATATATTGGATTGGCTTCAAATATTTTTATAATTTCGTTTTTCCTATTAATGGCTGTTAAACTTTTCAAAAAACAAGGAAGAGAGTTTTTTACAAAGTTTGGCGAGATTAATTTTGTATTGTTAAGTTCTGGAATATTAGTATTGTTATATTCGTTTGGGTTACCAACTATTGTTGACAATGGTTTTATTCTTGGCAAAATACCTTTTGCCTCGCAGATAATTGCTGTTGAAAGATTTTCATATGTTTTTTACTATGTAATATGTATTTCATCCGTTGTTTTCTTTTACAGGTTTTGTAATAAAAACAAATTTCAAAAGGCATTTGTTTTTGGAATTA
Source organism: Salinivirgaceae bacterium (assembly GCA_016342715.1). Lineage (GTDB taxonomy): Bacteria > Bacteroidota > Bacteroidia > Bacteroidales > SZUA-534 > JAEINW01. Next base: position 1,786 of record JAEINW010000145.1, on the reverse strand, counting down.
TCAGCTTGTTTTTATTTGAATCATATGCCATGCATGCCTACATTGATGCAAAAATACCTGGAAGGGCAAATGTGTTGTCTGAAGAGATATTTGATAGTTATTATGATTTTGACGAATGGAATATTGATATTTCAGAATATGATGCCATTTTACCAATACCCATATACATTAGACATTTTTTACCATTCACCAGAGGCGGGTCATATTCCTCCGAAGAATTATCTATGGCCCTTTCGGTGAGAACAGGATTACCTCTTATGGCTGTATTTTTATCTCGGCCATCGGTCAACAACTCGCAAATTGTGTTAAATTTTGTTGAAAATCCCAAGGATTCAAGCCTTATTGAAACCTATAATAACAAACGAATTTTGGTGGTTCATACCAACGAAATTAATAACAAGTATGAACAGGATTTAATTTCGAATTTAGACACAGTTCTTTTTAGCAATGGAAAAATTATAGTGTCAGAAATTGAAACCAATTCTTGGTTCAAGAAACGCAAAGAAGATATTGATAATTAATATTTCCGTATTTTATCATAAGCTTCGGAAAGAGTATTGCCGTATACAATAATTCCATCTTCATGTCCACCCAATACAATTAATTCGTTAGGGTGTAATTTTATAAGTTTTTTAATTGCGTTTGCCATTTCTGGGGTACCAAAAGAAAATTCTGTCGAAGTTGTTGGGAATCGGAATAAAAATTTCTGCCAAAGTGATTTGCAATGTATGTGAATTACAGCATTTGCCTGCTGATAGATAACAGCATGGGTCATACTCTCTGAACTGGCAATGCTTTCACCTATGCACCATAAAGAATTATACTTTACATCTACCTTATTAACAAAAGCTAAATCAGAAGCGGTTAGTTCTGTTAAATGCCCAGTATTACTCCCGGTAATTAAAAAACCGTGATTGAAACGAACCGAAATGTTTCCAAATCCGGGACCGTCTGGAATTTTACCAATCATGTTTTTCTGCACTAATTTCGAACGGAATTCATTCAAATTCTTCAACACTTCATCGGGAACATTAATTGCTTGCTTTTTCCAATTGCAATTGTATTTTATATATCCGTCGTCAATCATCTTTTTTCAGGAAAGAGTTTTAAAATATCATCTTCTGTTGCATTACAAATTCCTCGTTCAGTAATTATACCAGTAACATATTTTGCTGGAGTTACATCAAATCCGTAATTTGCCACTTTGGTATGTTCAGGCATTAGCAAAACTTCTTTTGTTTCGTTCCCATCTAGACACTCCATTTTTTTTATTTCATCACCGTCGCGTTCTTCAATAGGAATATTTTTTACTCCATCGGTCATTTCAAAATCGATACTTGTTGATGGCAGTGCTACATAAAATGGCACTTGGTTATCATAAGCGGCTAAGGCTTTTAAATAGGTTCCAATTTTGTTAGCCACATCACCATTTCTGGTGGTTCTGTCGCTACCAACAAGAACTAAATCGACCATTCCATGCTGCATCAAATGACCACCCGTATTATCTGGAATAAGGGTGTAAGGAATTCCAGCACTTTCCATTTCCCAGGCAGTGAGTCGGGCACCTTGATTTCGAGGGCGAGTTTCGTCTACCCAAATATGAATTGGAATACCTTTTATTTGTGCTTTATACATGGGAGCAGTTGCGGTGCCCCAATCTACACAGGCCAGCCAACCGGCATTGCAATGAGTTAAAATATTTACCGCTTTGCCGTTTTTGTTTTTTGCTATTTCTTCAATGAGTTTAACGCCAAAATCTCCAATTTTTTCACAATATATTAGTTCG
>JAEINW010000144.1 GCA_016342715.1 Salinivirgaceae bacterium | reverse complement strand
TGGAATACCTGAAGGTGAAAGTATTACTGAATTAAACATTACAATTCCTGAAGCTTACCTTAGTGTAACCTTAAAAAACATTTCAGAAAACAATAACAGTATCTCCTTAGATATTACTCCTGAATTATTAGACGCTTTGGCAAGCTTTCTTTATGCCAATCATACAGTAACTATTCAGGTAAGCGGTTTTTCCAGTTACGCTCCCATGCTCTTAGGTGTTGAATTGAGTTTTGAATCGACCATTTTAACCGAATTGTAAACCTAACTTTTTATCCGATAAACAAAATGAAAAAATTACTCACTATACTTCTTACATTAGGTCTCGCAATTAACCTATCAGCCCAGTACCAAATGGTTATTCAGCGCAACAACACAACCTTACCATTTATGTCAATTGATTCAGCTTTTGCCTATTTGCAAAACAACGACACTTTATATTTGCCTGCCGGAAGTTTTTCATCTCCAAGCTATAAATTAACTACCAGCAAAAAAATACATCTTATTGGCGCTGGTTATCACAAAGGCTCTAACGATAGTGTTCCTGTAACTTCAATTCAATCGACTTTTTATTTGCTCGACGGTGCCGATGGTTCTACTTTTGAAGGAATAAGATTTACTCAAGCCTTTAATTTTGGCGAAGATGTTGCCACCGCTGACGTTGATAACATTAGCTTTAAACGTTGTAAATTTGATCAGACTGTAACTTTGGGATTCAATGCTGATGTTCAGAATGTTCAATTTTCAGAATGTGTTTTTATAAGTTGGGTTGAAGCTAAAAATTCTACTTATTTAACTTTTCGTAATTGCTTTTTCAATGCTCAAGTACGCTATACAAACGGTAATACATTATTTGAGAATTGCATTATGGAAGGGCAATTTAATTACAACAACAACTTTACAATTCGAAACTCAATTTTAGAATCTGGTGGCACTATAGGAGGAACAAATACAACTTACACACTTCAGAATTGTGCCTTTCATGAAACAGATCCAGATGCTTATTTTGCAAATAGTCCTAATCAGGTAACTGGTTGCATAGGTCTAATAACATGGGTTGACACCTTTGAAGATTGCCCTGTTGATGTTTATTCAAATGGATATAATCCGCTACATGATTACCGTATAAAAGCAGGTAGTCCATGTAAAAATGGAGGAGTCGGAGGAACCGAAATTGGTCTTTATGGAGGTTCAAATCCATTCAAACATAATTGCCTACCCGCTAACCCACATATTGATAGTTCTGATGTATCGGTTGAAACCGATGAAAACGGAATGCTAAATATTACTATTAAAGTGTCAGCACAAGAAAACTAAACAGCCATGCAAAAACTTATAACTTTTTGCCTTCTGGCAATAATAACAAGCACAGCAGCTTTTGCACAAGACAAGCTAACAACGCTTGAGTATTGGATAGATAATAATATTAATGATAAAATTGCAGTTGATATTTCCAATTCAAACTTATCGAGCTATACGTTTAGCCAAACTGTAAGTATCGATAATTTAAGTGCTGGTTTGCATATGCTAAACTTTAGAGCAAAAGGTGCAAATGCGTTTTGGAGTGTTATTCAATCGTCTTTTTTTAGCAGTATTGGAGTAGCATCGAGCAATAGTATTGTTGGCTACGAATATTGGTTTAACAACAATGTTGAAAATAGTGTTTATGTGGCATCAACCGAACAATCAATTACAAATTCTATTGATGTGTCAGCTTTACAGCCAGGATTGAACCTGTTTAACTTCAGAACTCTAAACTCGCAAGGGGTATGGAGTATTGTGCAGAGTCATTTCTTTTCAAACACTCCAACTACAGGACAAGAACCTGCGTTAGTTAAAGCTTATAAACATTGGATAAATGACAGTATTGAAACCCTCATTTATGTTGAATTAGATAATCCGATTAATCCATACGAGCTGTTAACTCAAATAGAAACGCCAATTCTTTCGGTTGGAACTCACATGTTTAGTATTCAATTTCAGGATACTTACAATCATTGGTCAACAGTTCAATCGGCAAACTTTCAAGTAACTACTTGCGGTATAGCCAAAGCAAATAAACCTATTGGCGATGCTTTGTCGTGTGCTGATGAGCAAGTCAATGCCTATGAAACTTTTTCGGTGAACAAAGCCAATTCATACCTTTGGAATATAACACCTGATACTGCAGCTGCAATAGAATCATCCGACACATCAGCAATTGTAATTTGGAATGAACTATTTTTTGGCGAAGCTAAACTTTGTGTAGCTGCACAAAATTCTTGTGGACTTGGTGAAAATTCTGATTCATTAATAATTGTTCGTTCAGTCCTACCCGAAAAACCCCTAATTGCGGAGGCCAACTTTTATGAATTCTGTGACACCGACAGCATTGCTTTAACAGCACCCGAAGGATATAGTTATTTATGGCAAGATTACTCCGACAATCAATCCTTTACAGCCAACTATTCAGGTGAATATTATGTAAGAATTATGAACAATGCGGGTTGTTTTTCATATTCCGACACAATTACTGTTGAAACTCACGAAACCCCTAATACTCCAAGTATAATGGCATATGGTGATACAGAATTTTGTTCTGGCGATTCGGTTGAAATTGGCGTAAATAATTTGCCAAAAGATTCTTTTTACCAATTATGGACAACAGGTGAAACTACCGAAACTATTTGGGTAACAGCATCGGGTGAATTTGCCCATAAACTAATTTCAGATTTTGGCTGTGAAAGTGAGTTTTCAGATAGCATTAAAGTAACAGTATTTGAAAATCCTGCAACACCAACCATTTCTAGAATTGATAACACCTTAACTTCATCAGAAGCATATAGTTACCAATGGTATCACGACTTAGCTCCAGTTGCTGGTTTAGTACCAATTGATAATGCCACGGAACAAAATTTTACTCCAGTAGAAAATGGAATTTATGCTGTCGAGGTTATGAATGAAAATGGATGCTTAAATTTCTCTGATCCTTTAGAAGTTATTCTAACAGGAATAGATTTGATAAATCAAACAGAAATATCAATTTATCCAAATCCAAATCAAGGAATTTTTATTCTTTCTCTTCCATCGGAACTAGCAAATAGTCAGATTGTAATCTTTGATATTTCAGGAAAAACAGTAGCATCAAAGCAAATCGATGGACTTACATATAACTTTTCGTTGAATGTTAAGTCTGGAATTTACTACGCAAAAATTACTAACAACAAGCAATTAAAAACAATTCAAATCCAAATTAACTAACTAATAATGAAAAAACTAACAATTATTTTATTTGCAAGTATTCTTGCATTTGCATCTTGTAATAAAGATGAAGACAAAAGCGAAATCACACAAAGTTCAGATTTCAAAGGAAGTTACACCTTAAACATCGATGGAAAAGTAATAAATACCTTGATAAAAGATGTAATGTATATTACTGATTACAATAGAGTTGAAATTTATGGCACAGATGCTAACAATGAGATTGTGACCTTATATATTAATGACATTCCTGCTGAAAATAATGAACCAATAGATGCAAGTACAAACCAATCAATTTTACTTACCTACAAAGGTGTTATGTATAGTACTGCAAATGGTAGCGGTACAATTACTCGATTAAATAGCAGTGATATTATATTTGAAAATATTGTTGCGAATGATCTTCTTGGAACTGTAAGTAAAACCTTCTCGGGTACAGCAAAAATAGGTAGAACAGAAAGTTTATAAATTATTGGCGTGCATAAGTTACAATATAGGAACATCAGTAGCATTTTCAATAAACGACAAAACAAATATTAATAATTCTAGAAACAGAGAATATAAAAGAGATAATTCTTTCAAATAAGATCATATAAATCATTTAATTTAAAATAACATGTATAAACATCACCTTATTTATAGTAAACTAACAGTATTAGTAGTACTATCTATGTTTAGTCATACATTATTCGCCCAGGACGATTTTGCATTTAAATTAACAGAACCTACTACAAACGAACTAACAGTAAAAGCTTATGATGAAATATCAGTTGAAATAACATTCAACGCTGAGGCAGTTAATGAAGCTGGTGCATATATAGCTATAATGGCAGATGGTAAAATGTTTAGATTCATAGCCGCTACAACGATGGAATCACCCTTTATGAATATCATTTCGGCAAAAGAATTTAGTGAAGGAGAACATACCGTCGAATATTTGTTACTCCCTTCAGGTATTAAAGATCAGAGCAAAGCATTAGCAAAAGTATCAATGCAATTAATTATTGAAAACAGTTCATTTAATACAAACGTAGATATAGAAAGTTTCACTCAGCATATAGTAGAAACAATGCGAAATAATGATGTATCAGCATTTGAATCCTATTGCATATCCCAAGAAGGAATGGATAATATTATCCAGAGCATCGATGGTAATACTCCAAAAGAATCTGGTATTAAAGCAGAGTTATCGTCAATAGATACTGAAATTGCAACAAAAGAGCTTACAGCCAATTTTATCAAACTTGAAAAAGCATTTTCAGAGAAAGGTGCAGATATATCTGTTGTAAAACTTCAAAATATTCTAGAACAAAACACAAAGCTTGAAATGTCTGAATTTATTGGAATGGGTATTAGGTTTGTCATTGGTAGTGCTAATACCACATTCATTATCAGAACCAATATTTTTGTTACTAAAGAAAAGGCTTACTTATTTGATTTTAAAATTGAACCAGGACTTTAACGGTAAGATTATCGGAGTTCACATAACAATCTACTTTAGTTTACTGAAACATTCAAAAATGTGATTGATGCTACTCTGACCGATTTATTTGACTGAAACTGCATGCCTGAAAGATTTAAATAATTGATTTTGGGTGTAGAGGTTGAATTAGTTAAAGAATTAAAAACAATATGAGATTGGTTTTAGATTTATAAATAACGACACGCCAACAAATAATAATAGTAATATAAGAGTCAATTTAGAATCATATATTTTTAAATAATATCTCTTTAAAAAATCATATAAATACATAAAAATGAAAACAAAAACTTTATTTAGAATATCTTTAATTCTCCTTTTTGCTCTTGCTATTTCAAGTTGCGATGAGCTAAAAGATGAAAATGAAGACATACAATTTGCAGAAGCTACAGTAACAGAAGATATTACCGAAAGTGTAACTTGGGAAACAGGCAATATTTACATAATTGATGGAACTGTTAGAGTTGGTGCATCTCAAACTGTTGTTATTACAATTGAACCCGGTGCAATCATTAAATTTAATGAAGATGCCACACTTGATATGGCTTACTGGGATAATGAATATGCAACAATTATAGCAAAAGGTACTGCAAGTAATCCTATTATTTTTACATCAAATTGCCCAAGTCCAGAGGCAGGCGACTGGAAATCAATAAATTTCTATCAAGGAGCAATTAACTGTGAATTCGAAAACTGTACTTTTGAATATGGTGGAAGCAATGATTATTATGGAATTGTTTCGATTGAAGAAACTTCCGTATCATTTACCTCTTGTTCTTTCAAAAATAGTAGCACATTAGGCATCTATTTAAAAAACAATGGTGAGTTCTCAAATTTCAATGGAAATTATTTTACTGGTATTTCTACCTATCCTATTTCTATTTATCCCGCCGCAGTGCATACTTTAGAGGCAAACAACTCCTATGAATCAGGAAAAACAATTTTCATTGATGGCGATCAAGATTTAAATATTTCAGGTGAATATGTTTGGAAAAATCAAGGCATTCCTTTTACTTTTGATGGGGTAATGCGTATGGGTACAGAAAATACGCAAGGCCTTCAAATTACCATCGAACCAGGAGTAACTCTAAAAATGACCACAGATAGCTATATTGATCTTGCATATTGGGATAACACTTATGCCACAATTATCGCTGTTGGTACTGAAGAACTTCCAATCACATTTACATCGAATAGCCCAAGTCCAGAAGCTGGAGATTGGCGTTCTATCAATTTTTACAAAGGAGCTATTAATTGTGAATTCGATTTTTGCGAATTTGAGTACGGTGGCGGAAACGATTATTATGGAAATATTTACATTGAAGAAACAGCAGTTTCTTTTACCAATTGTAAATTTTCAAACAGTGATTCATATGCAATAAAGCTTACAACCGAAGGTGAATTTTTTGATTTCTTCAAAAATACATTTTCAAGTCATGCTCTATATCCTATTTCAATTTACCCAAATGCGGTTTATTCCATGGGACCCGAAAATAACTTTGAAACAGGTTCTTCAATTTATGTTGATGCCGGACAAGATTTAACAATGAATGGTGAATTTACCTGGCTACACCAAAGTGCACCATATACTATGGACGGAACCATGCGCTTAGGAAGTGTAAATGGAACTAAACTTAATATTAATGCAGGTACCGTTTTAAAATTCACAAATGGTAGTGTAATTGATGTTGCTTACTGGGATGCCAATAGCGGACAAATTGTTGCTAATGGAAGCGTAGATGAACCTGTGGTTTTTACATCGAATAGCCCTTCTCCTGCAAAGGGCGATTGGAAAGGTTTATATTTTTACAATGGTGTTAATGGTACAAATCTAAACAACTGTAAAGTTGAGTATGCTGGGAGCAGTGATTATATGGGAGCAGTAGCCTTATCTGAATCAGGAAATGGTACTATTTTGTTTACTAATTCTGAAATTTCAAATTCAAATTCGTACGGAATTACAGTTGACGATGAATCATCATTAGATTACAGTACGATTACATTTATAAATAATGAAAATTCAGATTATCACGAAAGATAATCTACTTATAAACATATAAGTAGGAAGCCCTATATCAGTTCTTCCTACTTATTTATTTCCTTTTTCCAAATACATATATTTATTTCTTAAACCCATGAATACTCAAGAATCGGTGAATAAGTTAATTTCTTATTCTGAAAAACCCTTGTCTGGATTCGCAATAACATTTGATCAAAATAAACTTACAATCCTGATGAAACCCAAAACCGTTTTATTTGGATGTTTATTAGTTGTTTTTGTGGGCTTATCTCTAGGCATTTTCTTTTACTTGGATAATAGTCCTTTTAAATATTTATTTGCCATAGCTCCAATTTTCATAGGATTTATAAGCCTATTACACCTTTCAAAGAATGCTACGAAAACCACTTTTGATCTTACTAATGGCTACATCACTTATGAAAATAGCAATTTCATAGGTAAGCTTTTTAACAAATCAATGAAAATTTCCACTCATAGCATCGATAGTATTGTTGCCGAAGAAGAAAAGATAAGAAATAATTCTTCATCAAATAATACAACAAGCTTTAATTATGTCTATAAGGTCTATTTATACACACAATCAGATATCTATCAAATAATTACCTTAAACAAAAGTGTACTAAATAAAAATGAAGTTGATGACATTGCAACACAAATAACAACAATACTAAACCTTAAATAATGAAATCTGTACATTTTATATCCATATTTACAGCCTTGGTAATAGCTTTTAGCTGTTCTCAATCTCCAGAAAACTCTAAAATACAAGTTAGCATACCCTTAACGCTTAAAAATAATAGTGAAGTGTTAATCTTTGTTAATGCATACACTGCCACAGCAAATGATTTCAATGCAATTTCCAATTCCTTGGTAAAAATAACAGGAGGCAAAAATATTGATCATGAAAGTGAATTAAGCAACATGCAAAAAATAAAGGTTGCTAAAGTAGCTATACAAATGGCTGCATTATCATCAAAAATTGAAGAGCTTCAACGCCAACAAAAATCAATTTCAAAGAAGCTTTCACCATCGGAATTAGAGGCTTTCACCAGTATTTGTGCAACTATTGAAAAGCAAATGAGCCAAATTGATAGAAGTAACATTAACTTGAGTGATGATGAATTAGTAGCTCAACAAAAAGTTAATGAAGAAAAAGAGGCTGAAACGAATCTCTTACGAGAAGAATGGGAAAAAGCACAGGCAGAATTACCCCAAGAGCAGCGAATAACAAATCAAACCCCAGCTAACAACAAAACTAATCAAGAGTTTAAATTCTAGCATTTACTATTTCCTCTTGCCGTACTTATTCTTATGGTAGTTTTTGCTATCAATAAATTAAAGCAACTAAAAAATCGCATTTCCGATACTGCTCACTCTATCAAAAACATTAAAAGCACAACACAAAACCATATTTCAAACTCAAAAAAACTTATAAAAGATAAAGAAGGTCAAATGACAGAAGACCAGAAAGAAGATGTTAACAAACTGTTTGATGTACTTGACAATATTTAAAAGAATTCTATTAATTAACAAAAATTATCATGAAAAAACTATTACTCTTTGCGTGCATTGCCTTCATGGCAATTTCAATCAATACAAAAGCTCAAAATACACAATGGGCAAAACACATTGGTGGAGCAGATAACAACGAAACAGCCATAGATCTTAAAACAGATACAGAGGGAAATTTATACATTCTTGGCAGATCAAAAGGTTCTGTGGATTTCGATCCATCCGAAAGCATCTTGCAGCTTTCTAGTGAAACTTTCACTCCATTTATTGCAAAATATTCACCCGATGGTGAGTTAATTTGGGCTGGTCAATTAGGCTCTGCATCCTCAAATTATAGCGAGGCATTTGCAATGACCCTTGATGAAAATAACAATATATATTTAACGGGAATTTTTACGGGAACTGTTGATTTCGATCTAAGCTTTGATGATTATGAATTAACCAGTCAAAACAATTACGACATGTTTGTTCTTAAGTTAAGCTCTAATGGTGTATTCGTTTGGGCTAAAGCTTTTGATGGAGCTTTAAGCGGATCAGCCAACCCTTTGGATATTGCCGTTAAAAATGATGAAATATATGTAGCAGGTTATTTCGATTACACCATTCAATTTAATGCTGCTTTTGATGAAAGCGAACACTCCTCTTTTGGTAAAGATGATGTATTCTTACTTCAACTAGACAACAATGGAGAATATGTATGGTCGTATACCGATGGAAGTGAAGAAGACGACAGAGCTTTGGGTATAGAAATGTCAAGCAATGGAGATGTATTTATAACTGGTTATCATGAAGGTGAAATGGATTTTGGCCCTGGCGTTGCCTGGGAGAATGTAACTGGTTCAGGTACTTTTATTGTGAAATATCTAAACTCTGGTGTGGTAGGCGTAAATGACAGAAGAATATGCGATTGGACTTTAAGTTTTGGAGCCCAAGAAGGAGCAAATATTGCCTTAGATGCTGAAGATAATGTTTATGTAACTGGAACTTTTGGTGGAAGCGTAAACTTTAACCCTTTAAGTGGCAGTGGCTTTTATTTAACAGCACCCAGCTATCCTGATATTTACCTGACAAAAATTAGTGGTTCTCGACAATTTCAATGGGCACTAACACCTTATACCTACGATACCGATGGAGGAATTTTCCCTGAAGATTTAAGCATCGATAGTCAGGGAAACATATATATTACTGGTCAACATAGCGATGATATATTTGTAAAGAAATATTCACCAGAAGGGGAACAAATTTATGGAACAAAATTTAATATTTGGGGTGAACAAGATTGGGATAATACAGGATATGGAATTGCTCCAGCCGATAATAATACCTTCTATTTAATTGCTGATTTTGAAGAAACTCATTATTTTAATGAAGACCAAGATGACCAAATTGAAATTACTGCCTTTGGTGGAAAAGATCTTGTGCTCGTTAAACATGATACCGATGAGGCTGAAGTAGGTATTGAAAACGCATCAATGGAATCAACAATGAGTATATATCCAAATCCTTCCAAAGATTTTATAAGTATTTCAGAAAATATAGATTTGAAAAACATACAAATTGTTAGCATGGACGGAAGAATACATAAAACTACGAATAGCTCAAGCATAATTGATGTTAGCAACTTAAGTTCAGGTATTTACTTTTTAAAATTTGAATTAAATAATCAAACAAAAAGCATAAAATTTATTAAAGAATAATCAGTTCAAACATATTAAAATGAAAAATATACTAACAATATCAATTTTGGCACTAATGTTTCTTGCATCCTGCGAAATAGAAGAAGAAAAAAATACAATGCCAGAAAAACCAACACTAAATGCTCCAGCAAACGCAACATCAAATATTGCAACAGAAGGCACCACGCTAAATTGGAATTGTACCGATGTTGACGGAGACCAACTTAAATACAAGGTGTTTTTTGGAAAAAACAATCCTCCTACAACACTTGAAACTGAAACCAGTACAACCAGTTATTCAACAGGAAAATTAGAGGCTGAAACAAGCTATTATTGGCAAATTGAAGCCAATGATGGAAATAAAGGAACAAGCTCCAGCGATATATATTCATTTACTTCCGGACCAGAAAGTAATCCGGATGCTGTGCCAGAAAACCCATATCCGACAGATAGTTTAAGCAATGTTTCCATACCGGTTACCTTTTCATGGGAATGTAATAATTCAGCAGTAACCGGATACGAAGTTTATATGAGCGATGATCCAAACAACTTAATGAACGGCATGGTATCTGCGCCTACCCAACCAACATTTACAATATCCAATCTTCAACCAAACACCACGTATTATTGGTTTGTGGTTGGCCGAACCAATAACCAACAAGTAAATTTCAGAGGAAATAGTTGGATTTTTACAACCGCTGAATAATTAAATATTAACTATATAAATATCAATAAAAATGAAAAAAGCAATATCATTATTATTACTATTCGTAACCTTTTATGGATACTCGCAAGAAAACATCTTTAAAAAAGATGATAAAATTATAAATTTAGGAATAGGTTTTGGTTCGCTCCACTATTCAGGAAGCTATTATTCAACGCAAGTTCCTCCTATTTCAGCCTCCTTTGAATTGGGAATTCTTGACAATATTCTTGACAAAGGATCTGTTGGAGTAGGTGGATATGTTGGCTATGCATCATACAAGTGGGAATATGACTGGTATGGAACCACTTGGGGATACAAATACACCAATTTTATATTGGGCCCTCGAGGAAGTTTTCATTATCCTTTACTTGATAAAATGGATTCGTATGCAGGATTAATGCTTGGCGTTGAAGTTGTGTCTGGTAAAGAATTTGGCACTTCCATTCCAGGAACAACCAACGATGCATCGACTGGTTTAGTTTATCAGTGGTATGTTGGTGCAAGATATTATGTAACTGATAATATTGCTGGCATGCTAGAATTGGGTTACGGCATTTCATATTTTAATATTGGAATAGCCTATAAATTATAAATATTCAAATTAGTTATGCAATTGAGGCTATAAGAAAGAGATGATTTTCAATAAAAATTCATTCTTTTTTATAGCTTCTTTGCTTTCTCAATAATTGTTTTCAATACATTTAATGAAAATTAAACTCCAATTCATCACAAAAATATTTTCATCACAACATAAGCTTATGTATTTTTAAGAAAAAATTACTGATATGGGATTATTTAATAAAATACGTGGAGAATTTATCGACATTATTGAATGGCTCGATGACTCCAACGATACCATGGTTTACCGTTTTGATCGGTATCAAAACGAAATAAAAAATGGTGCAAAACTTACCGTTCGTGAAGGTCAAGTGGCAGTATTTATTAACGAAGGGCAACTAGCCGATGTGTTCCAACCTGGAATGCACGAATTAACCACTGCAAATTTACCCATTCTTTCTACCTTAAAAGGTTGGAAATATGGCTTTAACAGTCCTTTTAAAGCTGAAGTTTATTTCGTAAGCACTCGAAATATAACAGCTCAAAAATGGGGAACAAAAAATGCCATCACTTTAAGCGATCAACGATTTGGAATGCTTGAGATCCGAGCATTTGGCACCTATGTTATTAGGGTTAAAGATGCGCCTGTTTTCATTCGGGAAATTGTTGGAACCGATGGGCACTTTACAACGGATGAAATTGCCGACCAACTAAAGAGCATGATTGTAACTCGTTTTACCGATGCTGTTGGCGAAGCAAATTTACCTGTTGAAAATTATGCATCTAATGTAAATGAAATATCGGAATATGTTCATGGAGTAATTTCTCCAGAATTTGAGCAATATGGCATTGAAGTCACCAAATTCTTGATTGAGAATGTATCAATGCCAGAAGAAATTAAAAAAGAAATCTTCGAATTAAGCCGTTTGAATGCCATTGACCTTAATAAATTGGCTCAAATGAAAGCTGCTAAAGCAATGGAAAAAGCTGCTGAAAATCAAAGTGGAACAGCTGGTGCCGGAATGGGCATGGGTATGGGCTTTGCTATGGCCAACCAAATGGGACAATCTTTTACCGGAGGTCAGCAACAGCAGCCTCAAAATCAACAGGCAACACCTCCTACTCCACCACCTGTGCCACCAGCATTAACTTTTCATGCGGTAATCAATGGACAACAAGCCGGACCTTATGATATGAATGCATTAAAACAAATGGCCATGCAAAATCAATTTACAAAAGAGATTTTGGTTTGGCGCGAAGGAATGGCAAACTGGACAGCAGCTGGTCAAGTTCCTGAATTGACAAGTATTTTCGGTAGTGTTCCACCACCAATACCCGGACAATAGATTATAAATATGGAAAATATAGAAGAAAAAGAATTAACCGTAGACACATTTGCATGCACAAGTTGTGGAGCCGATTTAAAATACAAACCCGGAACGCAGCATTTAACTTGCGAATATTGTGCTGCTGAAAATGAAATACCTCAAATTGAGGGAGATATTGAAGAACTTGATTTTCATGAGTTTTTAGCAAAAAAATCGGAAGCAGAAGAAACCATTACTGAAAGTTTTGTAAAGTGTGAAAATTGTGGTGCTTCATCCACTATGGAGCCAAATATTACTTCAGCACTTTGCCCCTATTGCTCAACACCTTTAATTGTTGAAAATGCACACGATGAAAAAATTATTCAACCCAAATCACTTTTGCCATTTAAATTAGATAAAAATGCTGCAAAAAGTGAATTCAAAAAATGGATTAAAAAATTATGGTTTGCTCCTAACAATTTAAAAAAAGCAGCCCTGAATTTTGACCAATTCAAAGGCATATACATTCCATATTGGACTTTTGATACAGATACTCGCACAAAGTATGTGGGTCAACGTGGCGAGCATTACTATGTAACTGAAAGCTATACAACTACCGAAGATGGAAAATCGGTAAGCAAAACTCGACAGGTGCAAAAAACACGCTGGTATTCGGCAAGCGGCAATGTGCAGAAATTCTTTGATGATATTTTAACGGTAGCTTCAAAATCACTCCCACAAAAGTATATTTACAAATTAGAACCTTGGGATTTAGAAAATTTGGTTCCTTTTGATAAAAGTTACTTAAGTGGTTTTTTAACTGAAAAATATCAAGTTGAATTGGGCGAAGGCTTTGAAATTGCCAAAGGAATTGCCGATCCTGAAATTCGTAGTATGGTGCGTAGAGATATTGGTGGTGATGAACAACGCATCATCTCAATGAATACCTCTTACAATGATATTACTTTTAAACACTTGCTTTTACCAGTATTTGTTAGTGCTTATAAGTTTAAAGACAAACTATATCAGTTCTTGGTAAATGGTCGAACTGGCGAAATACAAGGACAACGCCCATATAGTTGGATTAAAATAACCTTAACTGTGGTTGCTGCACTTGCTGTTATTGGTGTTGCTGCTTATTTCATTTATAGGCTTAATGGACAAAATTAATGGTAAAAACATCTATAAGTCTTACTATTGTTGATTTAAAGTTAGTTTAAA
>JAEINW010000143.1 GCA_016342715.1 Salinivirgaceae bacterium | reverse complement strand
CACAATTCGAAAGTAACTATGTATATGATTATTATTTTCGATTCGGAAAGTACTACACATACTATTTATTTAGCCAAGCGACTCACCTAACTTTGGGACTGAGGAAGCGAAGCTGTGAAAACAGCCACCCCGATAGCTATCTGGGGACGAAGTGTTGAGAGATAGCGAAATCCAGGTTCTTCGGGAAGCCCACGGAGCCATGGAAGACGGAGAAATGATACCGATTTTTTAGTAAAGGAGGCGAAATTTTGGTTGCAGTGAATAGAACTTAGTTTTTTGCTTTTATGAATTTCCTCTCCAGATTGAATTTTATAGAGTGATTTTTTTGTTTGTAATAAGCATTTAGTGTGGATTTTTCATAAAAAAAAACGCTTAATGATAAGTAATTTTAAGGACATTAATCAATTGAAATTTGGCGCTATTTTGTCTTATGCTAATATTTTGTTGAGTATCGGGGTGGGATTATTGCTAACTCCATATATTATCAAGTCACTCGGGGATTCAGAATATGGACTTTATACATTGATTGGGTCATTCGTAGCATACCTTTCTTTAATGGATTTAGGATTAAACTATACTGTTGTAAGGTTTGTAGCGAAATACAGAGCTGAAAAAGATAATGATGGTGAACGGAACTTTCTGAATACAGCAATGTTTATTTACATTATTATTTCTGTTGTTCTGGTTCTGATTGGAATCGGTTTATACTTTAATTTGAATGTTATTTTTAGCGAATCATTAACAACAGAACAATTGGCAGATGCCAAAATAATGTATTTAATTTTATTATTTAACCTTGCTATTACACTACCTGGTAACACATTTACTGCCATTTGTAACGGCTACGAACATTTTATTTTTCCTCGCACTATATCTGTATTACGTTATGTCTTGCGCACATTTACCGTATATGCCGTAATTAAATTTGGTGGAAAAGCCATTGCTCTTGTATTAATTGATACTTTTTTTAATTTGTTCCTGATTTCTAGTTCATTTCTCTATACCAGGATAAAACTAAAGGTTGTCGTTAATTTTAGGAGAGCGAGTTTAAAAGAAATGAAACAAATTTTCAGTTACTCCTCATGGATCTTTATTTCAACTATAGTTTTCTCGTTTCAATGGCGCGCAGGACAAATTGTCTTAGGTATAAATTTGAATACCGTGGTTGTTGCTATTTATGCAGTAGGGATAATGTTAGGTTCTTACTATACGACTTTTGCCTCTGCAATTAATTCTATTATTGTACCTAAAGCCACTCAAATGGTGGTTGCCAATAGCAATGGTTCTCAACTGACAAAGATGATGATTAAAGTAGGCAGATTAAATAATTATCTGATGTTACTTGTATTAAGTGGTTTTTTTCTTTTTGGTAGTGAGTTTATTAAGTTATGGCTTGGTGATAATTATGAAGATTCATGGATGGTTGCTTTGCTTATAATGGTTGTATATACCATCCCCATGACTCAAACTTTTGGTAATGCTATTATAGAGGCTAGAAATAAAATTGCATTTAGGGCAATTTGGGACATTACATCAATGGTTATTGCGGTTATTATCGGATTTTTTGCTTCTAAGAATTATGGAATTATTGGAATGATTTCTTCTTTGGTTGTAGCAAAAGCTATTAATGTGATTGCTATTAATTTCTATTTCATGTATATATTTAAGTTTGAGATATTACATTTTTTTAAGAAAACTTATTTACTTCAATTAATAGTTGTAGGAGGATTATCTTATGTGTTTTTTATATTAAAAGGCTATGTGAGTGTTTCTAGCTGGGAAAGATTGATGTTAAGTATTGTATTATATACTCTCTTGTATGCGTTGTTAAGTTATAAATTCATTTTCACTATTGAAGAGAAAAATATGATAAAGAAAAATGTATTAAATAGGTCTTAATGTTGTTCGTGATAATTGTTTATGGTTATATGAATTGAAATAAATAAGAGATGGGATTATTACTACCACTAAAAATCAAAATAGCCTATTGGTTTGAACGACGGAAATTAACTAAAATGTTCAAAACCTTGAAGTCGGTAGGTAGGAATGTTTATTTATGTAAAGGAACTACATTCTCCGGTCACAAGAATGTTACAATAGGCAATCATGTTTGGATTGGAAGAAATGGTAAATTTGCAGGAGAGGGAGGGTTGACAATAAAGGATGGAGTTATAATATCTCATAATGTAGAAATTTGGACAAGTAATCATTATTTTCAAGGATCAGATTTGCGCAGTATACCTTACGATAAGCGTTTTATTTATAAGCCGGTAATTATAGGAGAAAATGTATGGGTTGGTTCTAGAGTAATTATTACGCCAGGAGTGTCTATTGGAGAAGGTGCTATTGTAGGAGCAGGTGCTGTTATCTCAAAAGATATTGCTTCTTGTGCCATTGTGGCCGGCAATCCTGCAAAAATAATCAGGTATAGAGATACTGAACAATATTATAGACTTAAGGCTGAGGGAAAAATATATTTGAAAGAAAACTATAATTACGATATCTCACCTAATCGATTGATATAATTCTAACATAGATAACTATTGGGGATGGTGGCGTTATGGTGGATTTTTTGCTGCTGTTATTAGAGTGTTAGTTCTAAGAACTAAGTTCTACAATGAATAAATTACCTCGAACTCTCAGGATAAAATAGAATGGTTAAAAATAATATTGCTGATATTAGGGATTGCTATGGATGTGGAGTTTGTGCTGTAGTTTGTCCCAAAAAAATCATAAAAATTGACTTGAATAAAGAAGGTTTCTATGTGCCAAATTTGTTTGATGAAACTTTGTGTAATCAATGTGGCTTATGTCTATCGGTTTGTGCCTTTGCTGGAGAAGGCGTGTCAGCTCCTCAAAAGAGTATAGCAAAAGGGTATGCAGCATGGAGCAATGATGTACAAGTAAGACGAGAATGTACTTCAGGTGGAATTGGGTTTGAGATAGGGAAAGTATTAATCAATCAAGGGTATAAGGCTTGTGGTGTTAAGTATAATCCGGATTTAAATAGAGCAGAACACTTTATAGCATCTACTATTGAAGGCTTTATTCCTAGTATAAAGTCGAAATATATTCAAAGCTATACGCCGACTGGATTTAATCATTTTAATAAAAATGATAGATTTTTTGTCACGGGAACTCCTTGTCAAATTGACTCCATTAGAAGATATGCACAGAAGATGAAAATTGAAGACCATTTTGTGTTAATGGATTTTTATTGCCATGGTGTTCCTTCAATGAATATGTGGAGGAAGTATTCCAGGATGGTTGAAAAGAAAGTTGGTAGAATTGTACATGCCTCATGGAGAAATAAGCGAACTCGTTGGAACAAGTTTTCGCTCAATAATGATGTTAAAAGTAAGGGGGATGTCATTGTGTGGCAAGATAGTAAATCAGTTCTTTTGAGTGGAGAAAAGGCAGGTGATTACGTTTCTCGACATAGCAAAGGTAATATGTTTTTTCATTTCTTCCTGGGTGATGTCTGTCTTAACAAACCTTGTCATACCAATTGTAAGTACAAGCAATTGGCTTCTTCGGCTGATATTCGTGTTGCGGACTTTTGGGGCAAAAAGTATGTGAAAGACACTGAAGGTATCAGTGGTGTTGTTGCTTTGTCTGAAAAAGGAGATGAAATAATGTCTTCACTTGAAAATTGTACTTTAGTAAATGAAGAGGTTGACACCGTTGGGCAAGGCCAGCATATTGTTGCTCCTAAGAAATCAAGAGCAAGGCGCTTTTTTATGATTGCCTTTGATAGCCAATTATCAATTAATACTATTTATGCGTTGTTTCAAATGTATTTATTTCCTCGCCGATTAAAGAATAAGGTTTTGAAGGTTTTGGGTTTTAGATGATCAATAAATGAAAATAAAAACGATAACCTGTCATGATGTATATAATCATGGGGCAAGCCTACAGGCTTATTCATTGCAACAATACTTATTGAGCCTTGGGCATGATGTTGAAATTATTGACTATAAGCCTCTATATCTAAGTCGCCATTATCGACTTTGGTTGATTAGTAATCCATTCTGGAATAAATATTTTTTATTGCGGATTGCATATATAATTTTAAAATTACCACCGAGATTAATAGCTTTAAAAAGGAAGCGTGCCTTTGATTTATTTACGAGAAAGTACTTAGATCTGACGTTTAAAAGATATAGCTCCAATGAAGAATTAAAACAAGATTGTCCTGAGGCAGACGTTTTCATTGCCGGAAGTGATCAGATATGGAATTGCCTGTTTCCTAATGGAAAGGATCCTGCGTTTTATTTAGATTTTGTGCCAAAGAATAAAATAAAGGCTTCCTATGCAGCAAGTTTTGCAGGTTCTATACTTGATGAAAAATTTCACGCTATGGTGTGCGAAAAAGTTAGTTATTTGGATTGTATTTCCGTTCGAGAATCCAGTGGACTGAATATACTTAAAAGAATAGGTGTTAATAGAGGTATTCAGGTTCTTGATCCGGTTTTTTTGCTGAATAAGGAGCATTGGAATAGTTTTGCTGATGAGGAATTTACAGAAGACTATTTGTTTGTCTATGATTTTGAAGGTAGTGATCAAATAAAAAATATATGCCTGAAAATTGCTGAAGAAAAACGGCTTAAAATATATTCGATTAACTGTAAGGGGAGTTATGTGGATAGGAAATTTTTGTATTCAGGACCGAAGACATTTCTTTCTTTAATTAAGCATTCAAGATATATTGTTTCCAACTCTTTTCATGGAACTGCATTTGCATTACTATTTGAGAAAGAATTTGTAGTGGTTGAAAGGTCAGAAGGGATTAATGCAAGAATGGCAGACCTCCTTAATAATTTGGATATTCCTGAGCGACTTATTACATCCTATCAAAGTATACCTGCATTCAATTATACTCAAGTAAATAAGAAGCTTATGCCTTTAATTGGAAAATCGAAGTCATATATCGATACGATTTTGCATAGTAATTAATACCTGTATGAAATTATTGTATATAACTAATAGTGTAAATGGCTCTGGTGGTTTGGAAAGAGTGTTGTCTATTAAGGCAAGCTATTTGGCTGAAAAATTTGGCTATGAGGTGAATATATTGACTATGAACCAAGGTGATGTATCATCATTTTATGAATTTAGTAAAAAAATAGTATTTCACGATATTAAAGCCAGAGGTAATGCAATAACCTATTTTTTAAGGTATAGAAAAGGGATTGAAAGTACAGTAAATCGAATAAATCCAGATATTATTTGTGTCTGCGATGATGGTTTAAAAGGCTTGTTTGTTCCACTTTATTTTATAAAGAAAATACCTGTAATTTATGAACGGCATACCGTTAAACAGGCATTTCACGGAGCAATGGGTGTTGGTAAATTAAAGTATTTTATTTTTAGCAAACTGGCTGATTACGGAAGCAGGTTGTTTGATCGCTTTGTGGTGCTTACTGGTAAGAACATTAAAGAATGGCCTGAGGCTACTGTCTGTGTTATCCCAAACCCAAATTCATTTTACACGCCAAGCCCGTCTATACTTACCAACAAAAAAGTAATTAGTGTAGGTACAATGAGCCATGTTAAAGGTTTTGATTTATTACTAAAAGCATGGCGAATTGTTGTGGAGAAACATCCTGATTGGCAATTGGACATTTATGGAAAACCGGTTTTGAAAGAAGAATTACTTCAGTTAGCTCAAACACTAAATGTTCATGATACAGTGAACCTGTTTGAACCTGTCTCTAATATTGAAGAGAAATATAAAAGTGCATCGCTTTATGTTTTATCATCCAGATACGAAGGGTTTGGCATGGTGCTAATTGAGGCCATGGCCTGCGGCCTACCATGTGTTTCGTTTGATTGTCCTTTAGGGCCTGCAGATATCATAAACGACGGTGTTGATGGTTACCTGGTTGCTCCTAATAATGTAGAAGCGTTGGCCGAGAAAATTATTTTATTGGTTGATGAAGAAGATAAACGTAAGCAAATGGGAGAAGCTGCAAGGCAAACGGCCACATCTTATATGCCTGATAGAATAGTAGAAAAGTGGGATGTAATGTTTAAAGAGCTGGTGTCTTAATAATGTAAAGCAATAGTAATATTCATTTGGTAAAAACTAAGCTCTTCCTTTTTATGAAAATACTCTATTATACTGATCAAGTATATCAGCACGGAGGAATAGAACGTGTACTGGCTAATAAAATAAATTACCTGTGCCAATATACAGGGCATGAGGTTTACCTGGTAACGACTGAACAGAAAGGAAAACCATTGTGTTACAAATTGGATGAAAAAGTAAAAAAAATAGACTTAGGGATTAACTATAATCGTGGATTAAGCTATTTTCATTATAGAAATTTGCAAAAAGTTCCGGGACATGTATTAAGGTTAAAACGAGTAATAAAAAGAATAAATCCGGATGTGATCATTCAGTGTAATTTTGCGTGGGATTTTTACTTCCTTCCGTTTATTGCCACTCAAGTTCCAAAAGTAAAAGAGTTTCATTCCTCCCGTTATTTTAACTTTAAACGTGCAAGCAGTAGAGGCAAATCTATTTCAGACAGGATCAATAACTGGGTAGAGTCAAAGTTTGATAGCTTGGTGGCTCTTAACATGGATGAAGCCGGTTTCTTTAACTCCAATAGTAAAGTAAGTATAATTCCAAATGCAATAAGCTTTAGTCCTAACAGCCGGGCCACACTTAAAAACAAAGTTGCCATTAGTGCAGGACGTATTGCTCCGGTAAAAGGTTATGACAGGCTAATTGACGCATGGAAACAAGTAGCCCGGTCATTTCCGGATTGGGAACTGCATATATATGGAGATGGTGAAAAAGATTACATAGCAGGATTGGAAAACCAAATCCATGAGCTAGAGTTGAATGCCAATGTTAAATTTATGGGAAGCACAAAAGAACTGCAAGATAAGATGTTGGATGCTTCGCTTTATGTGATGACATCCTTCACTGAGTGTTTTCCAATGGTCCTGTTGGAAGCAATGGCTTGCGGCTTACCTGTGGTTAGTTATGATTGTCCTTGTGGGCCTCGAAATATAATATGGCACAATCAGGATGGTCTTTTGGTTGATAATGGGAAAAAAGAATTGCTGGCCAATGCAATAGTCAAAGTAATAGAAGATGAGGATTACCGCAGCAGAATGGGCGAAAAAGCACGGCAGAATGTACTGCGTTATAGTAGTTCGAAGGTAATGCAAAAGTGGGAAGATTTATTTAAAGAATTGTAGAGTGAGTTTTGTACCGTTGGAATATTATGTGGATTTGCATGTCAATATACTAATGTTGGTAACAATAGTTATGATTGCACATACGAGTGGAAGTACAGGAAGAGGATATAATAGTCATCTGTTTCTCAAAGCAGTAACGGGATTTGTGTTGGTTTCTGTAATTTTGTATATGGGACTAAGGCCTATTAGTGGGTATTACTTTGGTGATATGGGAACTTATGCACGAAAATTTGCAATCCTTGCCAAGGGAGGAGTATTGTTGGGGAAAGATATGGGATTTACCTTGTTTATTACTGCCTGTTCCAGGTTAATTAGTGTAGAGTTATTTTTTCTTTTATGCGTATTTTTGTATGTAATACCTCCCTATGTAGCCGTAAAGCGCTGGCATAAAGAGTATGCTATTTTTGCATTGCTGGCTATGATAGGAAGTTTTTCGTTTTGGAGTTATGGGACCAATGGTATACGTGCAGGTTTGGCATCTTCATTTTTTATTTGTGCTTTGTCGTACCGTAAAGTATTTCCCATAATGCTTGTTTTTTTATTGCTTTCCATCTCGTTTCATCAATCTATGGTACTTCCATTAGTGGGATTTGCTGCTACCTTTATTTATAATAAACCTAAGGTATATTTAATAAGTTGGTTTGCTGCCATTGTTTTATCTGCTGTGATGGGTGGTTTTTGGGAGGATTTTTTTAGTAGTCTTGGTTTTGCTGATGATAGAATTTCCAATTATTTAAATGGAGAAGGTGATATGAGTCAGTTTTCAAAAACCGGGTTTCGCTGGGATTTTTTGCTTTATAGCTCTATGGCAGTGATAATAGGATATATATATATAGCAAAGTATAAGTTTAAGGATGAGTTTTATTATCAACTTTACAATACCTATGTAATAAGTAATGCCTTCTGGATATTGGTAATCAGAGCAGCTTTTTCAAATCGTTTTGCCTATTTGTCCTGGTTCTTAATGGCAGTGGTGATTTTTTATCCTTTACTAAAAAGTAAAATGTTTCGTTTGCAATATGCGAAAATAGGGTATGCGCTTTTTTTTTACTATTCATTTACTTATGCCATGTATTACTTACTTAGGGCAAGAGGATAGTACTGTGCGGAAAGTAATTTATATTGTGTTAATAAAAAAATAAATGCGAAATAGAAATGAAGCAACTAACTGTTTTTACTCCGAGCTATAATAGGGCACATTTACTACCTGATTTATATAAGAGCCTACTGCGGCAATCATGCAAAGATTTTATCTGGTTAATTGTTGATGATGGAAGTAATGATGGCACAGCGGGATTGGTTAAATCATGGATTGAGAAGAATGAAATTGAAATAAAATACGAGTATCAAAATAACCAAGGTATGCATGGTGCTCACAATACAGCATACAGGTTAATTGAAACGGAGTTGAATGTCTGTATTGACTCGGATGATTTCATGCCAGATGATGCAGTAGATAAAACACTGAAATTGTGGAAAGATAAAGGTAACAAGGCCTTGGCAGGAATTGTGGCCTTAGACGCAACTAAAGATGGTGAAATTATCGGAACAAAGTTACCGGAGAACGAAACGATTACGTTATGTCAGTATTATGTAAATGGGGGTACAGGTGATAAAAAGCTTGTATATAGAACTGAAGTTATTAAGCAATATCCTGAATATGGTATTTATGAAGGTGAGAGATTAGTTCCACTAAGTTCAAAATATGTACTAATAGACCAAGATTTTCAACTATTGGTATTGAATGAAGTTCTGTGTGTTGTAGAGTATCAGGAAGATGGATCCAGTGGTACTATATTTAAACAGTATAAACAAAGTCCCAAAGGGTTTGCAGAAGCTCGAAGGATAACCATGCAATATGGATTGAGGTTTAAGGATCGTTTTATGGCTGCTATACATTACGTTTCTTCCGCAGTGTTTTCCAATGATATTAGCTTTATTAATAAGAGCCCTAAACCCATGCTTACATTCCTGGCAATTCCTATGGGAGTTGCATTAAATATCTATATACGGTATAGAATAAGGTCAAAGAGTTAGTCGCTAGTGTAAAAGGAGTCTTTAAAACGTTAATCAATGAAAGCTTTAAGAGTATTGCATGTATTTCGAATTTTGAACAGAGGAGGCGCTGAGACTCTGGTAATGAATATCTACCGTAATATAGATAGAACCAAGCTTCAATTCGATTTTCTGGTTCAGCATAATGGAATTGGTGATTACGAAGAAGAAATAAAAAACTTGGGGGGGAGGATTTATAGAATTCCATACATTACACAGGTTGGTCCAGTTATTTACAAACGAAAACTATTGGATTTTTTTACAGAAAAATCTTATTCTGTAGTTCACTCTCATTTAAATGAAATGAGCTCCATCATACTTGGTCAAGCATTAAAGGCTGAAGTCTCGGTAAGGGTCGCTCATAGTCATACAAGCAATGCAAAGCATTCATTCCTGGAAGGGATGGTTAGGAGGTACTTAAAATCAGGTATTAATAGTGTGGTTACGCATAGATTCGGGTGCTCAAGAGAGGCATTGTATTGGCTTTTCGGCTCAAATACGAATGCAGAAAAAGTGATTGCTAATAGTGTGATTTTGGATAATTATTCGATCAAGCCTCAAGAGCCGGTAGATAATCATTCCAATGGATTATTAATTGGGCATGTGGGGAGTTTCAGGAAAGTGAAAAACCATGATTTTATTATTGAAGTATTTAAAGAAGTGTTAGCGTTAAAGCCGAGCGCCGAATTGATTTTAATTGGAAATGGTCCATTAAGATCAAAAATGGAACGAAAAGTTGAAGAGTTGGGGATAAGCTCAAATGTAAATTTTTTAGGTATACGTTCGGATATTCCTGAATTATTAAGCCAAATTAGCTTATTTATTATGCCTTCGCTTTATGAAGGTTTACCCTTGACCTTAATTGAAGCTCAGGCAGCCGGTAAAAACTGTTTGATCACAGACACTATTACCAATGAAGCTGATGTGGGGTGTGGCTTAATTCATCGTATGAGTTTAAATCACCCTCCAAAAGAATGGGCTAATAAAGCTGTAGAGGTTTATGAGAATAAGAAACTGGTTGATTCTCATCCTTATATTAAAGCGGCAGGTTTTGACATTGCGGATACAAGTCAATGGATAGAAGAATTTTATTTAAAAGAAGACCAGCAACATTCAATACTTAACTAAAGATAATGTGTTAACTTCTGGAGTACGGATTATCTGCGTTTATAATGCGTAATTATAGTGAATATATTACCTTAATATATAATGTCAAAGCCAACTATTATTCGAATAACTACTGTACCACAATCTTTGGCTGGATTGTTGAAAGGTCAGTTACGTTTCATGAATCAATATTTTGATGTAATTGGCATATCATCACCAGGAGATAGATTGGAACAAATAAAAGAACAGGAAGGAATAGAAGTGGTGGCTCTTGCGATGACCCGTACAATCAGTCCATTGAAAGACTTAATGGCATTGTGGAAACTGGTTAAAGTCTTTAAGTGCATTAAACCTCAAATTGTCCATACACACACACCTAAAGCTGGTACAATTGGCATGGTAGCCGCATTGTTGGCTGGTGTTCCAATTCGCTTACACACCGTAGCAGGTTTGCCTTTAATGGAGGCTACAGGCTTGAAGCGATTGCTTCTTGATACTGTTGAAAAGCTTACATATGCTAGTGCTACACGAGTTTATCCCAATTCCAATGGATTATCACAGTTTATTGTGAATAAGAAGTATTGTAAAAAAAATAAAATAAAAGTAATAGGAAATGGAAGCTCCAATGGTATTGATACCGGATATTTTTCATTGGAAAGAATAGAAAAAGAGGAGCTTGCTGTTTTAAAGACCAAGTACAAGTTAGAAGAAATGAATATTGTATTTTGTTTTGTAGGAAGACTTGTTAGTGATAAAGGCATCAATGAATTAGTTGCCGCATTTCTACGAATATATAAGATAGATCCAAATGCACGTTTATTATTGGTTGGACCGTTTGAAAAGGACTTGGACCGTTTATCGGATGAAACAGAGGCGAATATTTTCAATCATCCCGGTATTATTTGGACTGATTATCAAAGAGATGTTCGACCATTTTTAGCTTTATCCGATATTCTTACTTTTCCATCCTATCGGGAAGGTTTTCCAAATGTTGTAATGCAGGCGGGAGCAATGAATTTGCCTTGTATTGTATCGGATATCAACGGATGTAATGAAATAATTTCCGAGGGTGTCAACGGACTGGTAATTCCACCAAAAAACAGTGATGCATTATATAATGCAATGAAGTATTTGCTGATGGATAAAATGTGTCGAAAGGAATTAGCGGCTAATGCTCGCCAGAATATTGTTGATAAGTATGACCGACAATATGTGTGGGATCAATTGTTGACAGAATATCAAAGTGTAACCTAAACCTTAAACATGTAGACGTCATTAAAATTTAGGGCGTTTACTTTAATATTAAATGTGAAGTGGATGTATACAAGATTTTTTAAACGTGCAACAGATATTGTTGTTTCAACTATCATCTTTGCTGCATTGAGCCCGATTTTCGTAATAGTAACCATCTTGCTTGCAATTGTACACAAAGGTCAGCCCTTTTTCTTTCAGCTCCGTCCTGGAAAGGATGAAAAAGTATTCAAAATAATTAAGTTTAAGACAATGACTGATCAACAAGGACCAGATGGTAAATTATTACCAGATTGCGAAAGGTTAACCTTAATTGGAAGCTTTGTGCGTAAAACGTCATTGGATGAAATACCACAATTATTGAATGTAATAAAAGGAGAAATGAGCCTGATTGGTCCAAGACCATTATTGGTAGAATATTTACCATATTATACTAATGAAGAAAAGCTAAGACATGTCGTTAGGCCTGGCATAACCGGATGGGCGCAAGTTAATGGACGAAATAACATAGATTGGGATAGTAAACTAAGTTTAGACGTGTATTATGTAAATAATATTTCACTCAAACTGGATAGTAAGATTATACCTATGACAATTAAAAATGTGATAACTCAAAAGAATGTTAATGTAGTTCCTACCGTAAAAAATGTCAAGTTAGATGATTATAGAAGAAATAAGAGCCAAGTATTTTAGTTCAGAGGATATTAAAACACGTGTTAACTGGATAAATAATACGAAAATTAACTCATCCATGTATTTTGATTTCCTGCCTGCGTCTGTTGAAGATACAGAAAAGTGGTATAACCAAATCAAAAACAACGATAAGAGAGCAGATTTTTCATTCGTTTTAGAGAATGACAATACGGTCATTGGCATGGGGGGGATAACATCTATTGACCTTGTTAATAGCAATGCTGAGTTTTATGTTATGGTAGGTCCTGATTCGCACGGGAAAGGATATGGAAAAAAAATTTCTAAATGGTTATTTAACTATGCTTTCATAAAATTCAATATAAATAAGATTTGTTTATACACCAACGACTCCAATATAATTGCTAATAAGATTTATGAAGATTGTGGATTTATGTTAGAAGGAAAGCTAAGGAAGCATACTTTTAAAGATGGCCAATTTATAGACCGGAGATTCTATGGCTTGTTAAAAGAAGAGTGGGGGGTGACACAATGGAAGGAAACGGAAGTAAAATCGATATTCTGAATAAGTCAATAATATATAATGTGATTAGAGTTGATGGTTAGAATGTTTCCGTTTTGGGGTTTTGATATTATGGGAGGAATACTAGTGCCTTTCCCATTTCAACGAAACCATATGAATAATGGCAGGTGGTATCAATGTAGTGTTCTATGTAAACAAATGTATTTCTTAATAAATTTTTCAACTACCTTATAATAGCAATACTACCAAAATAATGATAAACCTAACAGAGAAATGAATATACTATTTACAAGTTCAGGAAGAAGAAATTACTTACTTAAATATTTTAAGAAAGAAGTAGGGAACAAAGGAAAAATAATAGCGGCAGATATGGATCTTAGCGCAGTTTCACTTGCGATGGCTGATGTTGCCTATAAGGTACCACGTGTTTATTCCGAAGAATATATATCTGTAATATTAGATATTTGTAATAAGGAAGCTGTTGATATAGTTGTTTCCTTAAATGACCTAGAGTTACCAATTTTATCTGCAAATAAAGAAAAGTTTGAGGAAAATGGAACTGTTGTAGTTATTTCAGACAAAGAGGTCATTGATATTTGTTTTGATAAAGAAGTCACAAACGAGTTCATCTCAAAACTCGGTTATAAAACCCCGATTACTTTTACTTCACTTAACGAAGCAAAGCAGGCACTTGAACGAGGAGGATTATCATTTCCTATAATCATTAAGCCAAGATGGGGTAGTGGTTCATTGGTTATGGAAATTGTTGAAACAATAGAAGAATTAGAGGTTGCATATAAACTTATTGATATAAAGCTTAATAAAACCGTTCTCAATGAAATTAGTAAATCAGATCGTTCAAATGCTATATTAATTCAGGAGTTACTGGATGGAGAGGAATACGGTTTAGATGTTATAAATGATCTTAATGGTAATTATCAGACTACAATAGTAAAGAATAAACTAAACATGAGGGCAGGTGAAACTGATAAAGCTAAGGTCGTTGAAAGAGTTGATATATCGGAACTTGGAGAAAAGATTGCCAAAGAATT
>JAEINW010000142.1 GCA_016342715.1 Salinivirgaceae bacterium | reverse complement strand
ACAAAAATAATCATTTCTATTTTACGAGCATATTCACGTAACTATTTGATTGACAATTATAGGATTGGAAGTCTGACTTTAGTGGGTAATTTTTTACAATAAAAGCGCAACTATTATAATACCAATCGATATACGTGACCCTTTCCGCATTACCCACAGTATGGAAAAGGTTTTTAAATATTACAAATACAATATAGAGTGGCTGCCGTTTTATTCGACAGCCATTTAACTATACCCTTACTTTTGATTTTCCAATTTATCAAGTTCCTTTTCAAGTGCTTCAATTTTTTTTGATTCAGCCACAGAGTCGCTTGTTACACCCCAATCGACCCCTTTTAACGCATCATTAATTATTTCGCCAATATTTAGTTCTTCAAGCGCTTTCATCGATTCATTAATTGAAATAGAAACAATAGATTCCATATCAATGGCTTTCATGGTTTCACGTGTTAATTCCATGGCCTCTTTGGCTATTTGAAGCGCTTCCTTTTCTGAAATCATTTCGTTTTCAAGTCCTTCAAAATCAATTTCTTTTAAAGAATCCAGTTCCTTTGCAATTTCCAATTCAGCTTCTTTCATTGCTTCGTTAATAATTGAATCTAAATTAAGGGTCTCCATTTCAATCTTAACTTCACGCATGGCCTCTTCATTGATTTTAGCCCACTCAATTTCTTTCATGGCCTCTTCAATGCTTTTTAGAATTTCGGTAGACATTTCTTCATTTTCAGCCAAAGCAACTTCAATTACTTTTTCTAAATCATCAGGCACTTCTTCCATGTTTTCCATCCGCTTTCTTATGTTCCTTTCAATGGTGTCCTTTGATAAGATGGGTAAGGTTGGTGTCAACGATCCCAAAACAGGGAGGGGGTTTTCAGAAGTATAAACCGAAAGGTTTTTTAGCGTATTGTTTTTATTGTTATCGGTTGTTGTGAACGATAACAAAATAAGGCTAATAAATATTAGCGATGCTGCGAAGAATCCTTCGCTTACTTTGTTTTTCATTTTACTCATGGTTTTAAGGCGTTTAACACGCGTTAGTAATCCACCGTTGCTTCGGGTAAAAGCCACGGCTTTATAAGGGTTTTTAAAAGTTAATTCTTGAGCCGATGCAAGCGCTTTAATATAATTTAGTTTGTCACCGGTTGCTATAACTGCTAATTTATCGCAGCTGTGTTCACGTTCGTCGCGAATTATTTTGGAAATTACCCAAACTGCCGGATGAAAGAAGAATAAAGTTTCAATAACAGCTTGTATAATATTAAAAAAGTAATCGTGTCTTTTTATGTGAGCTAATTCGTGTGCAATAATGGCTTCAATTTCTTTATCTGATAATCCTGTAAAAAGACTCACTGGAATTAGTATGATTGGTTTTAAATGACCAATGATCATGGGAACTGTCGCAATATACGATTGTAAAATCTGAATAGGTTTGTTTATAGAAAGAGCGATAGCAAGATTTTCCATTTTTACAATCCAATTAGCATCTAAAGGAATAGTTTGACGTTTGCTTAAGCGCATTAAGTAGGCCATACCTCCTGCCATTTTAAAAAGAAAGAAAAGAATACCAATTAACCACAAAACAAAAACAAGCTGAAAATTATTTTGGATGGTTGATTTGAATTTTATCCATTTTAATTGGGCTTTAGTTGCTTTTTTCAAAGAAGCATTGTTTTCAACGGTTAAAATTTCTTTTATTTCTTGGGTGATTCCTTGAGGGTTAGTTAATAGTCTTTCTTTTATAACTAATTTTTCTTGTGCGTATTTGTACGATTGAATTCCGGTTGAAATTGACCAAGCAAGCATTAACACCAAAGTTGCATAGGCCATAAAATATCGGGTTCTTGCAGAGAATTCTTTCATTAAAAATAGAGCTATAACCAAAATAATTAACAATAAAGCTGCTTGCCAAATGGAGTGAAATATTGACCATCCAATGGCTTCAATTATCTGATCTGAAAAAATTGATTCTAAATATTTCATGGCTATTGATTTTGTTCCATTTCGTCAATAATTTTCTTTATTTCATCGAGTTCTTTTTTCGATGTTTTTTTATTGCCAAGTAGCTGCATTACTAGGCTTGAGGCCGATCCAGCAAAAGCGGTATCCACAAATTTACTTAATAGGTTTTGCTGGGTTTCTTCTTTTTTAATAGCCGCTGTATATAAGTGGCTTTTCCCATTTAAAATGCGTTTTAACAATCCCTTTCCAGTCATGTTTTGCATAATTTTAAGGGCTGTAGTATAACCCACATCTTTTGTTTTTATTAGCTCAATGTGAATTTCTTTAACCGTAAGCGGTTGCTTTAGCCAAAGAATGTTCAGTATTTCTAATTCTGCTGCTGTGGGATTGTTTTTATCTTTGCTCATAATTTTACTACGATTATTGTCGTACAAATATATACGACTTTTATCGTAGTTGCAAATATTTCTAATAAAAAAGAAAAAAATAATTTATTGAGCTCGTGAAATCAAGCTGTAATTTATAGTTTAATTTAGATCATTCGGAAATTAATAAGATCAAATAAACTCACTCTACCTATAATTTTGTAAAACCTACCCGACAAAAACTTAAACTCACCGAAAAATTATTATATAAATAATAGTAATCGACTACATTTGGGTTGAAACAAAAACAATTTATAATGTATTGAATCAAACACTTACACTTACACATAACAAATTGAAATATCGTTTCGTTTTAAAATTGTAACTTATATGTTTCAGTTGCGTCTATAATTCAAACTTCAACCCTTTAGAACTGATGGTAAAACTTGAACAACTACACAAATCCTATATAACAGGATCAAACAAACTACATGTATTAAAAGGAATTGACCTTGAAATTGAAGCCGGTGAAATGGTTTCCATTATGGGTAGTTCCGGATCGGGTAAGTCAACCCTACTTAATATCTTAGGTATTTTAGATAGTTACGACGAAGGAGCTTATTATTTAAACAATGAGTTAATTCGTGATATGAGCGAAGCAAAAGCGGCTGTTCATAGAAACAGAACCCTTGGTTTTGTTTTTCAGCAATTTAACTTGATTTCTTTTAAAAATGCGATGGAAAATGTTGCATTACCGCTATATTATCAAAAAGTTAGTAGAAAAAAACGAAATATAATTGCCCTTGAATATCTCGATAAAATGGGATTAAAAGAATGGGCTCACCATATGCCAAACGAGTTATCGGGAGGTCAGAAACAGCGCATTGCAATTGCTCGATCATTAATTTCAAAACCCAAAGTTATTTTGGCTGATGAACCCACAGGAGCGCTAGATTCAACAACATCATATGAGGTTATGGACATTCTAAAAGATATTAATGATGATGGTATTACAATAATAATTGTAACTCACGAGCACGATATTGCTGAAATGACCGGACGTATTATTCGATTAAAGGATGGTATTATTGAAACGAACATTAAAAACGGAAAAAAGAAGGTTTTAAGTCATGTTTGATTTTGATAAGTGGCAAGAAATATTTTCGACGTTAAAAAAGAATAAGCTCAGAACTTTTCTTACTTCCTTTAGTGTAGCCTGGGGAATATTAATGTTAATTATTCTGCTTGGAGCTGGTAATGGATTGCAAAATGCTGTAATGCGTAATTTTGATTCCAATGCCAAAAATGCAGTTTGGATTAGTGGAGGTAAAACAAGTGTTGGTCACAAAGGATTAAGCAAAGATCGTGATGTTACCTTAACCAATAACGATTACGAAGTCATTCGTGATCAGATTGCTGGGATTGATAATATTTCTCCACAATTTAATATTTGGGGAGGTACACAAGTAACTTTCGAAAATGAGCTAGGAAACTTTACTGTTCAATGTGTGCTCCCATCTCATCAGCCCATTGAAGGTTCCAAAATTTTGTCGGGCAGATATTTAAACAAAATTGATATCAAACAACGCAGAAAGGTTGTGGTGGTGGGCGAAGAAGTTCAGAAAGCTCTGTTTAAAGAAATTGATCCTGTAGGCAAATACATTCATGTGAATGGCATCCCGTTTAAGGTAATTGGCGTTTATGCCGATGGGGGAGGAAGTTCCTGGCAAAACAGAAGAGTAGTTTTACCATTTTCGGCAGCTCAGCGTATATTTAATGGTGGGGTGCGTGTATCAACAATAGGAATTACCACCGGCGATGCATCGGTTGAAGAAAGCAAAAAAATTGAAGAGAAGATTCGGAAAAAATTGGCCGCAATTCATTCCTTTGATGCTGAAGATAAAAGCGCATTAAATATACACAACACACTTGATAGTTACGAGCAAACCCAAAAAGTATTTAATGGAATTAAACTGTTTATATGGTTTATTGGTATTGGAACCATAATAGCTGGAATTGTGGGTGTAAGTAACATTATGCTAATTGTTGTTAAGGAAAGAACTCGTGAAATTGGCGTTCGGAAATCGATAGGTGCAACTCCATATTCTGTAGTAAGTTTGGTTATTTCAGAAGCCGTGTTCATAACAACAGTAGCTGGATATGTTGGACTAGTAATTG
Organism: Salinivirgaceae bacterium; assembly: GCA_016342715.1. Taxonomy (GTDB): domain Bacteria; phylum Bacteroidota; class Bacteroidia; order Bacteroidales; family SZUA-534; genus JAEINW01. Next base: position 9,416 of record JAEINW010000142.1, on the reverse strand, counting down.
GTGTAGCTATAATGGAAGTCATTGATTTTATGGTTGACCAGAGCATTGCTAATGCTCCAGCAACTACCGATGCTGGTGGGCAACCTATTCTATTTTTGAATCCAAATGCTGATATAGGCATTGCCATTGGTGCTACTTTGTTATTGATTATTAGTGGAGCCATTGCAGGAATGATACCAGCCATACGAGCATCCAAAATAAAACCCATTGAGGCACTTCGTTACGAATAAGATAAGAAGAATTATGTTTGACATTGAATTATATAAAGAAATTTGGCAGGCTATAACAAAAAACAAGGTGCGCTCAACGCTTACTGCATTTGGTGTTTTTTGGGGATTATTTATGCTTGTTGCCTTAGCTGGTGCAGGCAATGGCTTGGAAAATGGGATAAACAAACAATTTGAAGGATTTGCGACAAATGCTGCATTTGTTTGGTCGGAGCCAACCACTGTTGCCTACAAGGGGTTTAAGAAAGGAAGAAGCTGGAGTTTTGTAAATGACGATATGAAAGCTATTTTACAAAACACACCAGAAATTGAACACTTAGTGCCACGTTTACAGGGTTTTAGACAAAACACACCTAACAATACAGTTTATAAAGATAAATATGGTTCATTTAGTTTAAATGGCGACTATCCTGCTTTGGCTCAAGTAGAGCCCTTTGAGATAACAAAAGGTCGTTTTTTAAACGATATGGACATACGCGATAGTAGAAAAATTTGTGTAATTGGGCCAAGAGTTGAAGAAGTTTTATTTAAAAAAGGAGAGAATCCTTTAGGTAAATTTATCAGAGTATCTGGTGTTTATTTTCAAATAGTTGGGGTGTTCGACACAAATAACAATTTAAATTTTGGATATGATAAAAGAGAAGCTATTCATATTCCATTTACAACTATGCAAAGAGCCTTTAATTATGGGGACATTGTTCACTTGTTTTCGTTTACTGCAAAAAAGCAATTCTCCGTTGCCGACATTGAGGATAAAGTATTATCGATTCTTAAGAAAAGAAATGACATTGCACCTGAAGATATAAGTGCGATTGGGCACATTAATATTGAACGTCAATTTAAAATAATGAGCTATCTCTTTTTAGGAATTCGAATATTAATTTGGGTTGTTGGATTAGGAACTTTATTGGCGGGAGTTATTGGTATTAGTAACATCATGCTTGTTATTGTAAAAGAACGAACCAAAGAAATTGGAATAAAAAGAGCCATTGGTGCCACACCTTATAATATTATTCGTCAGATAATTATGGAATCTGTGTTTTTAACATTTACAGCCGGATATGTTGGCTTGATATTGGGAATTCTTTTAAATGAAGGCTTAGGAATAATACTTGCAAATTCTGACAATGATATTTTTTTAAATCCAGGCATTGACTTAGCATCAGGATTAAAAGCATTATTAATTCTTGTAGCTGCAGGAGCTCTAGCTGGTTTGTTGCCAGCAAGTAGAGCGGTAAAAGTTAAACCTATTGATGCCATTAGGTATGAATAAATAAACCCCTATGGATTGAAATCCATAGTTTTAAAAAAGCAAGGAATGAAATTCCTATTTAGAAAAATTGAATAATGAACAACGATTAACGATTTAAGAATTTTGAAGTAATGGAACTTATACAACAATAGAAAACATCTTAAATAATTATTCGTTAATCGATATTCGACATTAAAAATTTATAGAACCGAGAACAATGGACTGCCTGCCCCGATTTTTTATCGGGGAGCTTAGCAAAGCTAAACTATCTTTAATGAACCGAGCTTGCGAGCTCATCGAAGATAAATTGTAGGGTTTTATCCATTAAATTAGATAATAAATAAATAGAAATATGTAACAATACTTTATTATACAGCGAAACCTTAAAACCTTAAAACCATGTTTGATAAAGATAAATGGCTTGAAATTTTTTCCACACTTCGCAAAAATAAAATGCGAACTATACTAACATCCTTTAGTGTAGCTTGGGGAATTTTCATTCTTATAATTTTACTCGGATCGGGTAACGGCTTGCAAAATGGTATAACCAATCAGTTTCAGCGCGATGCTACCAATAGTATGTGGATTTATCGAGGACAAACAAGCATGCCATTTCGTGGATTAAAACCAGGAAGAAGAATTAAATTTACCAATGAAGATTACGACATTGTAAAAAGAGATATTCCTGAAGTGGAAGCTATTTCTTCTCGCTTAAATATTTGGCGCCAACGAAACCTTTCTTACAAAAGCGAATATGGCGATTATGACATCACCTCTGTTCATAAAGGAACAAAAGTTCTTGAAAATGTCGATATTCTTGAAGGACGCTTTATTAGCGACTTAGATGTGCAAAAAAGCAGAAAAGTAACCTGTATAAGTCCTGTGGTTCAAGAGGCTTTGTTTAAAAAAGAAAAGCCAATTGGTAAATATCTGAAAATTAATAATGTTCCGTTTTTGGTAGTTGGAATTTATGAAGATGGTAACGATCGAGACAATCAACGGGTTTATATTCCTATTTCAACGGGACAAAAAGTTTTTACCGGAACAAATGAAATTCAAAATATAGCAATTACTATCCCACCAGAAATGATGAAAGAAAGTAGAAGAGTGGAGCAGGATTTACGTTCGAATTTTGCAAAACGACACACCTTTTCTGAGGAAGATTCTCGAGCTATCTATATCAATAATAATTTAGAAGAATTTCAAAAATTTCAAAGCTTGTTCGCTGGAATAAAAATGTTCGTTTGGATTATTGGAATTGGAACCATTATTTCGGGAATTGTGGGTGTTAGCAATATTATGATAATAGTTGTTAAAGAGCGCACCAAAGAAATTGGGGTTAGAAAAGCTTTAGGAGCAACGCCACGTTCAATTATTGGTTTGGTAATGTTAGAATCCATTTTTATTACCAGTTTGGCTGGATATTTTGGATTGGTATCGGGTGTTGGTTTATTGGAACTTTTAGCACCTCATTTACATAACGATTTCTTTTCAAACCCAAGTGTAGATATTAGTATAGCTATAGGGGCAACTCTATTGCTAATTATTTCAGGTACTTTGGCAGGATTAATTCCAGCTAGACGTGCAGCAAGTATTAAACCCATTGAAGCTTTAAGGGAGGAATAGCTATGAGTTTATTAGATATTGATAAGTGGAATGAGATAATCAATGCTTTGAGAAAGAATAAATTGCGTTCGTTTTTAACCGCATTTGGGGTTTTTTGGGGCATATTTATGCTGGTTATTATGTTGGGTTCGGGTGATGGCTTGCATAAAGCTGTATTTGATAATATGGGTGATTTCTCAACAAATAGCTGTTTTATGTGGACTCAAAGAACCACAATGCCCTACAAAGGCTTTTCACGAGGTAGGCGTTATAATTTTACAAACAGCGACACAAAAATACTGAAAGAAAACATCCCGGAATTAAAACTTCTATCACCGCGATTAAATGGATGGGGAAATCAGGAAGGAAATAATGCCGTTCATGGCAAAAAAACCGGAGCTTTTTCTATAATGGGCGATTATCCTGCATGGAACGAGATAGACCCTTTAAAAATAACTGCAGGTCGATTTATAAACGACATTGATATTAAAGAAGAACGAAAAGTGGTTGTTATTGGTAGAAAAGTGGTTGAAGCTCTTTTTGAACCAGATGAAAACCCTGTTGGAGTGTATATCCAGGTGAGTGGACTCTATTTTAAAATTGTTGGTACTTTTAAATCAAAAAAAGGTGGCGGCCAAGGAGAACGTGAAGAGCAAAATATTCATATGCCATTTTCAACCTTGCAAAAAACATACAATTTTGGCGATCGTGTTGGCTGGTACGCTATGGTAGCTTACGACGATTTTCCTGTGGGTATTGTTGAAGAAAAAGCAAAAGCAATTATTAGAGCACGACATAAAATACATCCAGACGATACCAGAGCGGTGGGTAGTTTTAATGTAGAAAAAGAATTCAAAAAAATGAACGGTTTGTTTTTTGGCATCAACAGCTTAATATGGATAGTTGGTATTGGAACCTTATTGGCTGGAGTAATTGGAGTAAGTAACATTATGTTGGTAATTGTAAAAGAGCGAACCAAAGAAATTGGTATTCAGCGTGCTTTGGGAGCAAAACCATTCTCAGTAATTACCCAAATAATTACAGAATCGGTTTTTTTAACTTCAGTGGCAGGAAGTTTGGGATTAGCTGCAGGAATTTGGTTGGTTGAGGGAATTAATTTTGCCATGTCGCAAGGTGGTGGGGGTGGTGAAATGTTTAAAGATCCCGAAGTAAATATTAGAGTGGCCACTATTGCCTTAATAATTTTAATTGTTTCAGGCGCTTTTGCCGGATTAATACCAGCCAACCGAGCAGTGCGCATAAAACCCATCGATGCAATTAGGCAAGAATAAAAATATTTATAGAAACCCTTAAATGATAATAACTATGAAAACACAAAATAACAAATACGTAAAATGGAAAGAAAAAATCAATCGACTAAGCGAAGCGTTTTCATGAACAAAGAGAATTACGTGTAACTTTACATAATTGAATTAGTCTAATCAAAATAAATAGAAGAAATAGAAAAAAACTTATAAGCCTTAAAAAAATGAAAAAAGTATTAAGAACAGCCGTTTGGATTTTAGTAGCCGTCATATTTATTGGCACCCTTGTTTTTTTAGCAAGTAAATCGAGAAACAAGCCCATAGTATACCAAATTGAAATGCCAACAAAAATAAATATCGTAAAGAAAACCATTGCAACGGGATCGGTATTACCAAGAAAAGAAATACAAATTAAGCCACAAATTTCAGGTATTGTTCAGGAAATTTATTTAGAAGCTGGTGAAATGATAAAAGCTGGAGAAGTAATTGCTAAAATTAAAGTAATTCCTGATATGATTAGCTTAAACTCTGCTGAATCTAGAGTTAGCCAGGCACAGCTTAACTTTGAAAATGAAAAACTTAAGTTTGACCGTCAAAAGCAATTGTTTGATAAGAATGTGATTTCTGAATCGGAATTCGAAAATGCAACCCTAGCATTTAATTCTGCCAAACAAGAATTAGAATCTGCCGAAAGTAATCTTGAAATTATTAAAGAAGGGGTGAGTAAAAAAGCAGAAAGCGCCTCAAATACTTTAATTAGATCAACCATTGCCGGAATGGTTTTGGACATTCCAATAAAAGAAGGAAACTCGGTAATTCAAAGTAATAATTTTAATGATGGTACTACCATTGCTGTTGTTGCTGATATGAACGATATGGTTTTTGAAGGGAAAGTAGATGAAACTGAAGTAGGTAAAATTATTGAGGGAATGCCTTTAAAATTAACTATTGGAGCCATTGAAGATGAACAATTTGATGCCTTGTTAGAATATATTTCGCCAAAAGGGGTTGAAGAAAATGGAGCCATTCAATTTGATATTAAAGCGCAGGTTAAATTAAAAGAAAACCAGTTTATTCGCTCTGGCTATAGTGCCAATGCTGATATTGAATTGGAACGCCGCGATAGCGTAATGGCAATAAGCGAAGGTAGAATTACATTTAGTGGCGATACCGCTTTTGTTGAGGTTTTAACGAGCGATTCCATTACCATTCCACAAACATTTGATAAACGAAAAATTGAAATTGGATTATCAGATGGCTTAAACATTGAGGTTACTGATGGTCTTACCATGGATGATAAACTAAAAGGTGAAGAGAAAAAAGAAGAAAAGAAAAAAGGTCCTCAGGAAAACTAATTGACTAGAAAAAATAGAATTATTATGAAAAAGAAAAAATATATACTAGCCACTTTTGCCTTGATTGCTTTTGGACTTTTATCATTCAAAGGAATGGCACAAGAACTTTGGTCGCTTGAGAAATGCGTGAATTATGCCATTGAAAACAATATACAAATTAAGCAACAAGCTTTAAATGTAAATTACAATGAGAATGAACTTGAAAAAGCAAAGTTTAATATCTATCCAAATTTGAATGCTAATGTCAGTGAATCTTTTGATTTTGGACTTTCAACAGGAGGTGACAATGTAAACGTAAGTGGAAACTCAATGCGATTAGGAGCAAGCTTATCAAGTAACATGACTCTTTTTAATGGATTTGCTAAAAGAAATACAATTAAACAACGAGATTTTAATTTACAAGCATCTTTAAAAGACTTGGAAAAAGCAAAAGATGATATTGCCTTAAGCGTTGCTTCGGCATATTTAGACATTTTATTTAATAAGGAATTAGTTGCCACTTCTCAAGAGCAATTAGAAATTACTAATCAGCAAATTGAATACAATAAAAAACAGGTGGATGCAGGAAATATGGCCAAAGGCAAATTGCTTGAAACCGAAGCTCAGCTTGCTGCCGAAGAGTTAACCTTAACCAATAACGAAAATCAGTTGCAATTATCGAAGTTAAATTTAATTCAACTTTTAGAATTGAAAGAAATAAATGGATTTGATATAGTTACTCCAGTCTTTGATGAGGCCTCGATAACTTCAGAATTGCTTAATTCAAATCAAGTATTTGCAAAGGCTGTTCTTGAAAGGCCTGAGATAATTAGCAAAGAATTACAGCTTCAAAGTGCGGAAAAAAACAATGAAATTGCAAAAGCTCAAAAATTACCTGTTTTAAGTTTAAGTGCATCTATCGGAGATAGTTACTCACATTTTTTTGATTTAGATAATGCATCTTTTACCGACCAATTCAATGACTATCTAAGAACTAGTGTTGGCTTGAATCTATCCATTCCAATTTTTAATGGTTTTTCGGCAAAACTGAATCATCAAAATGCTTTAATAAATTATGAAAATAAAAAGTATGAATTACAATTTGAAAAAAATAATTTATTAAAAGAAATACAACAAGTGCATGCAAACGCAACTGCAGCTATGAAGCGTTATTATTCTAGCGAAAAAGCGCTGAAAAGTGCTGAAGAAGCATTCAGATATGTGCAAGAAAAATTCACGCTCGGAATTGTCACACCATTAGAGTTTAACGATTCAAAAAACAAAGTAAGCAGTGCACAATCATCGTTTATACAAGCTAAATATGAGTATATATTTAGAATAAAAATATTAGATTTTTATAACGGAAAAGAAATTACATTGTAATTGTTTTTTAGTTCTTAATGTAAAAGCTCCTCAATTTTGGGGAGTTTTTTGCGTTGGGGGATTCTTTTTTTTATATGCATTTAAACCTGATTCTTTCTTACAAAAATATATCTCGATTTCGAAAAAGAAATGGAAAAGGCATATGAATGCATATCATATTTAACACAAAAATTCCCTGATAATAGCATATGTTTTGAGCTTTATTTGAATTGGTTTAAGGAAACAAATATTATTGATGAATATTTTAAAAAGAGAATTAAATATAGTGAGTATATGAAAAAACAAAGCTGTACACAAAGGAACAGCTCGACCATTTTTTATTTCAAAATCCAATGATGTAAATCTATATTTAACGATGTTTTTATGTTTAGGTGGGTTTTGATTTTACACCAATAAATCGCCCCCAAATAGTGTTTAACTTTTTGGGGGCAAGGTAACTTTGACTCTTGTGTTTTTATTCAAACGTATTAATTATTTCTTTAATTTTCGTGAGTTTTTCATCCAATAAACTTTCCGATTTTGCTTCTGCTAACAAGCGTAAATATGGCTCGGTATTACTTGGGCGAATGTTAAACCACCAATCGGCATATTCAACACGGTAGCCATCAAAATCGTAAGATGCAGTTGGTTTTTCAAGGTTCGTAAAATAATTACGAACAGCATCCATTGCATCTTGTTTTTGTTCAATTTTGAAATTGAGTTCACCAGAATTGGCATATTTTGAAATATTGCCAATTAACTCAGAAAATGTAACTCCTTCTTTCTTTTTACGGTTTACAATATCTAATACAATTAAAGCAGCCATAATTCCAGAATCGGAATAATAGAAGTCTCTAAAGTAATAATGACCTGCTAATTCGCCACCAAAAATCCCATCTATTTCGCGAAGCTTAAGAGCTGCAAAAGCTCTTCCCACACGCCACATATGCATTTTTGAACCAAAAGTTTCAATATACTCAGCCACCGCTTTCGATGTTCTAATATCTTGCAATACATTTCCTTTAAGCCCTTTTTCTTCTAAAAAATAGTGAGCCATCAATCCTATAATTAAGTCAGGAGAAATAAACTGTCCTTTTTCGTCAACAAACATTACGCGGTCAGCATCGCCATCGAAAATAACACCTACATCACACTTTTCTTTTTTAACAAGATTTTTTAAATCTTCAACGTTTTTTTCAACCAAAGGATTTGGCTCATGATTCGGGAAAGTTCCATCCATCTTATCAAAAAGATAAATAGGATCATCGCCCAATAAATCTTTTATTAAAAGAGCAGCCATTCCATTCGAACAATCCAATCCAATTTTAATATTCTTTAAATCGGTTAAATATTGTTTTTGGAATTCAACATATGCTTTTTTAATCTCATAATCAATTACTTTCCCCTTATTCTCAACAGGAATAATTTCTTTGGTTTTGCATAGTTTTTCAAGTTCACCAAGACCCGTATCGTAACCCACAGGCAAAGCGTTTTCGCGAGAAACTTTTAAGCCGTTGTATTCTTTCGAGTTATGCGATGCCGTAATCATAACAGATGCATTAAACTCATATTTTGCAGTCGACCAATATACCATTGGCGTGGTAGCTAAACCAATATTATAAACATCGGCACCGGCATCGGTAATGCCCTTACACAAATATTCAAATGCTTCTGGCGAAGAAACCCTAACATCTCTACCCACTAAAATTTTGTCGGCCTTTAATAATTGAGGCAAGAAAAAACCAACTTTATAAACATCGTCTTTGTTAAAATCTTTGTTATAAACGCCACGAATATCGTATGCATGAAATGCTCCCATAGTAATATAATATTGAATTAGTATTAAAAGACCGAAATTAATTCTTTTAATCGGCTTTCCAAAAGAATATTTTCCTAAAAATAGATTACAATTGTGGAAACTAAAAGGCCAATGCTTTACAAAATGGACTTTTAATTAATTGTGGAGTTTGTTCCTTAACATTTTCTAAAATTGATTGGATAGGAATTTTTTTAATCAGGTAATTGTGCATTTCAGCAAAAGTGATATTGCCTCTGGTTTCTTTAAGTTTTTTAAGCAAGTAGTAGGTTAACATGCCATGTTCTTGTTTTGCGTATTCACCTGCACTTTGTTCACTTGAACTAAGGCTGAAAGCCTTGCATAGTTTAGCTTGGGGCATCGCCCCAAGAAATAGAACCTACAAAGAAAAGGGTGCAAGCTGAAGTCTCAATTTGAAAAAATATCAATCATGCACCCAGATCTATTCTTTTTAATTATTTATCAATTGATGTTTGATAGTGTTGTGGCTTATGCCTGATAATTACTATACCTTTCGTTGCATGTAAGTATCATCTAAGTTGAGCGATTGGAGCA
>JAEINW010000141.1 GCA_016342715.1 Salinivirgaceae bacterium | reverse complement strand
GCCTTTAAACTAACTTTAAATCAACAATAGTAAGACTTATAGATGTTTTTACCATTAATTTTGTCCATTAAGCCAAATTCCTCAACTTTTAAATGCCAGATAAGTACATAAGAAAAAGCCATCCTACGAGCGTATGGATGGCTTTTCTGTTGTTAAATAGTAGCTGTTGTTATATTCTACTTTCCGTGTATTTCAATCATTAAATCATCTTTCAAAACACTTTCACCCGCTTTAATATAAATCTTTTTAACCTTACCAGCAATCGGACTTTGAATTTCGTTTTGCATTTTCATTGCTTCCAAAATTAGCAAGGGTTCTCCTGCCCTAACTTCTCGTCCCTCTTCTGTCAAAACTTCAATAATTTTTCCTGGCATTGGGGCTTCAAGGTTTTCATTTTTAGAAGAACTCCCTTTTGCCGATAAGAATTTAAAACGTTTATACGAGGTGGGTGTTTCAATGGTAAAATAATATGAAACACCATTTAATAGTATTTCATATTTGTTTTGATTTTTATTTAATACCTCAACCGGGTATTTTTTATTTTTCCAAATTAAATAGCTACCGTGCTTATCATCTTGTTTGATAATAACTTCGCCAATTTTTCCATTTATTTTCAATTCATCTGAAAATGGAAGAGAAAATTCAAATTTTTTACGTTGTAAATCAACTGCAATTAATTTTTTTAGTTCCTTTTTCGAATTCCGTCCTAATCTCATGGTCCCACTTTCTTTTAATTCAAGTAACATAATCTATTGCAATTTAAAGATTTAAAATGACTTCATCCTTTTATTAAGTACCCAAGGATTAATGTTCTTTCCTTGTTCGAAATCAACCTGATTCGCTGCGTCTTTCTCTCTTTCCTCGATGTATTGCAAGGTTGCAAACCACGCAGCAAGAACTTTTTCATCGTCAGTACTTTCATGCATACTATCCAATTCTTTTTCAATAAAAGCGGTAGTAAACGACCCATTGATAAAAGATTCATGCTCCAGAACGGTTTTAAAAAACGGAACGGTGGTTTTCAAACCTTTAATCCAAACTTTATTTAAAGCTTTTTTTGTATTCGCAATTGCAGTATTTCTATCCTCTCCCCAAACAATTAATTTGGCAACCATAGAATCGAAATTTGGCGAAATGGTATCGCCCTCAACCACTCCGCTATCCACACGAATATGCTCAGCTGTAGGAAAAATCATATTCTCAATAGTGCCTAAATAAGGAGAAAATCCGGCTTGAATATCTTCAGCATTAATTCTACATTCAATAGCCCAACCATTAAGTTTTATGTCGTTTTGAGTATGCGTAAGTTTTTCGCCTTGTGCAATTCTAATTTGTTCTTTAATTAAATCGAATCCAGTGATCATTTCCGTTACCGGATGCTCCACCTGAATACGCGTGTTCATTTCCATGAAATAGTATTTATTATTTGTGTCCAATAAAAATTCCACGGTTCCTGCACTTTCGTATTTAACGGCTTTGGCTATTCTAACTGCCACCTCTCCCATTTCTTTACGCAATTCATCAGATAATGCCGACGAAGGAGCTTCTTCAATAAGCTTTTGATGCTTGCGCTGAATGCTACACTCCCGCTCGCCCAAATGAATGCAAGAGCCGTGAGAATCGCCTAAAATTTGAAACTCAATATGTTTTGGATTCTCAATATATTTTTCAATAAAAACCGATGGATCGTTAAAAGCTTTTTCGGCTTCGTTGGTTGCCAACCTGAAATTTTGCGCCAACTCTTCGGCTTTATGAATAATACGCATTCCTCTACCGCCCCCACCAGAAGCTGCTTTTATTATTACCGGATAACCAATATTATCAGCGGCTTTTTTTGCTTCGCTAACATTTTTAATGGTTTTTGCCAAACCACTTGCCATGGGAATTTCATGTTTTTGAGCCAGTTGTTTAGCAACCGTTTTATTTCCCATTTTATAAATAGCATCGGGAGTTGGTCCAATGAATTTAACACCCACATTTAAACATCGTTGAGCAAAATAAGCATTCTCGGCAAGAAAACCATAACCTGGATGAACAGCATCGACCCCAGTTTCCTTAACTATTTCCAATAGTTTTTCGATATCCAAAAAAACCATTACGTCAGAAAACTCATCGCTCATATCAAATACTTTATCAACCTGAGTTAAATAATGAGCCTTCGGTTCGATGGATGTTTTTATCCCCCAGGTTTCAATCCCCATTTCTTTACAGGTTCTTGCAATTCGAATTGCGATCTCCCCTCTATTTGCTATAAGTATACTTTTTATACCCATAATATCTAAGTTTGATTAGCCTAATTGTTAGTATTATAATGGAATGTTTCCATGTTTTTTTGCTGGAGATGACACCTGTTTGTTTTGAAGTGCCTCAAAAGCAATTATTAATTTTTTCCGGGTAACTGCCGGATCAATTACTTCATCAATATATCCTTTTTCATCAGCAATATACGGATTGGCAATTTCGTCGCGATAGGTTTTCACCAGCTCTTTTTTCAAAGCAACTGGATCTTCAGAAGCGAGTAATTCTCTGCGATAAAGAACTGCAACAGCACCATCGGGGCCCATAACTGCAATTTCAGCAGTTGGCCAGGCAAAATTAAAGTCGCCGCCAATATTTTTACTGTTCATTACAATGTAAGCACCTCCGTACGATTTTCGTAGAATCACTGTAATTTTTGGAACGGTAGCCTCGGTATAAGCATACAGCATTTTTGCGCCATTTCTAATAATTCCCATATGTTCCTGATCAATCCCGGGTAAAAATCCGGGTACATCCTCAAGTGTTAATAGTGGAATATTAAATGCATCGCAAAAACGTATAAAACGTGCTGCCTTAATCGAGGAATTAATATCAATGGTTCCGGCCAACATTTTTGGCTGATTGGCTACAATTCCAATAGTATTGCCTTTAAGACGCGCAAAGCCCACCACTATGTTTTGAGCATACTTCTCACTAATCTCATAAAAGCTATTGGTATCAGCTATTAAATCAATAACATCCTTAACATCGTAGGGTTTATTCGGGTCATCGGGTACTACATCGCGCAGTTTTTCAATATAATCGTCCTTTTCTTCAGGATTAAGAATTATCGGCGGATTTTCGACATTATTTGATGGAAAATAGGTTAGCATTTTGCGAACCCCTTGAATGGTATGTTCTTCATCCTCATACATCATATGCGCTACACCGCTCTTTTTTGAATGAACTTCAGCGCCACCTAATTCATCATTAGTAACATCTTCGTTAAGTACTTCTTTTACAACATTTGGCCCAGTCACAAACATATAACTGGTTTTATTGGTCATAAAAACAAAATCGGTTAATGCAGGTGAATAAACAGCACCACCAGCTGCAGGTCCCATAATTACCGAAATTTGAGGTATCACACCCGATGAATCGATATTATTTTTAAAAATTGTGGCATAACCCGCCAAACTTGCAATTCCCTCTTGAATACGAGCTCCGCCCGAGTCAATTAAGCCAATAATTGGAGCTCCCATTTTCAGAGCCATTTGTTGAATTTTTGAAATCTTTTGGGCATGAACAACCCCTAAAGATCCACCCATTACTGTAAAATCTTGGGCATATGAAAAAACTAGTCGGCCGGATACTTTACCATGACCAACAATTACACCATCACCAAACGATTCTGTTATTGTTCCAAAGTTACTTGTAGCAGCTGCTGTGGTTACAAATGCATCTATTTCTTCAAAAGTATCTTTATCAAATAGTAATTCTATTCTTTCGCGAGCTGTTAATTTCCCTTTATTGTGTTGTTTGGTTGCGTTTTCAGTATTAAACTGATTGGCAATTCTATCTTCTCGTTCTAAGAACTTTTTAAATAATTTCCCGTTTGTATCCATAAAATCTGCTCTTTAAAGCTTATTACCTTAACAACACTTATTTGGGATTGTTTCTTTAATTCACCCCCTATTGAGTTCTAATTTCACTTACAGCATGTAATTTATGAGCAACAATTATATTAAACAACATAAATATACATGATAAAAATCAGGGTGCAAATTGAGTAAAAAAGCTTGAATATGCAAAATAAAAATTTCAGACGATTGAATTTTAGGCTTTACTATGCTAAGCTATTAACATTTCACAAGCCCCTTAATCGTTTCATTTTATGATTATTGCATATTTTAAATAAGTTGAAATAAACTGCACAAAAAGTTATCAACTGTGTATTTTTTTGTGAAAAAATAACGACATACCAATTGAAGGGCTATCAAAAAACTCAGCAACTATTGAGGTTTTTAATCATCTCGGACAAAAAGTGCATTCTGAAATTATAAATGAAAATGGAAAATTGAATTTAACGCACTTACCAAAAGGAGTTTATTTAATTAAGCTACAAAATGGAAAATATGCAGAAACCATAAAATGGGTAATGCAATAAATCAATCTCTCGCAAAGTCGCTAAGCCGCAAAGTAATTACATTCAACCTTTGCGCCTTTGTGGCTCTGCAAGAAATTCGAACTTAATTATTGTTTTTTCATTCACAACTTCTCAAAAAAGTCATTTCCTTTATCATCAACAATAATAAATGCCGGGAAATTTTCAACGGTAATTTTCCTTATCGCTTCCATGCCTAATTCTTCAAAAGCAAGAACCTCCACAGATTTTATACTGTCTTTTGCTAAAATTGCTGCAGGACCGCCAATGGAACCTAAGTAAAACCCTCCATTCGTATGGCATGCATCGGTCACTTGTTTGCTGCGGTTTCCTTTGGCAAGCATTACCATGCTTCCTCCATGCTTTTGGAATACATCCACATATGGATCCATTCTACCTGCAGTAGTTGGACCAAAGCTACCAGAAGCCATTCCCTTTGGAGTTTTTGCAGGTCCCGCATAATACACCGGATGATTTTTTAAATATTCAGGCATAGCTTTGCCAGCATCTAACATTTCCTTTATTCTTGCATGCGCCATATCGCGAGCAACAATTAAGGTTCCATTTAAATTTAAACGAGTTTTTATTGGGTGTTTTGAAAGCTCTTTTAAAATATCTTCCATAGGTTGATCTAAATTAATATCAACTGCTGGAGCTAAATGTGGAGCTCGCGCTGGTAAATATTTTTTTGGATTAGTTTCTAATTGTTCCAGAAAAATCCCGTCTTCTGTAATTTTTGCTTTAATATTTCTATCGGCACTGCAACTCACACCAATTCCTACAGGACAAGATGCTGCATGTCGTGGCAAACGAATTACCCGAACATCGTGCACAAAATACTTTCCTCCAAACTGGGCGCCTATCATACTTTTTTCGCAAATCTTTTGAACCTTTGCTTCCCATTCTAAATCACGGAAAGCTTGCCCGCCTTCATTTCCTTCGGTTGGCAAATGATCAAAATACCCTGCTGATGCTTTCTTAACAGCAATCATTGTAGCTTCAGCTGACGTTCCACCAATAACCAAGGCTAAATGATAAGGTGGACATGCCGAGGTACCCAAATCTCTAATTTTCTCTTGAACAAACTTTGTTAAGTTTTCTTCAGTAAGTAAGGATTTGGTCATTTGGTATAAATAGGATTTATTGGCCGAGCCTCCTCCTTTAGTAACAAACAAAAATTCGTAGGCATTTCCTTGTTCAGAATAAATATCAATTTGAGCTGGCAAATTAGTTCCTGTATTTTTTTCATCAAACATTGTTAATGGAACCACTTGAGAATAACGTAAGTTTTTATCTTGATAGGTATTGTATATTCCTTTTGAAAGATGCTCTGCATCATTAACTCCTGTAAATACATTTTCCCCTTTTTTACCCATCACAATAGCCGTTCCAGTATCCTGGCAGGTAGGCAATTCGCCTTCGGCAGCAATTACCTGATTGAGCAACATGGTATGTGCCACAAAACGATCGTTATCGGAAGCTTCATCATCCTTCAATATGTTCGACAATTTCTCTAAATGCTGAGAACGCAAATAGAACGAAACATCAGCAAAAGCTTCCTGTGCTAGAAATTCTAATCCTTTAGGATCGATTTTCAATACTTTTCTTCCATCAAAATCAACTGTAGATACGAACTCCTTTGATAGTAGTCTATAAGGTGTTGTGTCCTTATTAATTGGAAACGGTTTTTGAAATTTAAAGTCTGCCATAGTTAACTAATTTTATGTTATCGTATTTTTTGCTTTAATTGTTCTAAATTTAGTATTATTATGTAAATATATAAAATGCTTTTGGGTGTTCTTGAAGTATCAAATTTATCTAAAAAACGCTTGCAAAGACTAATTAAAAATTCTTAATATCTTTAAATGAAGAATCATTAGGTATGGTAAAAAAATTCTACAGAAAAATCAGTAAGCTTATTTCGGGAAGTGACACAGAATTTAATGTTGACAAAAGGCTTTTCAACATTGCTCTATTTATTGCTGTTACTATTTCTTTAATTAGTATTGTAATAAACCTTCAACTAGAATTGCCAGAAATATTACATTATATTATTGGAACGGGAACTTTGATATTAACATTCATATACATTCGCTCAAGAGTTTTTAAAAAATTTCACATTAACTTATTTATTGCTGCATCACTAGTGATTTTAAGTGGTACTTGGCTATACAACGAGGGTCCATTAGGTTCTATTAATTTTCTATATATTTTAGCTTTTATTATATTTTTAAGCATTACCAACCAAAAAAAGCATGTTATTATCAGCCTAATATTGTTTGGAAACCTAATAATATTGTATTTGGTTTATTTTTTGAAGCCAGAATGGGTACATCCATATGCTACACCAGAAATACGAGAAAGTGATCTATTATTTACCTATACCTACGTAATAATATTTGCATCATTAATTTTCAGTTCATTACGCAGAAATTACGAAAACGAAAAAAATAAAGTTGAAGAACAAAAATATGAATTAGTTAAACAACATAAGCATATAACTGACAGTATTCTATATGCACGTGATATTCAACAGGCTATGATGCAAGATGTTGAAAGCGTAAAAGAATATTTTACTAATTATTTTGTTTTTTTGGAACCAAAAGATATTGTAAGTGGTGATTTTTATTCGTTTAAAAAACTGTCTGGCAATCCTAATAAAGTAGTTTGTGCGGTAAGTGATTGCACCGGACATGGGGTTCCTGGAGCATTGATTACCATGCTTGGTTTATCATTTTTTAACGAAATAATTTTACAAGAAAACAATATCACAGCTAGCGAATTGTTACACTTGCTTCGTGAAAAAATAAAATATTCATTACAACAAGGCAAACGATCCAATGAAAACAGAGATGGCATGGATATGGCTATTTGTATCATCGATAAACAAAGCGAAACCTTAGAATTTGCAGGCGCTAATCGCCCTTTATATATTATTAGAGATAATGAATTATTAGAATACAAACCTAACAGAATGCCCATTGGCGTGCATTTTAAAGACAACAAACCTTTTGATAATAAAATAATTAAACTTAAACCAAACGATAGTATTTACCTATTTACCGATGGCTTTGCCGATCAGTTTGGATACCCCGACACACGCAAATTTTACATATCAAACTTAAAAAAACTACTTTTAAAAAATGCAGATAAACCGATGAATGAACAAGGCGAAATAATAAAAAAAGCTTTTATCGATTGGAAAAACACCCAAGAACAAACGGATGATGTCTTAATTATCGGAATTAAACCTATATAATTTCACTATTTTATAAACCAAACATGATTATTTCAGATATTACAAATTACATTGAAGAAATTGCGCCCTTGCCCTTTCAAGAATCTTATGATAATGCGGGTCTCATTGTAGGCAATAAAAACTCAGAAATTACTGGAGTATTAATTACCTTAGATGTTACCGAGGATGTAGTTCAGGATGCCATAAACCAAAATTTGAATTTAATAATTGCGCACCATCCAATTGTTTTTAGTGGATTAAAAAAAATCAATGGAAATAACTATGTTGAACGCACAGTTATAAAAGCCATAAAAAATGACATTGCTATTTATGCCGCACACACTAACATCGATAGTGTTTTATATAATGGCGTAAATTCAAAAATATGCGAAAAATTAGGCTTAGAAAAAACCAAAATTCTTGCACCTTCAAAAGAAAATCTTAACAAAGTGGTTGTTTTTGTTCCGCACAAAAATGCCGATGAAGTTAGAAAAGCAATGCTTGATGCTGACGCTGGTAAAATTGGCAATTATGATTCATGCACTTTTAATTTACAGGGACATGGTACCTTTAAAGCAGGAGAAAATGCAAGTCCACATATAGGAGAAATAAATAAAGTACACACTGAACCTGAAACAAGAATTGAAACCGTTGTGCCAAATCATTTATTAAATAAGGTAATTTCGGCAATGATAAAAGCACATCCGTATGAAGAAGTTGCGCACGATATTTATGATTTAAAAAATACTTGGTCACAGGTAGGTGCTGGTATGATTGGAGAATTACCTGAAGCTATTGAAACCATGGAATTTTTAAAAAATCTCAAAAAAACATTTAACTGTGATTTTATTAGACATACCCAATTAACCAGTGATAAAATAAAAAAAGTTGCTGTTTGTGGTGGTGCAGGTAGTTTTTTATTAAAAGATGCTATAAGAGCAAAAGCTGACATATTTATCACCGGTGATTTTAAATATCATCAATTTTTTGATGCAGAAAACCACATAATTATTGCAGATATAGGACATTTTGAAAGTGAACAATACACAAAAGAACTTTTTTTTGAACTACTTACGAGAAAATTTTCTAATTTTGCAATTCGTTTGACAAAAGTAAATACTAATCCTATAAAATATTTATAGCTAAATGGCGGATAAAGTAAAGAAAGAAGGTAAATCTGCAGAACTAACCATGGAGCAGAAACTAAAATACCTTTATGATCTTCAAGTGGTTGATAGCGAGGTTACTAAGATTTCACTTTTACGTGGTGAATTGCCTCTTGAGGTTCAAGATTTAGAAGATGAACTTGCAGGATTAAGTACTCGTATTGAAAATCTTAGTTCAGAAGTTAAAGAATTAGAGCAAGCAGTAAGCAACAAGAAAAATGAAATTGTTGCAGCAGAGGCTTTAATAAAAAAGTATCAAGAACAACAAAACAATGTAAGAAACAATAGAGAATACGATTCATTATCAAAAGAAATTGAATTTCAAACACTTGAAATTCAACTTTGTGAAAAACGTATTCGCGAATTTTCTTCTGAAATTGAAAGTAAAAATGTTCTTATTGCTAGTTCAAATCAAACTTTTGGAGAAAGAACTGGTGATTTAAAGCAAAAGCAAAGTGAGTTAAACAACATTGTTGACGAAACTAAACTAGAAGAACAAAAACTTCAAAATAAGATTTTAGAAATTCAGAAAAACATTGACGAAAGATACTTGCTTGCATATCAAAGAATTAAAGGCAATGCCCGAAACGGACTTGCTGTTGTAACCGTTCAACGCGATGCTTGTGGGGGTTGCTATAATAAAATTCCACCACAACGTCAAGTGGATATTCGTGCTCGTAAAAAGATAATTGTTTGTGAGTATTGCGGAAGAATTTTAGTAGATGCTGGTTTGGAAGAACTAGACTAATAGTTTACAAAAACTTTTTTAAGAGGGTATTCAAAATCGGATATCCTTTTTTTTATTTGTTTTTTTGAAGCCCAACAACCGATATAAAAAATAGTGCGTTTTTAATGCTTTTTTTTCTGTACCGGTTTATTCATAGTAAATTAATTTGCAGTAAATCTAAGTATGAATGAAGTTTCAAGCTAAACATGATCCGTTTTTTGTTAGCTTTTGTAATTTCCTCACTTAATCATAATGAAATCTACATTGGTAAACTAAAATTTCATTATCTGCGACTTGGTAAATAAGTCTATGTTCTTGATCAATTCTTCGGGACCAATATCCTGCTAAATCATATTTCAATTGTTCAGGTCGTCCTGATCCTTCGAATGGAGTTCGTTGAATTTCTTTTATGAGTCCATTTATTTTTTTTAAAATCTTCTTGTCCATTTTTTGCCAATAAAGATAATCATCCCAGGCGTTTTCTGTGAATGTTAATATCATGCTAATCGTCTAATTGTTGATTAATCGTTTTGCCTGCTTTCATTTGCTGAATTGATTCATACAGTCTATCCGAATTTTTCTTAGAGCTTAGCAAATGTATTGTTTCCATTATCGAGTTATATTCATCTAATGAAATCATTACTGCCCCTTTTCCGCTTTTTCTTTTGATAATCAATGTTTCATTATCATCCTCGACACTATCTAAGTATTTTTTTAGTTCTGTCCTAAATTCTGAGAAGTTTGCTGCAATCATTTTTGTGTTTTTAAGTCCATTAATACGTACAAATATACGTACTTAAATTTAACTTGTTGCAAATTTGTAGAATTTATCTTACAAGCAGATTATAAAACCTAACATAAGTATTATACACCTACTTATTGATCATTTGTAAAAAAATGCTATTTAAGATTTGTTAATTTTATTGCATCTTTACAATAAATGGATTCTCTTTATTTTTTATGAAACACTACAATACTATAAAAAGTGGTAAATATTTACTTCGATGTTTAATACTACTAAGTAGCCTTCTATTTCATATGGAATCAAAAGCGCAATTTGATTACAATCCTGATA
Source organism: Salinivirgaceae bacterium (assembly GCA_016342715.1). Taxonomy (GTDB): domain Bacteria; phylum Bacteroidota; class Bacteroidia; order Bacteroidales; family SZUA-534; genus JAEINW01. The sequence goes on along the minus strand of JAEINW010000141.1, from coordinate 3,312 downwards.
TAAAAAAGACACATAACTTAATTCTTGGTTTACAATTCCAAAAAGCTCAAAATTTTATTACATCTAATGAAAATGAGAACAATGGCCTTTGGATTTGGTTAAAAGCACAAAAATGCTTTATTGAAAACCTATCTAAAACAGAAACAAATAAAACTGATTCTACTATTGACATATTAAATTTATGCATTATCAATCTCACAAAATACGAATCAAATAATCCATATTTCGATTATTCATTAGCCGATATATATTTATACAAATCATTTCTTCAATTAAATCAAGAGAATTATTTATCGGCTTTGCAGAATTTTTACAAAGCTAAAAGACATGTTGAAAATCTAATAATTGATCATCCAAGTTTTGAAGCATCCAAGAAGCAGCAATTAATTATTCAGGCAGCTACAAATTATGTCAAAAACTATTTCAATACATCCTATAAATTAGAAACAACTACTCTCAATTCAATACAGACATCATCAGACAATAATAAAATAATTGATAGAGAATTAAAGATAATTTTGCCCCTGATTTCATATGCATCAAACGAAACAAGCTCAATAAATAAAGATCACTTTCGTTGGCTTACAAACGACTATTTTAAAATAGGTCCATTGGAAGCTTTCACTTATTCTTTTGTCATGAGTAAGCAACAAAATTACAATTCGCAACTAAAAGCACTTTCATATTCTGATTCAGTAGAATTTTTAAACCGATTTAATTATTTGAATTTAATGTATGGAACAGCTCTTTTAAATAAGATGGATTCAAACGGAGTTTTAAAATTGAATAATTATATTTTAAATAATAAATCAACTAATGGCAATGCATATGCCAATTTAAAATGTGCTTGGTTTTATTTTATTAAACCGAATCATGAAAAACACAAGCAATATATATCAAAAATAAATTTAAATAAGTCGTACAAATTAAATATCGATAAACAGGCAATGCAGGAAATAAGTATTATGAACCAATGGAAGCCTGAGCTGATTAAATCAAGAATGCTTTTCGATGCCGGTGAATACCACGAATCAATGACTATTCTTTTACAGGATAAAACAAAAATTTCATCCTATAATGAAAATCAAAAACTGGAATATGCCTATCGTTTGGCAAGAAATTATCAAATGCTACAAGAGAATGAAAGTGCCCTCCGATTTTATAAAATAGTAATTGCCTCGAATTTAGATTCAAAATATTACTATCCCTCCTACTCAGCATACAATTGTGGAATGATAAATGCTAAAACAAAAAATTACAAATTAGCAGAATTTTATTTCAAATTATGCTTAAACCTTGATGCTCCCATATATAAAAAAACCATTCATTCCAAAGCAAAAATGGCTCTTGAAAATTTATCGAACCAATTAAAATAATTAAGGGCATAGTACAATTTAATTGTATTAAACATGTAAAACATCCCTATATTTTTAACAATAGTTTATTGGGTTATTTCAAAATCGTTATATTCGCATCACAAAAAAAACAAACACCTTAACTATGCAAAAAAAGAAAAGACAGGTACCTCATACTTATGTAATTGTTTTCATATTTATTTTAATTTCAGCAGTTGCTACCTGGTTTGTTCCCGGAGGAAAATACGTGGATAATGTTGAAGTAATAAATGGCCAGGAACATGTCACCAAAGTTTTTGAATATATTGACAGTCAACCACAAACATGGGAAATATTTGCTGCGCTTTTTAAAGGCTTTGAAAATCAGGCAGGTATAATTATTTTTATATTAATGATTGGTGGTGCATTCTGGATAATGAACGAAAGTCGCGCCTTAGATGTAGGAATTTTTAGTTTTTTAAGATTTACTCGGAAACTAGAAAAATTTAAACTCATTCGAATGTTAGGTGTCGATAATATAATTATTACCCTAATTATGATCATGTTTAGTTTATTTGGAGCCATATTCGGTATGAGTGAGGAAACCATAGCATTTATTATAATATTTGTACCTCTGTCCATTACCATGGGATACGATTCCATTGTGGGCGTAAGCATGTGTTTTGTAGCTGCCGGATTAGGTTTTGCTGGAGCCATTTTAAATCCGTTCACCATTGGAATAGCCCAAGGTTTAGCAGAAATCCCTTTATTCTCAGGATTTGAATATCGAATTTTTGCCTGGTTTGTTTTGAATATTGTTGGCATAACATTTATATTATTGTATGCCCGAAAAGTAAAAAAAGACCCAAGCAAATCCTTAGTTTATAAGGAAGATGAATACTGGAGAAAAAAAGGAGAAGCCGATGTTGAATCTTTAACATATCATACGCCTAAGTCAGCATGGATAACCTATATTTTGTTATTAGCAGGAATGATTGCTGCATCAATAATATATCCTGTATCAACACTTAAAATTGGTAATTCAGAATCTACAGTTTCAATTATTCCCATACTAACTGGTATTTTTGCTATTATGGGATTTTTTAGTTTAAAAAAATCAGCTCATTTCTTTGTGCTTATGCTACTGATTTACACCATATGCTATTTAATAATTGGAGTAATGGGTTACCAATGGTACATAATGGAAATAGCCAGTTTATTCTTTGGAATGGGATTATTCTCAGGAATTGCCATGAACCGATCGGCTAATAATATTGCCAAACTTTTTATTGAGGGTGCCAAAGATATTATGTCAGCAGCCTTGGTTGTTGGCTTAGCAGGTGGAATTATTGTGGTGTTGGAAGAAGGAAGAATTATTGATACCATTTTGCATAGTTTAAGTAGCGCCATGAAAGAATTTGGACAATTGGGTTCTGTAAGCGTAATGTACGGGATTCAAACACTAATTAATGTGGTAATCCCTTCAGGTTCAGCAAAAGCTGCCTTAACCATGCCTATTATGGCTCCATTTTCCGATTTAATTGGTTTGTCGCGTCAGGCAACTGTGGTAGCTTTCCAATTTGGCGATGGTTTTACAAACATGATTACTCCCACCTCAGGTGTGTTAATAGGTGTATTGGGTGTTGCTAAAATCCCTTATGATAAATGGGTGAAATGGATTACTCCATTAATGATTATATTAATGATATTGGGTTGGTTATTGTTAATACCCACAGTAACTATGAAATTGAATGGATTCTAAATAATCATTTGAACTAAATCTACTGTACTTTTTTAAAAATTAATCAAAGTATTTTTTTACCCTCCCCAGCCCTCCCTAAAATTAGGGAGGGAGTTGAGAGCTACAAAATATTGGAATTTAGTAGCTTCTATAGAAACCAAACCAACCATTTTAATTTATTACGCTTTTTTCCCAATTCTTGAAGTTATCCAATTGATTCTTCATTTTCCGTAACCC
>JAEINW010000140.1 GCA_016342715.1 Salinivirgaceae bacterium | reverse complement strand
AACATAAGTTGCAGAAATACAAAGAATTAATTAAAGTTTATACAGATAAAATTATCTACATGCATCGCAACAATTTAACATTAAATATTTAGGTGATTTTATTTAAATTCCTAACTTTTTAATGTGATCCGTTGTAGGAGCATTGTTTGATAGTTGGATATGAATTAAAGAATATACCCTTTTAAAATATCCCGAAGCTGTTGAGCATTGGAATTATTCGGGTAAAAAATATGGTTGGGGATTTAGGCTTAAAGATAAAAAACGTGCTATTATCTATTTAATTCCACAAGATAGTTATTTTCTAGTTGCTTTTGTATTTGGCAAAATAGCTACTGAGCAAGCGTTATAATCAAACATTTCAGAGGAATTCAAAATTATGATAAATGAAGCAAAGGTTTATGCTGAAGGTCGTGGTTTTAGTTTTGAATTTAAAAACACCGCAGCATTAGAGGATGTAAAAACACTTATTGATATTAAATTGTCAAATTAGATTTGTTGTTTAAGAATTTTCTAAAAGCTATTCCAAATTTTTTCTGGATCACTTTATAAAGTTGGGGGAAGAATAGGAATTCATCTAGTTTTATTATTAATAATAGTGACAAATAAAATATTCGAAAATTAAATTACAAATGAGGTTATATTCCAGCCGCTTCTGCGTGTCATCTTAGCTATAGCCAAGGTACTGCTGCAATTAATCTAGTTTATTCTATTTTGATTGCATTATATCTTTCGGACTGAAAGTCCAATTCATTTTAGCCCGATGGCAACGCCTCGGGTTATTGATTTAAAATGTGAATATCGTCCTGAAAGGACAGCTTAGCATTAGTCTGACCATAAATATCTTTCATCATAATCAATCCCATATTCTTTGAGAAATAAAAGATATTCTTCCTTAAACCTTATTTTTTATGCTGCTCTTCTTGATTATGGATATATTGTTTTGTTTTTTATGAAGAGATGGGCTAACAGAAAAACCACCGTAAGCTCCTTGCCATGCAAAATTCTTATAATGCAATCCAAAAGATTTTATACCTGCCTTGCCGGCCAGGCAGGCATCTACTGCTATGTTTTTTAATTTCTTCAAGAAACTTAGCAAGTGCGATATTTTTTGAAAGGACACATAATATGTGAACATGATTATTAACGTGATGCATATGAGGCGATTGCATTTATTTGCACTTTATTTTAAATCTCGTATTTGGTTAATTTCTTATTCGTAATTTCAAATATAGCACTTTCCTGCAACTGATTTATAATGCGCTGTTGTGGCGTCGTAGATTATAGCATAGTAAATCCAAGTCGTTTTCCCAATCCTTCTTCAAATATCTTGAAGAGAGTAGAAATCTGGATATCAATTTTACCATTTTCAAGTCTAGATATATAACTCTTTTTTGTTCCTGTCTTTGCAGCTAAGGCCTCTTGTGTCATATGTGCTTCTTTTCTTGCATCCTTAATCATTTCGCCTACGACAAAGGCTTTTGCTTTAACTTCAAATTCATCACGTTTCTCTGAACCAAGTTTGCCATACTTATTATCAAGAAGTTCATCGAATGTTTTTGCATCACTAATCTGTTTCATAATTATTTTCCTTTCTTTTTATCAAAGTATTCTTGTTTAAATCTCAATGCTTTGTCAATCTCATTTTTCGGTGTTTTTTGACTTTTTTTCTGGAATCCATTAAACAATATCACAATTCTCCCAGCATCAAAACAACAAAACACTCTATAAATATCACTTCCGACTTTAACTCTTGTTTCATATAGCCCATCAGTTCCCTCAATGTGTTTTAAAAACTTTTGAGGAATCATATCAACTGTCCGAATCACTTTAAATACATATTCAATCTTTTCTTGAACTGATAAATCAAGTGTTAAATAAAACTCTATGAATTATTTCTCATAAAATCGTATCTCTCTACTCATACGACAAAGTTAACAAGTTTGTTAACAAAATAAAATGTTATTATATAATAATTATCTGTTTAGCAGGGAGTCTGACTATGCGCCACAACACAAATATATAAAACGATATCCAATTTTGTTTAATGAAAAAAAATCGACACATCTTTTCCAACTCATCCCTTTATTTATGTTTCGAGTTTCTAAAAAATACGGATAAATAGGAGGTACTCCCCAACTAATTGAAATGATCCTTTTTTCTTGTTTGTTTTAGTTTCGAAGTTCTTTTTTTCGATTCCAATCTTCTTAATCTTGAGGCTTTGGTAGGTTTTGTGGGAACTCTCTTTTTTCTTGGTTTTAATGCTTTCGATAGCATATCAATAAACTTTTCAATGGCATCATGTTTATTTTTTAATTGAGAACGGGTACTTTGCGAAATAATAATTAGGTCGCCATCAGCCGATATTTTATTGGATAATTTTGAAAGGAGTATTTCTTTTTGATGGTCATACAAAACCGTTGAATTAGCAATGTTAAAGCGTAGTTCAATTTTAGTATTTACCTTATTTACATGTTGTCCCCCCGGGCCACTGCTTCGGGAACTGGCAAAAATCAATTCGTTAGTTATTAATTCTATTTGATAATTTGTTAGCATTATTTGATATTTCTAAATATTAAACTAATACTTAATACGCGGTTTTGCAAGGTATGGTCATTAAGGTTTGCAATATCTCTTAATCCATGCGAATAATTTAATGATAAAATAACTCTTGAAAAATCAATTCCAAGTGCCATATTAGCTCCGTAATCAAATTGTTTTAGTTCATTTTTTTCTGTTCCCCAGTCAATAGAAGCAACAATTTTACCATCGCCATCAGTCTCTGAAACTCTTATAGTTCCCGCTAAGCAGAAGCTTACATAGGGACCTGCTTTTATGAAGTAGTTTTCTTTATATCTAGTTTTATGAGTGTGTTTAAAATATAAAGGAACATCTATATAATTTAATCTCATTTTAGCGCTGTAGTCTGATCCAAAAAAACTACCACTTTCTTTCGAACCTTTTATATTATATATAACACCTGTTTCTAATGAAAATGATTTTATCAATGGTTTTTCTACTAGTATTCCAAGGTTTAGCCCTAATAATGAGTTTTCAATATCACTTGCTATTTCACCATCATGCTTCTCAAAATTATTTGAGCCATTTGCACCAATTTGTAACAACAAATTTTGGCCATTTGAAAGAGAAAATATACATGTTAAAAGTCCAATTAAGAATGTTTTTTTCATTTGTTTATAATTTTATTGGTTAGATGAAACTGGGCTCAACGGAAGCTAATATCCATGTTAAACATTTTAGGTTGGTGTAATATTTATTGCATGGATATTTCATAGCTTGTAAAGTTTAAATGGTTAATTGCTTAATTATTTCTTTTACTGTTTTTATTTCATGAATATCTTCAATACTTGGGCCGGCCACCCAAACCGTTTTGTAAGTAGCTTTAAATGCTGACTTCTCAATAGCTTTCATTCCATTATTGAAAATAAGCATTTTAATGTACTTTTTAAGAAAACGATTTTTATTTAATAAATTTTCTAAAAAGGTAGCTTTGGTTCCAATTTCTTGAACATAAGGTGTATTTATAACGGCCAAATGCGTTCCCGATATTTTATTAGTCAGAACAATATCTTTTCCTTTAAATTCAACAATGGCTTGTTTGTATTCATCAGAAACAGAACACTCCTTACTTGCAATAAAGGGAGTTCCTACGGAAACCCCATCGGCACCAAGGGCTAATATTTTATTCAATTGTTCGTGAGTAGCCACTCCACCCGCAGAAATTATCGGAATCGTGCAATTCTCTTTTAGCTGAGGAATCAGTCTTTCGGCAGGATATGGACCTGCATGACCACCCGCTTGCCTATTTACAGCAATGATGGCATCGGCTCCCAGACCTTCGACTTTTTGTGCCGTTTTTAAATCTACCACATCGCAAAATACTTTAATTCCTAAGGGTTTGCATTTTGCAATAACTTCCTTTGGATTCCCCAGCGATGTAATAATATAATCAATATTTAATTCAATTAAGGTTTTTAATTGCTGCTTATATCTTGGATTCGATTTGTTAACAATTAGATTAAAGCCAAAAGGTTTGTCAGAGGCTTTTCTAATTTCAGTTATAGCGGCTCTAAGTTCCTTATCGGTTTTGTAGTTCATTGCAGGAATGGCAGCTGTAATTCCATTATTTAAAGCTTCAATTATCATTTTTGTATTCGAAACCAAAAACATAGGAGCCATAATAATTGGGTACTCAATATTCAATAAATCGGTTAGTCTTGTTTTCATAATGCACAATTAATTGAGGTAAAAGTAATTGATTTTATTGTTGATTATGATTAATAAACTTCTATTTTTACCGAAAATATCAATTTATGAACAAAGTTATTTTCGTTTTTTTCTATTTGGGAATTAATTTGTTTCGCATAATTCCATTTTATATTTTGTATAAAATAGGATATGTGTTTTATGTAATAATATATTATTTAGTGGGTTATCGTAAAAGTGTGGTTGCCGATAATTTGTCAAAATGTTTTTCTGATAAAACTATAAAGGAAATTAAGAAATTATGTAAAGCTTTTTATAAGTATAATTTAAGCGATATTTTTGTCGAAGGTTTGAAAGGTTTTACCATGAGTCAAAAGCAGTTTCATATGCGATATAAGCTTCTAAATCCTGAAATTTTGGATGAATATTATGAAAATAATCAAGATGTTATTGCTGTTGCAAGTCATTACGGAAATTGGGAGTGGGGCATTCAGGCCGTAAATGGACAACTAAAACATCAGGCCGCAGCTTTATATAAACCCCTTTCGAATAAGCTAATTGAAAATTATACAAAAAAGTTGCGTGAGAATTCAGGAATGAAATTGGTATCGATATATGATACAAAAGAATATTTTCAAAGTAAAAAAGACAAACCAGTAGTATACATTATGGCAGCTGATCAATTTCCTGGGGGCATGATGAAAAAAGCAATTTGGGTAGATTTTTTAGGAAGAGAAACACCTTGCTTGCATGGACCTGAAAGTTATGCCCGTTTTAATAATCTTCCGCTTATATTCTTTGATGTAAAGCGTGTGAAACGTGGTTTTTATGAAATGGAAATTGTTAAACTGGTCGATCATCCTGAGAAAGAGGATCTAGGACAAATTACTGCAAAATACATGCATATTTTGGAAAAAACAATAATGGAAAAACCCGAAAACTGGTTGTGGACACATAAGCGTTGGAAGGTTACTAAAAGAGACGTGATTCATTCAAGCTAGTCTGGAAAGCTTTACATTTTATATTATTTTAGCTTTTCTTCCATTTATTTCCAGTGTGAAATATCTTAATTCATGTGCCTAAAAGAGTCATTTACCGATATAAATTTTTAAATTGAAGGCAATATGGCTTAATTCAAATCGTAAAATATTTTGTTTATGAATTTTTTTAGAAACCACCAATGCAATGAGCCTGCCGCTTTGCTTGAAATAAAAAAGCAGGAACTTTCCATTGAAAATATAATTAACATTTATCGGGCTTTTATTATTACATTTTTAATAATCACAGATTTTGTGGTGATGCATTTATTTGGGAAACTTGATAATTGGCATATCTTTATTGGTTTACCGGGCATTATATTTCTGTATTTTGTATTATACCGATTACATATTGTTACCAAGCGAGATAAACCCAAACCAGCCTTAAAATATCTCACTATTGTTATGGATTATTTAATGGTCTTTGGTGGTTTTTACGAAGGAAAAGAAATCATGCTTTCTACAACTGATCTTACCATACAACAATATTTACTTTTTGCCTCTATATTCTTTATTATAATAAACACCACTTCGGCTTTACGAATACAATGGAAAGTAATTGCATTTGCAACTTTTTTTGGTATTCTATTGAATACAATTATTCATGCAAGTAATGGATCAAGCATATTGATAATTATTTACACAGGAATTTTCATTCTTATTTCGGGCTTTTTTAATAAATATTTATCGAGTTTTATTTTTCAATTTTATGTAACCAACTATAAGCTTTCAAAAACGCTCGGTGATTTACAGGATGCCCATGAAGAAATAAAATCTCAAAACGATGAACTGGCGACTCAAAATGACTATTTGGCCAAGCAGCGTGACGAAATATCGGAACAGAAAAAACAAATTACCAGCAGTATTGAATATGCCAGCAGAATTCAAGGAGTGGTTTTGGCAAGTAGCGATGAAATAAATCAGGTGGCTCCAGATAGTTTTATTTTTTTTAAACCCAAAGATATTGTTAGTGGCGATTTTTATTGGTTTAGAAAGGTGGAGGTATTTACAAAAAAATATCATGTTTTTACAGCGGTTGATTGCACAGGACACGGAGTGCCTGGTGCTTTTATGAGTATGTTAGGAACCTCTTTTTTAAATGAAATTATTGCCGAATTTTACGATGAATTAAATGCGTCTCAAATACTAAATAGGCTGCGCGAAGAAGTGAAAATACATTTGCACCAAAACACGGGTAAAGGCTTGGTGAAAGATGGCATGGATATGGCACTCTGTGCCATTGATTATGAGGAAATGAAACTTCAGTTTGCAGGTGCTAACAACCCACTTTATATTATACGTAATGTGAATGGATTGCTTGCAAACGAAATTGAAGAAATAAAACCTGATAAGATGCCTATTGGGGTTTATATTCGTGAAAAAGAATCCTTTACAAATCATACAATTGAAATTAATAAAGGTGATTTATTATATGTTTTTTCCGATGGCTTTGTTGACCAATTTGGTGGCGAAAAAAATGAAAAGTTCAAGAAAAAACGATTTAAAGAGTTGCTATTGTCTGTGGTGCATTTACCAATGCTTGAGCAAAAAGAAATCCTTGAAAACACATTAAAAAATTGGATGGACGACACCTATGATCAAATTGATGATATTACGGTAATTGGGGTTAGGGTTTAATAATAATTATAGAGGCTGTATGATAAGTTCATATGTACAGACGTAGCAATTATAAGGGCTTATTATGTGTACAAATGCTGTCAGGAGCTACGCACGTTGACAGATTTGACATGACAAGATCCGAAGGTCGTTAGCATCTCTCTCTCTAAATGAAATTAAGTACTTAACTACCGACCTCTATAAAAATATATAAAAAATATTTTTAAATTAGATATCTTTAATAAGCGAAAAAATTAAAAAACCATGACAAAAAGAAAAAAATATTCTATTCTAATTGTTGATGATACTCCCATAAATTTACAAGTTTTAGGAAACACATTAAAAAATGAAGGTTACCAGGTGGAATTTGCCATAAGCGGATTTGATGCCTTAGATTGGTTTAAAAAACGAGCATTTGATTTGGTTTTATTAGACGTAATGATGCCTGAGATGGATGGTTTTGAGGTTTGTACTATTATTCGGGCAGATAAGAAATTTGATTTGATGCCAATAATCTTTTTAACGGCAAATTGCGATACTGATAATGTCATTAATGCATTTGAACTAGGTGCACAAGATTATGTAACCAAGCCTTTTAATTCAAAGGAATTACTAATGCGAGTGAATACGCAACTTGATTTTTATGATAGTAAAAAGCAGTTAATTAAACTGAATAATGAGTTAGAAGAAAAAGTTAAAGAACGCACAAAAAAACTAGATGAAGCTAACAGCAAACTGTTGGAATTGGATGAGGCAAAAATTAACTTTTTAAAAATGATAAGCCATGAAATAAGAACCCCTTTAAACGGTATTGTTGGTTCAATAAGTTTAATGGAAAGTGAAAATACTGACAAAAACCTGATTGAATTATTTGAGATTTTAAATATTTCAGTGGATCGATTAGAGCGTTTTACAGATATTGCTCTTTACATAACCATGCTTGAGTTTGGCCATTATTCATTAAAAACGGAACCTGTAAACATTAATAGTCTATTAGCAGAAGCTTATTCTCAAACAAAAAAGGAATACAAGCACAAAGAAATTAAGTTCGAATCAAATTTTATTAATTCAGATCATACTATTTACGGAGATGTGAAATTAATTGGTATGGTATTAACAAAATTGCTTGAAAATGCATACAAATATTCGGAGGATAAAGGAACAGTTTCTGTAAATATTTCTCGTAAGGAAGAACGTTTAGTCGTTGCAATAAAAGACAATGGGAGGGGCCTCCCACCCGAAATATTAAAATATATTTTTACTCCATTTTCTACAGCCAATATTCATATGAATAACAATATTGGTCTCGATTTATATTTTTCAAAACTTGTTATGGATGCTCATCAGGGTAAAATTGAAACCTTTAATAACGATAATGGCGGTGCTACAGTAATTTTATCGTTTGATTAGAAACTGAAATTATTCGAAGTCTAATTCATCCAGAGCATCATCCAAATCATCACTTTTCTCAATTTCTTGAGCCGATTTTTCTCTAATTTGTTCGGTCTTTTTATCTACAGCAACTTCAGGCTCGCTAGTTAAATTTATAAGCAATGTTAAAAGTATTCCTATGGTTGACAAGCTCAACGCTAAATAGCATCCAACACAGCGAACTTTCTTTTTGTTTGTTATAAATAAGGTAAATAAGCCTATTAATAAAGCAATTAATAGAGGTAAAAACGAAATAGTTCCCCCCATTTTAATTGGCAATAGCATTCCTATAAAACCCGAAATAATAGCTATTATGTTTAGTATTTTTATTCCAAATGATGTTTTTTTCATAATTGTCTTATTTTATTAATTGTACTGTAATCCTTCAAAATTATTTAACTTAATTAAAGCTTTACCTTCTTTATAAACTGTTGATATTAATACCGGAACTCTATTTTTATCTGTGGTTATCCATAGATAGGTTACATCAGGTTCAACCACAAATTTATTTTTTAAAACAAGCCCTAATTTATAGCATTCTTTACTTCCCATTCCTTTAACATTAATATTTTCTTTTCCCATGTATTTAATTGAAATAGGTATCGATCGTTCTAAAGCTAAAGCTTTGAATGGTTTACTTTCTCCAATTTTTAAATTATTATAATTCAAGGTGCGAGCCATGTACAACAACGAAACAATATCAAATGAATTATTGTCAATTGGAATTTTAAGATTTATTGGTTTTCCATTATCTTTGGTTCCTGTAACTTCAGCAATTCCTGTTTTATGTTTAAAACTGTATTTTGCATCAGTTTTTATTCCTTTTACATCAGAGTCTTGAGCCATAATAAGCGGCTTTAATGTAGATGCTTCAACGTAAGTTTGATAGGCATGACGTACTTTTACGTAATCGTCCCACGAAGTTAAGGTATTTGCTGTAAATTTTAATTTGTAAATAGGTTTTTTCTTTCCAGATACATCCGTAACTTCCATATCAATTCCAGCCAATTCAGTCATTAAACCTTTCATATTGTATGAGGCAATATACGAAAGCTTTTCTCCATTTTTAAAAGGATGAACCGATTGTAGCGTCGTTTGAGAATTTGCAAACACTGCTAACAGCATGAAAATTAATAAGGTGATTTGTTTCATTACTATTTATTTTATGGCCTCAAATGTAATGAATTTTAAATATTTTTTGCTTACAACAAACAGATATGTTAAAAGGACAAACGAAATTTAGTTTTTATCATGAAATATTATTTGCTTGTAAAATAACACCTAGACAAAATAGATACAAATAATTTATAAGGATCATTAGATAAGAACTTTAAATATTAAATGACGTTAAATATTTAGCAAGTTATAAATTTTATAACTCTATATTTGTTATTTTGTAATTGATTTGTAATATTAATAATTAAAGTAAAATAATATATATGAGTAGTTTAGAGAACTATTTTCAGGAATTTAGAAAAGGCGTCATAGGTAATGAGGCAACATATATATCGCCTTATGGTAAACAAAAAATTGTATATGCTGATTGGCTTGCAAGTGGAAGATTACATAAAACAATCGAAAATCAGTTATCTAATGTTGTTGGTGAATTTGTAGCAAATACTCATACTGAGACTTGCGAAACTGGAACTCGAATGACTCAGGCTTATCATTATGCGCAATCTCTAATTAAAAAACAAGTAAATGCGGGTCCTAATGATGTTATTTTATCGGCAGGTTTCGGAATGACAGCGGTTGTAAATAAGTTAATTAGAATATTGGGTTTACGAGCGTGTGGATCACTTTCAAAAAAAACCTGCGTAAAAGATCGTGAAAAACCTGTAGTTTTTATAACTCATATGGAGCATCATTCAAATCATACCTCTTGGTTAGAAACAAATGCCGATGTAATAATTATACCTCCAGGTAAAGGATTGATTGTTGATCCAGATGAACTAAAAAAACTTTTGGATAAATATAAAGATCGCAAATTTAAAATTGGAGCTTTTACTGCTTGTTCAAATGTTACTGGAGTTCATACCCCAATATATAATTTATCCAGATTAATGCACGAATATGGAGGTTTGGTATTTGTAGATTATGCAGCATCAGCACCCTACGAAGAAATAAATATGCATCCGGGCGATGAAATGGAGAAATTGGATGGTATTTACTTTAGTCCACATAAATTTTTAGGGGGACCAGGTTCCTCAGGAATTATGCTTTTCGATTCTAATATTTATAATAACGAAATTCCTGACAATCCAGGTGGTGGAACCGTTGATTGGACAAACCCCTGGAACGAATACAAATATGTTGAAAGTATTGAAGCTCGTGAGGATGGAGGTACCCCTGGATTTTTGCAAATGATTAAGGCTGCCTTATGTTTTGAGTTAAAAAACAAAATGGGAATTGAAAACATAGTTGCCAGAGAAAAAGAATTATTAGCTATTGTCTTTCCTGCGTTACGAGCAATTCCTGAGGTTCATATTTTGGCCGATAATATTCAAGATAGGTTGGGAGTAATGTCGTTTTATGTTGAAAACATTCATTTTAATTTTGTAGTAAAATTGTTAAGCGATCGATTTGGAATTCAAGTGCGAGGCGGTTGCGCTTGTGCAGGAACTTATGGCCATTATCTATTGGAGGTAACAGAAGAAAAATCGCATGCAATTACCGATAAAATTAATTCAGGCGACTTAACCGATAAGCCAGGTTGGGTTCGTTGGTCCTTACATCCCACAATGACAAATAATGAAGTTTTTGAATTTGCAGTGGCTATTAAGCAAATTATTGCCAATAAAGAAGAATGGGAGAAGGATTATGTTTACAATAGCAAAAAGAATGAATATTTTCATAAAGATCATTCTGTTGGAACTCTTGAATCGGTAATAGAATGGTTTAAAATATAATTATCAGATAAATATTATATTATTATACGATTACAAGGAAAATCCTAATTTTTTAAGTTGGGATTTTTTTTTGTTTGCCTTGCAGGCAAACCATTCTGACAGTTTGCAAGAAAACTGTGTCGCCTAATAGGAGGGAAGACAATGCGAATACAAGTGCGCTGTTGGTAACAACAGAGTGCGAAGGAAGGCTTAGCAAGTTTGCGGAACGTCGTGCAAGCAAAGCGATTTTGGCATGTGTTTGGGGCAAGGTTGCAAAAAGTGCCAATACCCAAAGTCCGATGATTGCAAGTTACCGATTACATTGAAAGTCCGCAAATTAATTTTTACTCACAGCCACAATCTATTTTCAAAAATGTTCGTGAGTAATAGTTCACAAGGAAAAATTATTGCTACCTTGCCTACCGGCCAGGCAGGGATTAGCGACTAGAAATTAATTTGCTAATAAAAATACTGAAACTGCGCAAGCCGCTAATTCCGTACTTTTAATAGCTTAAAAGTTAAGTGGCAATCCCACATCAGAGTATCCGATTAATTTCTGATGCTAGCAAATAATTTTTTGGGGGAATGAAAGTTGAAAATTTTATTGATAGTCTCAATTCTTCATATACAGAAGACATTGACTTCTTTAGATAACGGCAAATTGCGATGAGTGCGAGAGATGAAATAATAATTTTACAAAAGACAGTTAATCAAAACGAAAGGCTTTAGCTTAGTCAGAATACAATGAAACTATATAAAAAGAAATCGTATGAAACAATTTAAAGAATTAGTGCTCCTTTGGGGAGTTTTATGTTTTTTTAATGCTTGTACATCGAGTAGAGATGTAGTATTTGAGAAAATCTATAGTTTAATTGAACAAGAAAATTTTTTCAAAGCAAAGGAGTTTTACGATTCAAATAGAAATGATTTTTTACAAATACACCAAAATTTTATTGAAGCGGTTCTGTATAATGCTTTTAACCAATCAGAAGAATCGGAAAATAAAATTGATTTTTTAATTGAAAATAAGAAAAGCATCCCTGACTCTTTAATAATCAAGCTATATGCACTTAAAAAGGACAATTCTTTAAAATTGTTTAATTACAAGGAAGCAAAAAACGTTGTTTCAGTTATCCTGAATGATTATAAAGAATATCTCACTGAAGCGCAATTTAAAGATTACGAGAATGATTTAAAGCTTTACACTGCGTTGGAAAATACTCCTCCACAAAAAGTAGTTATTCGTAAAAATTCAATTATTAAAACAACAAAAGACATGGCTGGGTTAACCACCTTAAAAGTCTTTATTGCAAGCGATTCATTAGACTTTATCTTTGATACAGGAGCTAATTTGTCGACCACATCAATGTCGATTGCAGAACATTTTAAAATGCAGATTATTACTGGCAATATAGATGTAGGTACTGCAACAAGCCAAAAAGTCATCGCCCAACTAGCTGTTTGTAAGAAATTAACGTTTGGGCACATTGATGTTTACAATGCTGTTTTTCTTGTTTTGCCCAATGAATTTCTATATTTTCCAAAAGACGGATATCAAATATTTGGCATATTGGGATTTCCGATCATCCAGGCTTTAAAAGAAATACACATTTCACAAGACAACAAATTTATTGTACCTAAAAAAGAAACAACTTTTACTGGGCAATCAAATTTTGCAATGGACGGGTTAATGCCAATGATTTATATAGATGGGAAAAATTTCCGTTTTGATACCGGGGCTGATTTTACTGTGCTGTATCAGAAGTATTATCTGGAAAATCAAAAAGAAATAGAACAAAAATATCAACTTCAAAAATTTAGTTTTGCAGGAGCAGGCGGCAAAGAAGAGTATGAAGGATTTATTATCAATCCCACATTCAAGGTCTCAGGAAAGGACATTACTTTAAAGAATGTCAATCTCTTGAAAAATAAAATTTATCACGACGAGAGTTATTATGGGAATATCGGTCAGGACTTGATTCGACAGTTTGATACAATGATTTTGAATTTTGACCAGATGTTTATTAAATTTGAGTAAATCATAAGTAATGCTACTAACACGTGCTACGGGTAAGCGGTGGTAATTTGCATTTTGAAAATTATTGTTATATTTGAAAGTCAGTGTTGGGCTGGAGAAGGCGAAGCTATTTATACCTGCCAACCAGTAGCACCAACGTTACACACTATAAAACAAAGTGCGAATACGAAAATAATAAATAATTAAATTATATAGATTTTATGTAATTTTACGACAATAATTTTTATAAATAGAAATGAATAAACGCAATAGGGTTGTCCAACAAGCACTTTTAAATATTCTGCAACCCATCTTTGAAGCAGTATTTCATCCTTCAGGCTATGGTTATCGCCCAAATAGGTCAGCACTTTAATAAGAGAACCAAAATAAGCATAGAGTTCTTAAAATTATTTAGAAGGTCAATAGATAAGTTCATATGTACAGACGCAGCAATTATACAAGCTTATTATATGTGCAAATGCTGTCAGGAGCTACGCACGCTGACAGATTTGACCTGACAAGGTCCGAAGGTCTTGTCAGCGTCTCTCTCACGAAATGAAACATGAGATAAGTTATTCGCTAAGGCTCATGAAAGAAGTTAACGAATTTTGATTTCAGAATTAACAACTTCTTAAATCGTTAATCAATATTCCTTGTTCTTAAATATATTTTTAGAAGGTCAGTATATAAGTTCATATGTACAGACTCAGCAATTTACGGGCTTATTATATGTGCAAATGCTGTCAGGAGCTACGCACGCTGACAGATTTGACCTGATAACGTCCGAAGGTCTTGTCAGCGTCTCTCTCACGAAATGAAACATGAGATAAGTTATTCGCTAAGGCTCATGAAAGAAGT
>JAEINW010000139.1 GCA_016342715.1 Salinivirgaceae bacterium | reverse complement strand
TTTAGAAGATAAAGTGAGCTATGCCGAAGCCTTGCGTTTGGCTAAACTCGATTGTATTAAAAAAGGCTTTTTACCTATGGATTGGGCGGGATTTGTATTAATAGGAAATTAAATTAACAGAATGAGAAGAAAGTTATTACTATTTATATTAGTTTGTTTGACAGGTTATTATGCCACAGCCCAACGATCCGTTTTTGCCGCATGTCCCGAATTGCGTCCTCAGGCTTATTCTGTTGACTATGCATACTTCATAGATAATAAGCAAAACACCAGCTACGAGCAGGAATATAAGATTCTGGATTCCTTAGCACAGATTAATTTAGAAAAGGGTAACTACGTAGATTATTTCTTTTATAAAAACCAGCTTACAAATTGGTATTTTATGCAAACAGAATATAAGCGTGCAGCGAAAACCCTTGTTGAGGCACGCAAAATATTCACAAAAAACCACGACTCCTTACATATCGAAAATTTTGTGTCCTATGGTTATCAAGCAGATTTGTGTAATTATACTGAATTTAATGATGGCTTAAGCATGGAAAACATATTCGATCTACAATTAGAATATGCTTTAGCAATGGGCTACGACACCTCTAAAATAAAAGACAACCCATATGCTAGAACCTTGGATATCTTGAGTAGAACAGCATTCTATTCAAATAGCCCAAAGTATTTTTATTATGCAAAACTACTACGTCAACAATATAAATACCTAGACTACTTTGGAGCCTTAGCTAATTTAGATTATCAAACATACGTTAATCTAAAGTCGTATAGTGATTTAAGCACCTCTCTTGTTACTGCCTTTCGTTTAAACAATTACTTGTTAAAACCTGACCTAAGTAAGCCTGAAGGAGGAAAGGCACGGGTGGCTAATCTTTACAACAGTTATGCGCTGAGTAATTATTATATCTCATTTGAAGAATACGATAAAGCAATACCTATGTTGTCAGATATTGACACATTACCTCCTAATAATTTTACTGTAAGCCTGATTGCTAATGCTAGTATAAAATTAGCTAGATGTTATAAAAGCTTAAACGATACAGTTGCATACAACAAACAAATTGAAAGATGTATAACATTAATAAATAATAAGAGATTAGTTAAGGGTAATAAAGTAATTATTTTACAAAACTTTTGTTCACTTATACCCACTACTCATCCAGATTTGTGTCATGCCTATATCGACACATTACTTGAATATTCCGAACATTACAAGGGCTTCCATAGTAATCTTTACTATAGATCTTCAGCTTACTTTAAGCAAGGTCAGTATAGTGAGCTTATTGATGTCTCAAATTCCAATTTTTCAATGGATTCATTAAACCAGACTTTGGATTTTAATACTCACCTTTCAGAGTATAGAAGCATATATTATTGGACAGCAGACTTAGCCGCAAGTTATTATAGGGCTTGGCAACAAAATAAACAGGCAGAATATTTTAATGCCTATGAGCACTATATGCTGAAAACCATAAACCTACACAAACAGTCGAATGAATTAGATTATGCCAGCCATGAATTATCTTCTAATCAACTTTTTTTTAATAACCTTATTAGGGATTTTTTATTAGCTCCATATATGGAACAATGTCAATTCAATATAATAAGTAATAAGGACATAATTGAAGCATTAGCACTTTCAAGTCAAAATACCATTGCAAGTTCCATTAAAAGACTACATAAAATAAGTACAGAAGAAAAATACGAAGGAGTACAACTGTATATTGAAAACCTCAATGCAATTCAAAAACAAAAAGTATATTTAAATAGTAAAGCAGATAGTTTAGTAACAAAAGATGAGGTATTGTACTTTTCTGATTTGTTGTTTGAAAACACCCGTTTAAGAAATGAAATAAACAATAATAAAAGTGTTGAGTCAAATTTTAAATTAATAGATAAAACTGAATATAATTTACAGAAATTACAACAAGTACTTACTAATAATCAGGCTATTATAAATTATTTCGAGAGCGATTCATTAGTATTCATTACTGTAATTACCAGTGACAGCTCATTTATAAGCTTCAATAAAACAACTGATTTCAAAAAACTAGCCAATCGTTTTCTTCGGAGCATTAAAACCGGAAATTTAACTAATGATGCAAATGAAGAAATTAGCCAACTTTTACTTGAAAAAATTAAACCCCACATTAGTAAAAAAAACGAACTAATAATCATCCCTAATAAGTGGCTTAATAACATTCCGTTTGAAACACTAGTATACAATGTAGATTCAAAACAATTAATGGTTGATAAGTTCAATATTACTTATAACTATTCCGCTCAAATATGGTTTAATAATCAATCAAAAAAAGTCGTTTACCCCAAGAAAAAATTATTAGCTATTGCTCCAATATTCGATAAAATTAATTCGGAGCCCTTAACTAAAAATGATACTTTTCTATTGGCAAATACTTATCGAGGAGATTCAGAACTATCGCCATTACCATATTCAGAAGATGAGGTAAAACAAATAAGTAAAATCTTTAAACAAAATAAATCAGAGTATCAATCTTTAGTATATGAAGAGGCAACGGAGGAGAACTTTTATGAGGCTTTTCCAGAATGTTCAATTCTTCATTTTGCTACGCATGGTTTAACCAATAAAAAATACTTTGAACGTTCTGGTATTTATCTGTATCAGGATCAGAATATTGACCAAGACTCAAACGCTTATGATAACTTTTTAAGTCTTGGCGAAATATATGCTTTAAACCATCAGCCTGATTTGGTAGTACTCTCAGCCTGCAAAACTGGCACAGGAAAAATCATTGAGGGCGAAGGCGTAATGGCCTTACCACGTGGTTTTATATACGCTGGCGTACCTAATGTAATTGCCAGCCTTTGGAAAGTACACGACGAAAAAACCAAAGACCTTATGGTAGCTTTTTATACCCACCTTTTAGAAGATAAAGTGAGCTATGCTGAAGCATTGCGTTTGGCTAAACTCGATTGTATTAAAAAAGGCTTTTTACCTATGGATTGGGCGGGTTTTGTATTAATTGGGAGTTAAGAATAAAAAAGGGCTGCTTCAATATTATTTTGAAGCAGCCCAATAAAAATTTAAAAGACAATATTTCAATTAGTAGCTTATCCTATTAATCTTCACGGTATAACCTGATAGTTTCTTCATTTGCGTGAAGAGTAATATCATTTGGTTGGTTGCCCATATAAATTAATTCAGTTTCTGAAACTACAATAAAAATAGCACTTTTATACATGCCGTAAGCCGTCTCATTAACATATAATGCTTCTACAACATTATACTCATAATATGCATTATCAACCAGTTGTCCATAGCGCATTACCATAAAAGGGCACATATCATAATCAATATTTGAATATTCGCCCATAATGTTAAATTGGTTATCAGAGCTATTGAAATCAATATAATCTACTCCATCGGTAGAAGTAAATTTGTGTCCATAAAAATCGTCCATAGTGTAGCTTGATTGAACGTTTTCGTTAGATATTTCAATATAATCAAGCTTAATATTGGCCCAGGTATCTTCAGTTGTAGCTATGGTAATTGTTCGTTCTCCTGCATTTAAATAAAGATATCCGTCAAAAGTATACTCGGTGAACACACTGTTATTATTTTCAACTGTTATTTGGGCAGTATCGCTACCTGATATAACTGAAATAATCATAGGTTTATTATCTGAAATCCACTCGCATGAGTAGGCTATTTTTACAGCATAAATTCCTTCTTCACTTACATTTGCAGAATAGTTAAACCATTCGCTGCCATTTTGACTTGGGTAAACATAAAAACCATTACTCGCATCAGCACTCTCGTAAATACCCACACTTCCCGCTCTTCCGTAGGCTTCTCCGTTACCACTACTATTTACATGGTAAGTAATACCTTCGCCTCCTGATGCGTAATCTTCAAATTCGATTTTACCTGAAATATCATGTACTTTGGTTACTTCGTCGCTTTCCATGGCAACACGTTTGTAACGAATAATATTTGAGTTATCAAAAAGAGCTTGAATTGTGTCGTTTTCTTCTTCAATAACTAATTCAACATAATAACCTTCAGGGTCAGTAACTTTTACTCCAGCTATATTGCTATATTCAATTTCAAGGGTTACTGTATCCAGAGAAGAAATCTCTATTTCAGCAAATTCCCATGTAATGTTATAGAGTGTTCCATCTGTTTCAGTCATTTCACCACTACCATCGCTTTGCAATAGAACATAAACTTCGTCAATATAGGCATCTGAAGCCCATTTCCTAGCAACATCTTCTATTTCATAAGTTGTAATTTCATCATCATCATCACCATCACCATCACCATCATCATCACCATCTCCACTTGTGCTTTTGGTATAGGTTATATTATTAGTAACATCCACAAGAGAGCTGATTGTTCCGCTTTGCTCTACTATCTTAAGTTCATAATAATAACCATCTTCATCAGTTAGTTTAATTCCTTTTTCTTCATATTCTACTAATTCTCCAGTACTTGTATTCAAAGAATCAAGCTCAATGGAGCCCAATGTCCATGTAATGTTATAATAGTCTTCGTTAGGGTCAGTCATTTCACCACTTCCGTCTTTATTTAATTGTACATAAACATCAACTGAATAAGCATTCGAGGCCCATTTTCCTACAAAGTCTGCAATTTCATACTTGCTTCCACCACCGGTGTTCGAGTCTTCGACATTGTCATCGTCTTTGTTGCATGATGTTCCCATAAAAAACAGGAAAGCTAATGCCATGGCTGTCATGCCGACACTTAAAATTCGTTTATTCATTTTTTTTTGTTTTATGCCATGAGTTTATAAACATGGCGATATTAAAAATTATTAAAGTTTACATGTCATTAGTTGCTTTTAATGTTAGCTTTTGAAAAATAAAAACGTTTATAAAGAAGATATTTTTATTGGATAGATTAATTTTTAGAATTTTCAATTATTATTGGCTTTACCAATATAATTAGTTATGTTTTTAATCAGGAGTTTATGTAAGATTTAATAACAATTGTAGGGTAGGAATATGTTCTCGAAAGAAAAATTGGAATACCTTGTTAATATGCTAATTCGAAAATTATGGTTCCAATTTATATTTTGGATCGATACACTTTTATTTTGCATTTTTTTATTATCGAAAATAACATCTTTAAAGGTTATGCAAAAACTCTTGAAGTTAACCCTCTCGTATTACTTTTTTAAGCATTATTACAGCTATATAGTTTGCTTTTATCGAGGCCTTATTTTTGATTGCATGATGCGTTTTTTGCCTATGTAAATAGCGATTTTAATAAAGCTTGGCTACCCAACGTAAGCAGCATTTATACAGTATCCAACGAAAAAACAAAGACCTTATGATGGCCTTTTTATAAATACGAGGGTTGGGGTAATGCTGATTTTTAACTTTTCCCTATTTCGTCCCTTTTTATACTGGACTCATCTTTCAATTCTAATGCTCTTTCGTTACTAAAAGACAAGAAAAAAAATTAAGGGTTGCATATTAGTGACAAAACTTCAAAATATTATTTAAATTCGAATAGAAATTACTGAAAATTCAAATAGAAAATGATATAAAATGGGAAAAGAAAACAAGCCGCTAAAAGTTTTATTTGTGTGTATGGGTAATATATGCCGATCGCCAAGTGGAGAGGCAGTGATGAATGCATACATAAAAGATGCTGGTTTGTCTGATAAAATCATCTGCGATTCTGCTGGCACCATTTCGTTCCATGCAGGAGAACCTGCCGATAAAAGAATGCAAAAACATGCCTTGAAAAGAAAATATAATTTAACAAGCATTTCGCGTCAAATACAAGCCAACGATTTCGAAGAATTTGATTATATCATTGGGATGGATGATGATAATATGATGAACATGGAATCATTTATCCCGAAAATGGAATTGGCTGATAAAATGAGCAAAATGACTGATTATTGTTCAAACGCTAATCCTGGTTATGTTCCCGATCCCTATTATGGTGGCGATGCCGGTTTTGAACAAGTGTTGGATTTGTTAGAAGATGCTTGTGAAGGCTTGTTGAATAGAATTAAAAAAGATCATGGTTTATTGGAAAGATGCTAAGCGACTAGATTATTATTTTTTGTGTTGTTTGTAATTGTTTAGGAGTCGCTAAGCATCTGTTAATTTTACATTGTATGAGTCTAATTTTACACATTGAATCATTTTTGGGTGAAAAAATAATAAGCTCTAATTCTGTTAGTGGCGGTTGCATTGCTGATTCAAAAATTATAAAAACAGCATCGGGTGCAACATATTTTTTAAAAACGCTGTCTGGTTCGTTAGGAATGTTTTTAAAAGAAGCCAATGGTTTAACAGAATTAGCAAAAACCAATTGCCTAAGAGTTCCAAAAGTAATTTTAGCCAATGAGGACTTTTTATTGTTGGAGCATATTGAGTCAGGTCGAAAATCGAATAATTTTTTTCAAGAATTTGGAAAAGCTTTTGCTGAAATGCATCGATATACCAGCGATGAATTCGGTTTTTATGAAGATAACTACATTGGTGCAACTCCTCAATATAACATAGCCAAAGGGAATGAAAGAACGAATTGGGCTGAATTCTATTTTCAAAAAAGAATGCTGCCACAACTCAAATTTGCCGAACAGAATGGGTATGTAACTGCAGAATTATCAAAAGGAATGGCAAAACTAGAGCATAGAATGACTGCTGTTTTAAATGGGAGTGAGGAGCCTCCAACCTTATTGCATGGCGATTTATGGGGCGGAAATTACATGTGCGATAGTGAAGGGAATGCCGTTTTGATTGATCCGGCCGTTTATTATGGTCATCGAGAAGCTGATTTGGCAATGACCAAAATGTTTGGTGGTTTTACTCATGAATTTTATACAGCATATCAAGAAGAATTTCCATTAAAAGAAGGATGGGAATACCGTGAAAATTTATATTTATTATATCATCATTTAAACCATTTGAATTTATTTGGGAATAGTTATTATAATGGTTGTATTAATTTATTACATGCCTACATTTAGTCTTTGTTTTTTGTGAGAGCAGAAGCTAACAAGCCTGAAGGAACTGCCACAACTCCTAAGCCGATCATTAATATAAAAAACGTAAATATTTTTCCACCTGCAGTTATTGGATAAATATCGCCATAACCAACAGTGGTTAAAGTAGCAAGTGCCCACCATAGACTATCAAAAACTGATGAAAAATTTTCAGGTTGAGCTGGATTTTCAAAGTAATAAATTCCAACCGCTGAAAAAAACAGCATTAAAAGGGTCATAAATAAAAACAAAATTAATTCTTCTTTAATTGAAGTGATTGCATGCTTGAACCGATTAATTGCTTTTGAATATCGAAGAAGTTTAAAAGCTCTCACTATTCTTAACAATCTAAATGCTCTCAGTGATCTTAAATCAATACCTGTAGATAAGTAAAAAGGCAAAATGGCCAATAAATCAATAAGTCCATAAAAGCTAAAAATGAACTTTAGTTTATTATCGGAGACAATTATTCTAAGGAAATATTCGATTGTGAAAATTATAACAGAAACCAACTCAAATAGCTTTAGATATTTTCTAAATACTGATGAAAGGTTTGGTATGGTTTCAATAGAAAATGAAAGTAGCGATAAAATTATAAGAATTTGAATGGAAAGATCGACTATTCGACCAGCTTTGCTCGTATTGTTTTCAAGTATTTCTTTTAGTTTTTTCATAATTTATTTATATCCATTTTTGCGAATTAATGTTTTTTAGTAAAAACAGCTTATATTTAGTATGTTAAATACAACCAATATTTATTAGTAAAACAATTTAGCAATAATATTTGTCATTGATTAACGCAAACAAAACTATCTATATAATTACTTATGCTTGAGAAAATTATTAATTTTAGTATTCGGAATAAGCTTATTGTTGTCTTATTTACCATTACAGTTGCTGCATTCGGTATTTTTGCCATTACCCAGATTCCTGTAGGTGCAGTGCCAGATATCACCAATAATCAAGTACAGGTTATTACCACATCAACCAATTTGTCGACTCAAGAAATTGAGCAATTTATAACGGGACCTGTTGAGTTAGAAATGGCAAATTTACCTGGAGTAATAGAAATCCGTTCCATATCAAAATTTGGATTGTCGGTGGTGACTATAGTTTTTGAAGATAATATGGGAACCTACTTGCCTAGGCAGTTAATTGCAGAAAAAATTAAAGCTGCAGCAGCTAATATTCCTGAAGGTTTTGGAACTCCTGAAATGGGACCAATCACCACCGGACTGGGTGAAATTTATCAATATATTTTAGATGTTAAACCTGGCTATGAAGACCGGTATTCAGCAATGGAGTTACGAACCGTTCAAGATTGGATTGTTCGCAGGCAACTTTCAGGAATTAAGGGTGTTGTAGAGGTAAACAGTTGGGGTGGATTTTTGAAACAATACGAAGTTTCCATCGATCCTACCGTATTGAGTAGTTTCAATATTTCATTGGCCGAAGTTTATACAGCTCTTGAAAATAACAACAATATTTCAGGGGGAGCTTATATCGAAAAAACCAATCAAAGCTATTTTATACGGGGCGATGGTCAGGTAAAATCCTTGGACGATATAAAACAAATTGTTGTAAAAAATAATGATGGAGTTTCTATTTTAATTGGCGATTTATCCGATGTGAAATTTGGTTATGCCAATAGGTTTGGTGCTATTACAGCTAATGGACAGGGAGAAAAAGTACTTGGCCAGATTATGATGCTTAAAGATGCCAATTCAAAGGAAGTTATAGCTGAGGTAAAAACCCGTATTGAAGAAGTTCAAAAAAGTTTACCCGAGGGTGTTTTTATAAATCCAATACTCGAGCGTAGTGAATTAATTACTCGCACCACACACACAGTGATTGAAAACTTGGTTTTGGGCTGCCTTATTGTAATTTTTATTGTGGTGCTAATTCTCGGAAATATGCGATCAGCCTTAGTAATTGCATCCATGATTCCATTGGCTTTATTGTTTACAATATCTATGATGTATGTTTTTGGTATTGATGCTAATTTAATGAGTTTAGGAGCCCTCGATTTTGGGATAATAATTGATGGAGCTGTTATTATTGTTGAATTTATAGCCTTGAAAATAACCAATAGTAGTGAAGAATTTAAAGGTTTGACGGGCGATAGTCGACAGCAATTGTTTGATAAAATTTCTTTTACAGGAGCTTCAAAAATGATGAACTCGGCTATTTTCGGGCAAGTAATAATCCTTATTGTATTTATTCCCATTTTATCATTAAAAGGAGTTGAGGGAAAAATGTTCCGTCCCATGGCCTTATCTTTTAGTTTTGCTATAATCGGGGCAATGATTTTTGGTCTTACCTGGTTGCCTGTGGCAGCATCTACATTTTTACGACCTGAAAAAGAGAAAAAACGGAGCCTTTCAAAATGGATAATGAATCAGTTAGAGCAGTCATACACTTATGTTATGCAGTGGGCTTGTAATAAAAAGAGATGGGTATTGGGAATTGCATTTGCTTCGTTGGTTTTTACGGGCTTCTTATTTTCAAAAATGGGAGGTGAGTTTGTTCCAACTTTAGATGAGGGCGATTTTGTAATTCAACCGGTTTTAAAAACAGGTACATCTTTGACAAAAACAGTTGAAATTACTACCCAAATGGAACAAATTTTAATTGATAAATTTCCTGAAGTTGATCAAATAGTTTGTAGAATTGGAGCCGCCGAGGTTCCTACCGATCCCATGTCGATGGAAGAAATTGATATGATAATTAAGCTTAACCCGAAAAGCGAATGGATTCATGCAAAAAGCAAGGAGGAATTGGCAGATAAGTTTAAGGAGGAGCTTTCGGTTATTCCGGGTATTGAGTACGAATTTACCCAACCTATTGAAATGCGTTTTAATGAGTTAATTACTGGAGTTAGAGCTGATATTGCTGTTAAAGTTTATGGCGAAGATTTAGATTATTTGAATGAGAAAGCTAGTCAAATAAAAGATTTAATAGAAGATGTTCCTGGTGTGGGTGATAATATTCTGGAGAAAACAGACGGGCTTCCGCAAATGAGCGTAGTTTATAATAGGGCAAAAGTGGCATTTTATGGACTGGAAATTAAAACTTTAAATGATTACTTGGCAATGGCTTTTGGTGGAGCTGAAGCAGGTAGCATTTTTGAAGGTGAAAAACGCTTTGATTTAGTGGTTCGCCTACAAAAACAAAACCGTACGGATATTGAAGATATCCGGCAGCTAAAAATTCCACTTCAAAACGGTTCTGAAATTCCCTTGCAAGAAGTAGCTGACATAACATATACTGAGGGACCCGCAAAAATTTCACGTGACAATACCCAGCGTAGGGTTGTTGTAAGTGTAAATGTTCGTAATCGCGATTTACAATCGGTAGTTGAGGATATTCAGCAAAAAATAAGTGAAAATATAAAATTGAAGCCGGGCTATTATATTGAATATGGCGGACAATTTGAAAATTTAAAAAACGCTACAAAGCGTTTGGTTTTAGCTGTTCCAATAGCATTGTTATTGATTTTTATTTTTCTACACTTTGCTTTTAAGTCTTTTAAAGATGCATCAATGATTTTCATGGCAGTTCCTTTGGCCACAGTAGGCGGCGTAATGTCTCTTTGGATAAGGGGTTTACCCTTTAGTGTGTCGGCAGGAATTGGATTTATCGCGCTGTTTGGTATCGCAATTTTAAATGGAATTGTTCTGATAGAGCATCTCAAAGAATTACGGTTTTCAGAAAAAGACAATATGCGGGCATTGATATTAAAAGGCACCAAAGATCGTTTGCGCCCTGTATTGCTAACTGCATCGGCAGCAGCCTTGGGATTTTTACCCATGGCCATATCCAATGGAGCAGGAGCTGAGGTGCAACGGCCTTTGGCAACGGTTGTTATTGGGGGTTTGATTTCTTCAACGCTGCTTACAATGGTAGCTTTACCTTTACTTTTCGAAATATTTTATAGCATTAAGCGAATTCAAATATTTCCTTTTCGCATCATTCGTCATAAGGTCTTGCCATTGATTTTAATTCTATTATCCATATCAGTTTTAAGTGGGGCGCAAACCAATGATATAAGTCTAGAGCAAGCTATGAAAATAGCTATTGATAATAACGAGGCTTTAAAGGCTGATAAAATTGCCTATGAAAAACAAAGGGTATTAGAAAAAACAGCATTTTCGATAGATAAAACCCAGTTTTATTATGGATTTGACGAAAATAATGTGGCGGAAAATGGGCATCCCTTAAATATTCTAGGTGTTGAGCAAAGTTTTAGTTTTCCAAGCCTTTATTTAGCTCAAAAAAAGTCGTTAAAACTGAATACTGAAATTTCAGCATTGGTGTATCAAAAACAGGAACAACAATTAAAAAGACAAGTGTCTTTGGCTTATGTTAGGCTTATTGCAGTAACCCATAAATTTAACTTGTATGACAATTTAGATAGCATTTACATGCAGATTATTAAAAAAGCAGAAATGAGCTATGAAAAGGGCGAACTAAGCAGGTTGAATTATTTGAATTATGTATCGAAGCATCAGTTAATTAAAAGCCAAAAAAGTGAATTATTAATAACACTTGAGCAAGAAAAAAGCAGATTAAATTTGTTAATGAATACACGTGAAGATTTTGCTTATGATCAAATGCCTTTTGAAGTATTAAAAACAGATTCAGTTTACCTGGATTCACTGGTCGATATTAAGATTCAAAGAGCTCAAATGGATTATAATAAGGCATTAGTTGCTATTGAAAAAAGTAAATTTTTACCCGATTTTACCTTAAGCTATTATAATGGCACCAACAACTATGAGAGTAAGAAGAATTATAATGGTTTTCAAGTTGGGATACAACTTCCTATTTTTTATGGGGAGCAAAAGGCTATTTTGAAAAGTGAAAAAATGAATCTTGAATCGCAACAATATTTATTAAACCAAGCGATTAAAGATTTAAGGGCCAAGCATAAAAGTTTTTATTATGAAATAAAATATCAAAAACAGCTTATTGAAAATTTTGAACAGCACAATTTAAAGCTTAGCGATGAATTATTACGAGCTGCTCAAAAAGAACTTAATATGGGCGAGATTAACTATTTTGAATACAGTCAGGCTATTGAAAATGCTACCTTATTAAAGTTTGATTACTTTAAACTTTTAGCAAAATATAATGAACTGGCCATAGAATTAACCTATTTAACTTACTAACAAAATGAGAAATATATTTTATATCAGTTTATTGGCTATAGGCTATTTATTTGCGGCATGTACTAATAATTCAGTTGATGGAAATAAAGAAACAACATTAGCTGATGATCAAATTTCGATAACAAAACAGCAGTTTGAACATGAAGGAATGGAAATTGGAAACCCTGAAATCAGAGAGTTTTCAAAAAGCATTTCTTGTAATGGTTTGATAAAACCTACCATTAATGGTATCGCACAAGTAAGTCTGCCAATGTCAGGCACCATAGAATCAATATCTTACAATTTGGGTTCGAAACTAAGCAAAGGGCAGATTTTGTTTAGCGTATCATCCATGGAATTTATTCAATTACAACAACAATACATTGAGGCTAAAGCAAAGCTTGAATATGTTAACGCAGAATATGAACGAAAGAAAGATTTATATAATGAAAAAATAGGATCGGAAAAAGAGCTAAAGGCTGCTGAAAGTGAGTTTTTGTCTATTCAATCGCAATATCATTCGTTTAAGTTGCAGCTTGAGAAATTAAATATTGATTTGGCACAAATTGATGGGGGTAAAATTTATAAAAGTTTTTCAATTAAAGCTCCTATAAATGGTACGTTGACAAAGCAGTTTGCAGTATTGGGACAATTTGTTGAGCAGAATCAATCGTTGGCAGAAATTATTAATTCAAATGAATTGCAGCTCGAAATAGCTATTTTTCAGGATGATATTTCTGAAATTGAAAAGGGAGATGCAGTTTTGTTTTCTTTATCGGGTGATTTGGAAAGAAGCTTTAAAACGGAAATACAATCTATTGGAAAAGCATTAAATCAAAATACAAAAACCATAACTTGTTTGGCCAAATTGGAAGCAAATAATCAGTTTATAAGCGGACTAATGGTGCCGGTTCACATAATTACCGATTCAAAGGAATTATGGTCCTTACCAAACGAAGCATTGGTAAAAGATGGGGATAGCTATTTTGTTTATCTAATTGAAAAAGAGGAGTCAGAGCAATATCTTGTAAAAAAAGTGGAGATTAATATTGGAGCAAAAAACAAAAGCTTTATCGAGGTGATTAATGAAAAAGATTTTAAAAATGTGATTGTTAAAGGGATTTATAATTTGTAGATTGCTAAATTTAAGGCAAATCAACCACTATAAATTCTATGAAACGTACTTTTATAATCATCACAATTTTTATAATACTACTCATTGCTTCAGTTGTATATTTTTTACGAGGGAATTCCGGATACCAATCTATTTATTTTGTTCCAGAGAATGCCAGCGTAATTTTTGAGTCAAAAGATCCTGTGAAAGCATGGGACCAAATAGTTCATAGCAACATTTGGGAGCATTATAAAACCAACGAATTCTTTGCCGAATTGAATAAGGATATTGAATCCTACGATTCACTAATCAATTCAAACAAAATGTTATTGAATTTGGTTGGCAGTAAAACGGTATTATTGGCGCAAGTGCCCATAGGAAATAATAAATACGACTTTTTATATATTGTTGATGTTGGAAACTTTAAAGAAAAGCTACAACTTTTTCTATTTTAACAAATATTTTGAGAATTCAACCAGTGCTTTTGTGTACTTTGAATTACCAGTATTGTATTAAAATTTAATATGGTTATCTCTATAAATACCTAAATAGGTTTTAACAAAAAACTAAGGCTGAAAGCCTTGCATAATTTAGCTTGGGGCATCGCCCCAAGAAATAGAACCTACAAAGAAAAGGGTGCAAGCTGAAGTCTCAATTTGAAAAAATACCAATCATGCACCCAAATCTACTCTCTTTTATTAGATATCAATTGATGTTTGAGAGTGTTGTGGCTTATGTCTGATAATTACTATACCTTTCGTTGCATGTAAGTATCATCTAAGTTGAGCGATTGGAGTATAGCGAACAAGAGCTTTACTTAGAGTCAACCCCGATGTAGAGATTGTAGTGTTTCACAAACA
>JAEINW010000138.1 GCA_016342715.1 Salinivirgaceae bacterium | reverse complement strand
GCCCCAAGCTAAATTATGCAAGGCTTTCAGCCTTAGTTTTTTGTTAAAACCTATTTAGGTATTTATAAGGATAACCAAATTAAAATTATTCTTTAATACCTTCTAACTTCATAAAAAATGAATAGTCAAAGGCTACTTCCTTGTATCTTTGAAATCTACCAGAAGCACCACCATGACCAGCTTCCATGTTTGTTTTCATAATTAGCAAATTCTTATCGGTTTTTAAGTCGCGTAATTTGGCGAGCCATTTGGCAGGTTCCCAATATTGAACTTGTGAATCAAAATATCCTGTGGTAATTAATAGGTGAGGATAATACTGAGCCTTCACTTGATCGTAGGGTGAATAGGATAACATGTAATTGTAAGACTCCTTATTTTTAGGATTTCCCCATTCATCGAATTCATTGGTTGTTAATGGAATGCTTTCGTCTAACATGGTTGAAACCACATCAACAAAAGGAACAGCTGCAATAATACCATTGAATTTGTCAGGTGCCATATTTGCAACAGCGCCCATTAGTAAACCTCCTGCTGATCCTCCATAACCATAAATATGCTCATGAGATGAATATTTTTCTTTTGTTAAAAAATCGGCACAATCAATATAGTCGTTAAATGTATTTATTTTATTAAGCATCTTACCATCATCATACCATTGGCGGCCTTTAGCCTGTCCGCCACGAATATGAGCAATGGCCCATACATAACCTCTATCCAATAAACTTAATCGGGTTGAACTGAAATATGGATCAATAGTGTTCCCATATGAACCGTATGCATAAAGAATCAGAGGTGCTTTGCCATTTTTAATATAACCTTTTTTGTAAACCAATGAAATTGGCACTAATTCGCCATCTCGGGCCGGTGCAAACAAACGTTTGGTTTCATATTCTTCAGGATTATGTCCACCAACAACTTCTTGTCTTTTTAAAATTTTCTTATCCTTGGAATTCATATTATATGAATAGCTTGTAAAAGGAGTGGTCATCGATGCATATTCAAACTGAAGATGCTCAGTTTCAAATTCAGCATTCTTACCAAAATATGTAACGTATGCTTCCTCTTCAAATTTTAAATAGTGTTCTTCTTTTGAATCCTGATTGATTATACGTAATTGATGAAGCACGTTTTCACGTTCCAGAATGACTAAATGATTTTTAAAGATTTCAATGTCTTCTAACAAAACATTCTCACGATGAGGAATTACTTCTTTCCAATTTACTTTGTTAGTCCTGTTAATTGGAGTTTCCATTAATCTAAAATTCACAGCATCCCAATTGGTAACAATGTAGAATTTATCATTATAGTGACTTAAGGTATATTTAAGGTCGCCTTCGCGTGGGGTGAATTGTTTGAATTTTCCTTCTGGATTATTCGCTTCAAGAATGTAATAATCACTTGCTAAAGTGCTTGAATTGAATATCATTATGTATTTGTCTGATTTTGATTTGTACACACCAATGTAAAACGAGGGGTCAAGTTCTTCATAAACTTTAACATCCTTATTAGCAAGGGTACCTAATTTATGGCGCCATATTTTATCCGATAATAAAGAAACTTTATCTTTTGTGGTATAAAAGAAAGTTTTATTGTCGTTTGCCCATGCACCGCCAGCGGTAGTGTTTTCAATTTGGTCTTTGTAAAATTCACCAGTTTCAAGATTTAAAAAGCGGATGGTGTAAATTCTTCTACTTACTTTATCTTCACCAAAAGCTAAAATATTATTATTTGGGCTGATTTCCAATCCGGTTGCAGAATAGTAAGAATGACCTTCGGCCAATTTATTAACATCTAAATAAATTTCTTCTTCTGCTTCAAGTGTAGCTTTTTTTCTACAATAAATAGGATACTCTTTTCCCTTTTCATATCTACTATAATACCAATAGCCATTTTTAACATATGGCACCGATTGATCATCTTGCTTTATTCTTCCAACAATCTCGGCATATAATTTTGTTTGAAGACTATCGGTATCTGCCATTACATTATTTGTATAAGCGTTTTCTGCATTTAAATAATCTAAAACTTTTTGAGTTTGTTCATCGGCTATTTCAGCAGTTTTTTGTTCATCAGTTAAGCGCATCCAAAAATATGGGTCAACTCTAGTATCATTATGAATGGTAAGCACACAATCCTTTTTTTCAACGTCGGGTGGGGTAGGATAATTTTCGGCTGTTAGTACTGGTTTATTGTTTGTACAAGAAAATAATGAAGCACAAAGTATAAGTGGAATTAAAAATTTAAATAGATGCATAGTATTAGTTGTTTAGATTAATAAAAGTTTTGTGTTTGTCGAAAAAAATTAGGCTAAGTTACATTATTCATTGAAATGATTTATACATTTTACAGCAGTTAATTTTAGGGATTAATCATTCTATTGGGTTGTCCTGTAGATTCCAGAATATTCCACCATAATTCGCCGTTGATATCAATGCGTTTTGATTTTGAAACAGTTTCTGTTATTGGAAGGAGCGTAAATTGTCCGTTCCAGTTGCCAATTACAAAATCGGTTCTTCCGGCTAGGACTGCGTGTACGGCATTTTTAGCCAATAAGCTACAGAATTTACTATCGTTGGCATTGGCGGGAGCACTCCGAATAATATAGCTTGGGTCGATGTATTTTATGGTGTGTCGAAAATCTTTTGCCGTAAATTCTTCTTTAATTTTTTCCTTCAAGTACAATCCAATATCGTAGTTTTTTTTATTTCCCGAAGCATCAAATTCTACTTCCATATTTTCAAAAAACTTTTGTCCTGCACCTTCGGCAACAACAACTACTGCATGGTGTCTTGTTTCTAAGCGTTTTCGTAGTTGTTTTAAAAATCCATAGGGGCCATATAAATCAAAATCCATTTCAGGAACCAATACAAAGTTCACTTCTTGAATAGATAAGGCTGCATTTGCTGCTATAAAACCTGAATGGCGACCCATTAATTTTAATAAAGCAATTCCGTTGTATGCACCTTCAGCTTCATTATGCGCATAGCGAATAATATCATTGGCAATGGTAAAGGCGGTTTCAAAACCAAAGGACTTTTCAATTAAATTAATGTCGTTATCAATGGTTTTTGGTATTCCGGCAATGGCAATTTTAAGTTTTCTTTTTTCAATTTCTTCATGCAGTGCATGAGCTCCATGTAAGGTTCCATCGCCGCCTATGCAAAATAATATATTAATATTCATTATCTCTAAAGTGTCAACCATTTGGCTCACATCTTGATTTCCTCTTGATGATCCTAAAATAGTTCCTCCAGTAATATGAATGTTTTCAACCATTTGAGGAGTGAGTTCCACAACTTCATGATTGTATTCAGGTACTAATCCTTCGAATCCGTATTTGAAACCTATAACCCGGTTAATGTCATATCTATAGTGCAACTGGTTTACGATGCTGCGAATTACATCATTCAAACCAGGGCAGAGGCCACCACAAGTTACAATTCCAACTTTTGTTTTGGCGGGTTCAAAAAATAATTTTTCGTGCGGTCCGGCTTTTTCAAATGAAATTGGCTCATTATTTTCTGATACGGTTTTATTGAAACCTTCGAGAGTAGTATCGTATAAAACTCTATCCATATCATTTAAAAAGCGATAGCTTGAACTGTCAGTTCTAGGCGATTGTAGTAAGGGTGATTTAACATTGTTTTTGCCCAATGTTTTTACCTGAAAATCTTTCAATTCCATATATCTAAAGTTAATTGGTTCAAAGCAATAAGTTAAGAATAATCTTTGAGTTCAGTATAAAAAGTATTCGAATTAAGATTTTCAACATTTTTCACCCTAGCCTTAATGGGGGAAACGTTGAAAATCAGAATCCCTTAGGGTTGGGGTAATGCTGATTTTTAACTTTTTCCGATTTTGTCCCTTTTTGTACTGGACTTATCTTTATTGTTTTTTTAATTTGATGTTCGTTTAAATAGAATGACTAGCAGCTTCTTATCCAAATTTCTTGAGTTCATTCTGAGGGAAAAAATAACATTTTATAAGCTACTCTTTATTGTTCAGATTGTTTTTTATCAATTCTAAGCTTCTGTCAATTTCTTTAAGAAGGGCTGGATTAGTAAACTCTTGTTTTTGTTCAGTTAAAAAAGCCTCACTTTCAGGGAATCCACTCATTGCACGCACCGATTTCCAACAAATTATTTCTGAGTTTAAATTGGCTAGCATGCAGTTTTTCAGAGGTTCAAAAACTTCGGGTTGAGGTTTGTAAAAACAAATAAAACCTATGGTGTCAATTGCTTCGCTTAGTTGAGATTCTTTTTTTGTTGATAAAATTGGAAGTAGTTCAGGAATTATGTTTTCTTCAAATCGGATAAGGGTTCGGGCTGCAATATCGCGAGGTAAAGGGTAGTTGTTTTTGCTAAATGTTTTTTCAGGAATACTTTCGTGTTGGTTGTTTCCTATTTCGCCCAATAGTTTTATTAATGCTTTAATAGCAGGGGCACCCATTTTTTCAAGCGACTTGCATATTTCAATTTTTGGGTAGAGTTTTTTTTCAACTTTTAGTGCTTGAATTAATAGATTGACCGCTTTTTCGTCTTTTGAATTTCCAAGCAAACGTGCGCCAAGGGTTCTTTCTGTACCTATTTTACTTTTAAGTAATTGTTGCATCTGATCGTAGGTAAAATTAGATGCATCGGGTGTTTTTTTTCAGACAGGTAACCACGGATGTCTTTACGTTTATTTGAAGATTTCATATGTGAATTTTATATAGTAAAATTAAGGGTGTAAAGATAGTTATTAAATGAAGAATGGAGATCTTTTATATGTTTGAAATTTGTCGCATATGAATATATAATCTTATCTATGTGAAGCTTCTAATAAATGAAAGGAATTCATATTATATCGGAATTTTTCAATTAAACTAAAAAACTCCTCAATTTTAGTGGATTCAAAAATCCAATCATTGCATAAGAGTATCCCGAAAATAGATTGGTCTATCAATTCAGGAACAAAATTGATAGCAAAAGGATTTACTACAATTTTAAGTCTTTCATCTAGTTTTAAGGAAGTAATTGTTAACTCTTGAATTTTTCTCTTACTAAATAATTCATGTGTGAGGTTTGTATCATTTTGCTTTATAACCACTTGTTTATCAAATTTTTTTGAGCCCGATTTAAAATTACTCTCATTAAAGAAAGGATTCAATTTGTCGATAATATTCTTTCTTCTAATATCTATTTTTATGTGTGATGGAATATTCATAGGGAAAAAGAATCCTGAATAAAATGAACTGTCGCCAAGTTTCTGAGTGTCATTATGACTTATGAAAAAGGTGTTTTGCCCATCTAAATTTGAAATACTTACTTTTCTTTTTGCAACTGGAATTTGACTAAAAACATTAACTGATTTTGTTGCATCAAAATATTCTATTTTTCGTTGGGTGTTTTTTGCAAATTCTTGCAATTTTTCAATCGATGATTTTTCTTCGTACATAATAGTTTTTTATTCAAGGACGATTCTATAACGGTTCGATAAGACAAAGTGTTACAAGAACAATTTATTTTTTATTAACAATATAAATAAATTACTACATTGCTTTTTTTTTATTTAATGCTAACTTTTGGTTATTATCTTTAGAAAGGTAAGAAGAAAATTTGAATTATGGTATTATTAGATTATTTCAAAAAAGAGAAGTTTTTAAAGAGCTTTGTTTTAATTATGGCTCTATTTTTTTACTTACAAATAAATGCGCAACCCGTTGATTTAAATAAAACAATAGATAGTTTGGTAATTTGTTTAGAGTCGGCTAATAATGATACAACTAAAATTGAAATTTTGAATTCAATAGGCACTCAATATAAAATTTTAAAATCGCCCAAAGCTCTAGAATATTATCAATTGGCTCTTAAAAATTCTGAAAAGATTGCTTACAAAAAAGGAATAGCTATATCATATTATCAAATGGGGCTATATAATTTTAATCAAAGTTTGTATAATGAAAGTATTTCATATTTTAATAAAGCATTAATATTTTTTAAAAAAATAGAAGATAGTTTAAGTATTTCAGATTGTTATAAAAATATAGGTTATTGCAAAGCACTGCAAAATGATTTTACAAGTGCAATAGTAAATTATAAATTAGCCATTGAAATATATGAAGAACTGAATAATGACATTGAAATATCAGGTTGTTTAAATAATATTGGGGTTTTCTATAATTATATGGGAGATCATTTACAATCTATTGAATATCAGAAAAAATCATTGGCAGTTTGTGAAAAGATGGGTGATAAAACAGCAATTTCATCAAGACTTTTGAATTTAGGAGCATCTTACGATGATATTAGTAATTACCAAGAGGCCATAAGTTGCTATATCAAGGCATTAGAGCTTAAAATAGAATTACAAGATAGCTCTGGCATATCAAGTTGCTACAATAATTTGGGTGAAGTTTACAACGATCAAGGTAATTATGCAAATGCGATTTTGCATTATGAAAAATCTTTAAATATCGATCAAGCAAAAAACGATAGTGTTGGTATTGCAATTTGCTTATTAAATATTGGAAATGTTCATTTTAAACAAATGAATTATAATAAAGCACAAGAATATTATAAAAATTCTTTTGTGATTGCTCAAAAAATAAATGATACTCGAATTTTAGCAAATGTTTTAAATAGTATAGGAGAGCTGTATATTGAACAACAAGATTATAATAAAGCAATAGCTAGTTTTGAAAATGCTTATGAGCAAAGTGTCGCTTGTGGCGATGTGAGTGAAATTGCCAAATCAGTTTATTTTATGGGGGAAGTTTTTCTCAATCAGAAAAAATACAACAAAGCTATAGAGCAATATCAAAGAGCTGGAGAACTGCATGAGGAATTGGGAGAAAAATCAAAACTTGCTGCAGATTATATTAAAATGGGATTTGTATATTTTTTAAGTGATCATTTTTCAAAGGCATTGAAGTTAACACACAAAGGACTTGAAACAGCCAAACAAGTTGGATCGAAAGAAAATATCAGTTTAGCTTCGCAATACTTATCTCAAATGTATGCTTCTCAAAGAGATTTTGAAAAAGCCTATGAATATTCTACCTTATTTAAGCAAGTTCATGATAGTATTTTCACCATCGAAAGTCAAAAACAAATTCATGCAGTTGAAAATAGATTTGAGCTAGCGTCAAAACAGCAAGAGATTGAAATTCAAAAAATTACACTTGAAAAACAAGGAGTTGAGATTAAACAACAAAAAATTAGGCATATTGCTTTACTTGGAGGATTTGGAGGAATAGTATTAATTGTAATAATAGTTGTCATAAATTTTATCAAGATTAAAAAAGCAAGAGATTTAATACTAGAGCATAAAGCTCGGATTGAAGAAGCCAATGAAGAATTGAATCAATCCAACGAAGAGCTTATTGTTACTTTGGAATCAAACAATAAACAAAAAGAACTCATTGAAAAATCGAATAAAGAAATTACCGATAGTATTCAATATGCTAATTATATTCAAAAAGCAGTTTTACCAAGCAAAGTGCAGTTTGATGAATTAGTATCTGACCATTTTGTATTTTTTAAACCAAAAAATATTGTAAGTGGAGATTTTTATTGGATTACAAAAGTTGAAAATCAGCTTATTATTGCGGCGGCTGATTGCACAGGCCATGGAGTTCCTGGTGCCTTAATGAGTATGTTGGGAGTTTCTTTTTTGAATGATATTATTAACAAAGAATACATAACTAATCCGGGAGTGGTTCTAAGACGCATGCGCAAAGAAGTAATAAATGCGTTACATCAAGAAGGTTCCATTGGGGAACGCCGCGATGGAATGGACCTTAGCTTGTGTTCAATAAACTTAGATTCTATGGAATTGCAGTTTGCGGGCGCTAATAGTCCTCTATATATTATTCGAGAGAAAAGTAAGGAGCCTATTGAATGTGATAATTCTTTAGCATTTAATAAGCACGTGCTGTACGAAATAAAGGGCGATAAAATGCCCATTGCCATGTATGCAAAAATGGATCGTTTTAGAACTGTTGAAATTAGTATTCAGAAAGATGATATACTATATATGTTTTCAGATGGTTTTATTGATCAATTTGGTGGGCCGGAAGTACGGCGATATAAATACAAGCCTTTTAAAGAATTGTTACTTGCAAATTGTGATAAATCATTAACTGAACAAAAATATATATTAGAGAAAACTTTTAATAATTGGAAGAAAAATCAAGAACAAATTGATGATGTTATGGTTTTGGGAATAATTATTTAATCGACCAAAGTGTTAATTAGAGCATAAATAATAACAGCAATTAATTTTGCTGTATGGTTATCCTGATCAAAACGTGGTGAAACTTCAGCAACATCAAAGCTAATTACTTTACCCGATTTTAGTATTTGTTTTAGGAGTGTAAGAACCGTTTCCGGATCCAGGCCAAAGGGTTGCATAGCAGATACACCTGGGGCAAAAGCTGAACTAAAAACATCACAATCTAAGGTTACATAAATGTGATCGTTAGCTGTTATAAATTCATTAATTATGGAATAATTCTCTTTGGTATTTTCGGGAATGAGATTTTTGGCAAGTATGTATTTAGCACCCAGAAAATCAGCCCTTTTAAATAAACTAATGGTATTACTATAAGTTTGAGCACCAACGCATAAATATGATAAGTTGTGATTTTGATTGTTGCATATATCGGCAATTTGAGCAAACATGGTTCCTGAGGATCCTCCTTCGTTATAGGGTCTTAAATCAAGATGTGCATCAAAATTTATTATTCCCAGTTTTTCATTACTGGTTTTAAGGTGTTTGTTAATCCCATAAAAATGACCTAAAACAATTTCGTGTCCTCCACCTAGCAAAATTGGAAATAATTTTAAAGCCAATAATGTTTTAACAGCAATTCCCAATTGGTATTGAGCGTCTTCTAAATCGTTCTCCACACAATGAATATCTCCAGCATCGTAAATGCTTAGCTTATCACCAAAAGTGACGGGTAAATTGGCAAACTCTTTTCGAATATATTCGGGACCTTTTTTTGCGCCGGGTCTTCCTAAATTTCGTAAGATTCCTTCGTCACAGCAAAAACCCAGAAAGCAAATAGAAAATCTTTCAATTTTAAATGAATCAATAGTTGTTAAGTCAATGGGTTTAATAATCTGATGCATTCGGTACGAATCCAAATCTAATGGGTCGTCAATTCTGCCAGTCCAGACTTTAGAAGAGGTTTTTTGATAGTTTTTTAAATGCATACAGATCCATATTAGCTATAGTTGTTCCAATTAACTTTTCTTAACAAACTTAGTAAGTATTACAATTAGTTGTCCGTTAACTCTTCCTTCAATGTGTTCAGGGTTATCATGCACCAAAGAAATGCCACGAACAGCCGTCCCTCTTTTTGCTACCATACTAGTGCCTTTTACATTCAGGTCTTTTATTAAAACAACAGTATCTCCTGCCAGAAGTTCCACACCATTACTATCCATGTGTTTTAGTACATCTTCATCGTTTTGATCTTCGCCAGTAGCTTTTGCCCAACTTAAGGTTTCTTCATCTAAATAAAGCATATCTAATAAATCCTGTGGCCAGCCTTCGGAACGTAGTCTGTTTAATAAGCGCCAGGCCATTACTTGAACGGCAGGTACTGTACTCCACATACTATCATTCAAGCAGCGCCAATGATTAGCATCCATGCTTTCGGAATTTTCAATTTGATTATGGCAGTTAGCACATATTAAGATTGAATTATTCTCACTTTCTTCAGTTTCGGGTGCTACGGTATATACTTTTAAATCTTTACTTGAAGCGCACAATTCACACTTTGAATCGGCACGTTGCTGGAGTTTATCTTGAAGGCTCATAATATTTTTTTAAAATTGAGCATCAAAGATAACTTTAAAATGATTTTTGAAAAATATTACTTCATTTTATACAGGGAAATCGCTTTTAAAAAATATCTCCACTAGAAATTTACCCCTAATATGAATGAATAACTATTAGTATTTAAATTTTCGGTTGATGGAATAGAATAACTACTTGAATATCTAAGCATTGTAAATAGTCCAATTTTGTCGGTTATTTCAACATCAAGGCCTGCACCTATTATGTATCCAAATAGCTTATTTCCTATAAAAGTTCTATTATTTTCAGATAATAGTATTGCATCTGATCCTGTTCTGTATCCTGTGGATATTGAAGCTTCGTTTTGTAAATTATATGAGAAATTACTACCAAGTTCAATATGTGGTCTGAAATTATCAAATGGCAAATTATATTTTAATAGTAAAGGAATTTCAATGGTAAGAAGTTCACATTTAAATTCTGTAAAATCATTTAATGCTTTGTATTTTTCTGACATGAATGATTTATTGAAATTCAATTCAAGCCAATAAGAAAAATCTTTAAAAATTGATGGTATTTCTGTGTAAATACCATATGTTCCAGCTATCTGAGTCTCTATTATTGTATTATCAAGATATGGATATGAAACTTTATTTGAGGGCGTAAAATTTAATATTTTTGCACCTGCAAATGCACCATATTTCATTCTCGGGAAAGAACCTTTTATATTATAATTAAACCTATCACCAATTGCCGAGAAGTCTCTTTTTTTATATCTTACAAATTGCAACTGTTTTAAAGTGTTTTTATTTGCCTTAAACTCCTCTCTTAATATATCTTTATAGTAATTTTTGTTTTCCGGACTTTTACTAATTTCAATGAGTTTTTTGTGTTCATGTTCAATAAAAAATCTTGCTTTTCCATTATCACTTAAATAATAGAAATTAATAATTCCATTAGAAATTCTCTCCAAAAAAACCATTTTATTAGCTCCATTTATCCTAACTTCCTTTGATTGATATAGTCTTCCATCATATTTTCCATATTCTACAATAGTATCAGGAGTATATTCAAAAACCCTATTGCCAATACTTACTTTTAGAATATGTGCATTTTGTTGCTCTGTCCCAGAAATAATTGTAACACCACTTACTTTGCTTTTTTCAGTTATGTAATATGAATTTTGACCTTTAAGAGTATTTAATTGTATGAAAATTACTGCCAATACAATTACTATAATTGGGTTTTTCATGTTTAAAATGTATATGTAAATAAGAAATATGAGCGATTTGTATAAAAACCCATTGATAAATCATTTGAGAAACCTGTGCTTCGAGAGATTCGGGTTTCAATTCCAATGTGTTTAAATGAGTATCCAATGCCTGCTATAAATTCACGTTCGGATTTATTGTAATAACTTTCTTTAAATAACTCTCCAGTATTTGTAAGCCCATATGTATATTCCATACTATAGCTATTTTCACCACTCATCATAAAGCTAACATTTAATCCTACATTCATAAATAACATATGATTATCAAAAATAAAATTCCTTTTAAGAAGTAGATTGTATTTCAGATAACTGTAATTAAATGTAGCATTGAATGTTTTTAGATTAGTATGGTTAGCAAAATTAGAAAAGCTTCCAGATAGATTATATGAAGCATATAAAAGTTCATTTCTAAAGATCCAGTTTTTTCTATTTTTTGAAAGTTGTATATCCAATGCAATTCCGGGAACATACGATGATTCGGTTTTAAAATTCACATCCTCATAATAATACAAACCTGTTAACGAAGAATTAAAATGAATATCTGTTAATACAACTGCTGAAATCACAGAAAAATTAACTCTGTTTTTACTTTTAGGAATTATGTAATTTGGAATTATCTTCTTTTCTTTTTGAAAATCAATAAAAAGATGAAGTATTTCTCTTTCAGAATATTCAGTCTTT
This sequence comes from Salinivirgaceae bacterium, assembly GCA_016342715.1. Lineage (GTDB taxonomy): Bacteria > Bacteroidota > Bacteroidia > Bacteroidales > SZUA-534 > JAEINW01. The sequence goes on along the minus strand of JAEINW010000138.1, from coordinate 2,448 downwards.
TGAATTTTTGTGATATAACCTTGATCTTGGTTGAAAATATTTAATAGCTGACCAATGTATGTTTTCTCCTCAAGAACTAAATCACCATGGGTATATTGGTCACTCTTGAAATACGGAGATGTCTTATCAAAAAACTTAATGTACTTTTTATAAAGTAAGAGACTTGGATTGCTAATATCTCCAATATAAAGGTTTAATTTATGGAATTCATCTTTGTATCTATATAAATTGTTTTCACCTTCAAAGAGGATTTGCAGAAACACAGTTCTTTCTATTATATCAAACTCTGGGTTTTTATTTAGCGCTTCTAACTTAATTGGGCTTCTTTCAATCTCAATAGTGGCTGCTTTATAAATCAGATTGTTAATGTTAAAACCTTTTATTTCATTTGGTTTTAGAGCAATTTGGTGTGACTCAACATTTGCTTTGAAATTTATTTCTTCAGGGTTTTTATCCCAATTTTGGTAATTAATGAGTCCCGTAATAGTATCTTCATTGCTATCAATATAATAACCTTCAATAAAATTTGATTGTGCAACAGCATTTGATAAACTTAATATAAATAGGAAAACGGTAATGAATTTATGTAATTTCATTTAGTTATATGATTAAAGGTTGAGTGCCGCAAAAGTACAAATTAATTTGAAATTTGGGTTTCAGATAACAAGAATTTATTTTATCTTAAAAAGTATAATCGGTATTGGAATTCTTGCGGGTAAACTGCAAACACAGTTAAGAAAATTGATATAGAAATTCACATAAGGGGGTTTTTTTCTAAGAAACACTAATTAGCTATGAATTAATCATTTTTATCTGATTTGATTGTTAAATAGAATGAACTGTTTGTTCATTTTTAAAAATCGTTGCGATGATTTTTAATGTGCTTATTTGATCGCAGTTTTTGAATATCAATCAATTCATAGGCACTTCAAATAAAACAAACTTACTATCCTCCTTGCTTTCAAATGCAATTTGGTTTACATTTTCGATTCCCAATCCATCTCTTTTTCCAATAATAGTTCCTTGAATGTCAACACTTCCGAAAATTACAAAAATATAAATTCCATTATTTTTATTGTAAAATGTGTAGCTGAGTTTTTGCCCTGAATCTAATTTTCCATAGGAGATAAATGCCTGTTGGTTAATTTTTAAATGTTCACCAGGGATGCTAGGATGTCCTGCTAAAAGGAGCACACTGTTTTTTATGTTGTCAAAATCAAAAGCTTTGGTTTCATAATAGGGTTTTAGCCCATTTTTTTCGGGGAAAATCCATATTTGAAGCAATTTTGCATCTTCTTTATCTGAGGCATTGTATTCTGAATGCCAAATTCCCGTACCAGCTGTCATAACCTGAATTTCGTCTTTTTTAATTATTTCTTCATTTCCCGTATTATCTGTATGCTTTAAAGCGCCTTCAAGTGGAATAGAAATAATCTCCATATTCTCATGAGGATGCAATCCAAAGCCCATCGATGGAGCAATGGTGTCGTCATTTATTACGCGAAGTTTTCCAAAATGAATTCTCTCCGGATGATAGTACTCAGAAAAACTAAATGTAAAATAAGAATCGAGCCAGCCATGATTTGCATGACCGCGCGTATTGGCTTTATGTAAGGTTGTTTTCATGCATAGGAAAACACCTCTAAGCAGGATTTTGTTTTATTACAAGCAGTTCTAAAGTAGTTAATGATTTGTTAATCCATGAGCGTTGCAAATTTGCAGTTACTTCTAATACATCCCCTGTTTTTGCAATGTAGGTATCATTTTCAACAGTTAAATTCCCTTCGCCTTTTATAACATAAAAAACAACGTTTACGTTTAAGGCATGGGCAGGTACTATTCCTTTTTGCTCAAGGCTTAAATGAACGATTTCGTGAAGCGAAGTATTGGCTAATTTAAATCCTTGGGCAAATTCCGTTTTTAGAACTTCAACTTTATCGGAGTTTTTGTGCTGCATTTTTTATTCTTTGAGATTAATACCTTCAAATATTGGAACAAAGATTATAATAATATTCAATCTACTTCATATCTGGTGTCGTTGCTTCCTTTATTTCTTTCAAAAGAGAAAGAATTTCTCTTTGAACAGGATTTGAATTTGATAAATTTCGTTGTTCTTCTTCTCTAAATCCAAGTTTAGAATCGATGAATCCAAGAACCAGTGAAAATAATAAAAATAAAATCACAAAAAGTGGAAAGGTGTAATAGTAGTTTTCGTAAATGTAATTTCCCCAGAGAGTATCTTTAAATGATTTTAAAAAGACAAAACCGATCATAAAAAAATTTATGTACCCAATATACATTCTGGCTCTGTCGATGTATATTTTCCATCGGATAAAGCTGCGTTTGTTAATTCTCTTGCTCATAATAATTATTTTGTATTTACTCAGGAGGATATTTTTCTGCTATATTTAAGCTGAAGCAAGATTTACTGCAAGGCGCATAGATTCA
>JAEINW010000137.1 GCA_016342715.1 Salinivirgaceae bacterium | reverse complement strand
GGGTAAATGATACTAGCTTTTTCATGTATAGAGTAGCAAAGATTTATGCGTAACAACCCTAATGTTGAAATGATCCTTGAAATATATAAGCCCTTCAGGCTAATTTTTTTAATTGTTATGGGTGCTTAGTTCAAATAATTATTTATCTGTAATGGCTGAAAGCCATAAATAACATAGCTTAGGGCAACGCCCTAAGTTGTTTGTTGTTAATAACAAGCGATGCAAGCATAAAATTGATTTTTATAAAATTATCTGCATGCATCGCCATCTTTAACATTAAATATTTAGGTGATTTTATTTTAAGCCCCAACTTTTTTCTGTGATCCGTTAGAGTCTGTAGATAAGTTCATATGAACAAACGCAGCAATTACAAGGATTTATTATATGTACAAATGCTGTCAGGAGCTACGCACGCTGACAGATTTGACCTGACAAGATCCGACGGTCTTGTCAGCGTCTCTCTCTCGAAAATGAAACTAAGTAGTTAACTACTGCCTCTAATTATAGTTTGTGCGAATTAAATGTTTCTTCATTGTTAGAAACAAAAGAATCGACATTTTCACTTACCCTATCCATAAAGCTACCGGAAAAGATGAGTCCTCCAATAATTCCCATAAAAATATACATAATTTGCACACCCATATTGCTTTGCGCTCCACCAGCATCAATAAACACACTACTCAACCCTATAAAGGCTTTACTCCCTGGTACCAACATAATGGTTCCCGGAATCAAATAAACTAACTCAGGTGATTTTGTAATTTTACTAAATAATTTACTGCAGCTTACTGCTACAATAGTTCCCAAAAAAATACTAAACAAAATCCCCGTAAAATCGAACAACACGGCAGTAAAGTAACTGGCACAACCTGCTATAACACTATATATTAAGTCTTTAGGACGTACTTTAAATACTGGCAATAAACTGGAAGCAAGAAACAGTATTGCAACGTAATTAATCCAGCTGGGAATATCATTAATTACTATGTTAGGTTTTAAATCTACAAAAATAGATAAAACGGCCAAACCCAATGCCACACCAAAAAACTGTTTGAATAATGACACCAAGGCATCGCTTAATTTTGCAGTACCCGAAACCAGACTTTTTGAGGTAATTTCTTCCAAGGCTGTTGTAATTGATAAACCAGGGATAAATACAATAATTGAAGCTAAAATAGTAAGTGAAATATTTACTTGGCTAAAATTTATGGCCAACAATCCAGTAATCACCGTTGCGGCAAAAGCTACCAGTGATTCCAAAATACTCCGAATGTATCGCGATTTATTGGCAATTAAGGTAAATCCATATATAATTCCACCAATAAAAAAAGCCGATATCGCAGATGCCCAACTAGTATTTAATACAATACAAAATGCTCCAGCAGAAGTCATAAACGCAATTAATTCGGTTAATTTTCCATAACCCAAGCGTTCGGTTTTTATTTTTTCTATCTCCAATTTAGCTTCTGCAAAATCAACTTTATTTGACAATACATTATTGGTTATTTCCACAATTCGCGAAAGGGCTCCCAAATTTAATTCGCCTGGAGGAACACATTCCACATAATTGTACGTATGTTCATCCTCTTGGTAAAACACATAGTTAATCCAGGTTGGCAAATCCATAAAGCTGCCTTTGATACCTTTTTGTTTGGCAATTTGACTCAAATAAATTTGTGATTTATACGATGGAACCCCATAGGTATGCAAGGCTTTTCCTAATTGTACAATGAATTTATATTTTTCAGGTATCTGCATGTATTATCTTTTTAAAATGTAGGTAAATTACAATTAATTCATATTTATTGCTGATACAAGACAAAATATTCATATTGCTTAATTTGCCTGCATTTGTTTTTTATTATTTGTAAGTAAGGATACTCATTTTCATTAATCGGATAAAATCCTTGGGCTAACTTCCGCACATTAACCTTCTGAACAATAAAAACAACCTTTTTATTAATCAAAGCATTCAATTCTTCTTCAAAACGTTGGGTTTGATTGGCAATTTCCCAACTTTGTGGCCAATCAATAGATAATGGATTAGGTATGCGATAAATTGGATAAAGAATGGGGTTATCGGGCATGAAACAAAACTCAAAATTAGTAAGCTGCATTGTTTTGATAATTACATCAGCTTCATTAAAATACTTCCATGTGTTTTCGTTGGTAGTTATATTGCCAAACTTATCATTAAGCTCTTTTAAATTCATGGTTTGTTGTGCTTTACCAACATCGCGATAATTAACCTGCATTTGACTAAAAGTTCCAATAAATGCAAAAAATATGGCACCTGTAAAAAAAACAATTTTAAACCCTAGTGCATTTAGCAAGGTAACTTTTGAGTATTTATAAAAATATTTAAAGAGTATAGCTCCGCTTAAAATGCCAAAAGTAAAAACTGGAGAATTGTTTCCAATGCTAATTAATGATACCCATGAAATAAAAAGAATCCAAATATATACAAACTGCTGTTTAATAGATTCTCCATTTACCAAAACAGAAAAGCCAAGCATGGTTGTAAGAATCCAAAATGGAAGATATGGTAAAACATTAGGATCAGATGCCAAACTCAAAAAATACAGACTGCTTTTAATTAACAACCATAACGCCAAACTACTTTCTAAAAAAAAACTAAATTTTTGAACATTAACATTTGAGAAAAAAAGCTTTTTAGTTATTATAGTTTTTCGAATTATTCCAATAGCAAGAGATGCGATTCCAATACTTACAAAAACCCAACGATTTTCAGCATTTAAAAATTTTATGTAAACCCCATTAACGGCATATTCAAAAAACTCATTTCTACCCATCATTTGCTGGTAAAAATCTTGAACTCCGTGATTTTTCAGCAAAACAAACCCATAAACCAGTATGGGAATACTGCCGATAAAAAACGATCCTATTCCAATTTTTAAAAATTCTTTATTTTTAACTAAACGAATAAATGTCCAAATCCATCCTGCAATTGCAACCAAAGCAAATGTTTGGCGGCTTAAAGCTGCCAGAACGAAAAAGAATAATCCTACAGACAAATACCAAAATTTAAATACTTTGTTAAATGCAAGCTCTGTAAAATAAAGCGCTATTGCTGTACAAAAAAGTGCATCTATTGTAGTCCATGGATAAAGGTTGTAATTATAAATTGTGAAAATCCATGTTATAAGTAGTATCGCAAGTTCAGTGATTGTCGGCAGCTTAGTAATAGTACGCAATCGAAAAAATTGCATGACAAAAAAAGCGATGGCAAAAAATTGAAATAAAACAAAGTAACGGGCAGTAATTTGCAATGGAAATGGAAATAAAAAATTTACCGTATGAAGTAGGCCTGAAAAAACAGGTCGTATACTAATAAAATCGAGATGAGGTATTTCGCCTTGTAAAATTCGCCACGACTGAGCCAGAATTACTCCATCATCGGTTGGATTAAGGCCCTCGGAACCAGCATAATTTATTAGTAGCATAACACTTAGGTATGCAAAAAAAATAATCCATGCCCAGAGGCAAAACCCTATATGATTTTTTGTATTACTCAGCTTTTGATTCATGATACGAAGATTCGGGGTTTACACTCCAAATATTAGATTTACTACTAAGCTTATTAACGATATTTTCAACCGCTACTTTTGCACTCAACATGCTATGATCCTGATTATTGTATTTATGCATTCCATTTCTGCCAATTAGAAAAAGATTTGCATAGGCATCGGTATAATCTTGAATAGTTTTTAAACGACTATAGCTTCCGAAATATGCGGGGTAGGCCTTTGGTATGCGATACATGGTACTATCCTCAACATCAGCTTTATCGATCATTTTAATTTTATGCAATTCCGAAATAGCAAAATCAATAATTTCCGAATCAGTCATCGACCAAAAAGCATCGTTTTCATTACAAAAATATTCAAGTCCCAACCAATATTTATCAGAATCACCAACTAAATAGGGACTCCAATTATTAAAAATTTGCAAGCGCCCAAGCTTAACACTACTCTCTTGAATATATATCCAATTATCTTTTATTTTTTTGGCTTTTCCATCAACCCGAACCTTATCAACCAACAATCCAACCACAACAAAATCACGATAAACCAAGCCATCAGCAATTTCTTGGATCACATCGGGTGCGTTCATTGCTCTAACTAAATCGACCATTGGCATGGTAGAAATAACATAATCTGCATGAAAAGTAAAAAGCTCATTAGTGTGATTATTCTTTGCAAGCACTTCTGTAACATTATTCTCATGTTGATTTAATTTAACTGCACAGGTATTGTAATGTATTTCACCGCCACCAGCAATTATATCAGAGGCAACTTGTTCCCACAATTGTCCGGGACCAAACTTAGGATAAATAAATTTTGATATCAGACTAGTTTCAACTTCCTTTTGATTCATATTTCTTTTAGTGCGAAAAAAAAGGAACAAGGCATTAAGAATAGCTTTACTTATTGATAGATTTTTTATTCGGCTCTTTCCCCAGGATGAACTTATTTCGGTACATTTTACACCCCATACTTTTTCTGTGTAATCTTTAAAAAAAGTTTCATACAGATTTTTCCCAAATCGATTGATAAAAAAGTTCTCAAGGTTTTCTTCCGAAGGCAAAGGGAACAATCTCGAATATATATAAGACAAAAGAATACTCACACTCTTTATAAACCCAAAATTTCTTATGGTACTCCAAGATAAGCGAACAGGATAATCGAAAAAATGATTGTTATGGAAAATTCTTGACGATCTATCTCTGAACATAAACACAGAATCTTCTTTTTCAGGATCATGCAAGCGAACACCCTCTAAAGAAAATTCAGGTGCTAGCTTTTCCATCCACCATTGCATTACCCAATCCGATTTTGAAAAGAATCGATGCCCGCCAATATCCATTCGATTGTTTTTGTAATGCAAGGTTTTAGACAATCCACCTACCATAGAATCAGCCTCTAAAATAAGAGGTTTAATATCCGTGTGTTTTAATAATTGCTCCGCAGCAGTCAATCCTGCAGGTCCAGCACCAATTATAATGGCTGTTTTGTGGTTCATAATACAAATGTAAAAAATTAAGTCTGTTTTTAGCTTCAACAATATTTTTCCCAATTCTTTTGCCCACTAATTAAAACAAAAGCTAACATCTTGTTAATTGTAAATATCCAAAATTCCATTCAAATTTTCCATTGATCAATATTTTTTGAGTACTTTAACTTAACTATTTTAATATTAACATATATCAAAAACAGCAACTACAAAAAATAAATTATTTTTAAATATGCAGATTGCTTATGAGTATATTACCCCTTTCAAATATCGAGGCTTTATCAGAAAAAGTTTTTTCTTCAATTGAGAATAATTACAATTTATTTAAAGCAATATGTTTTTTGTTGATATTAACATTTACTGCATTAATACGTATTGATTTATGGACTTTTTCCATGAATTACGATACATTTTATTATGCAATTAAAGCTTATGAAATTACTCAAGGAGATTGGACCCCAATTAGTTTTCAGTCAATAGGTTGGTCTGCATTTATCTCCATATTTTTTAAATTATTTGCTGTCGATACATTAACTGGAAGTATGATTTCGATTAGAATCATTACTTTGATTTTAACTTCACTAATAATATTCCCTTTCGCAGCTATTGCAAAAAAACTATTCGATAAAAAAACAAGTATTTTGGCGTTAATAGTTTTTGTTTTGTTAAAGCCATTCACTTTTAAAGGCTTAGAAGGCTTATCGGAACCTTTGTTTATTCTTTTAGTTTTGCTTGGATTCAACTACTTATTGCAAATTGAAAAAAAGAGAATTTATATATTTTATGCAGCAGTATTTGGTGCTTTAAGTTTTTGGGTTAGAGCAAATGGCTTGTTTTTTATTTTAATAACAATAGGCTATATTATTTTCCAAAACTATAATAATAAAGATGCTAAAACAGTACAATTGGCCAATATTGGCTTAGCTATTTTAATCGTCATATTAATTTCTTTTCCACACTTATATTTAAGGTGGATCGCATTCGGGAATCCAATGTATTATGGTGTAAATTCAAATTATTGGGCAGATTCAATTGGACATGCCTGGGCTGAAAATGCACCAAATTATTCACTTTCATATTACTTTGCTCATCATTCGTTTTTCGATTTCTTTAAAAGACTCTTCTTTTTTGGAATAATTGCCGTTATGAAAGGTTTATATGCAATGGCAGGTGAATTCTGGATGCTACTATTTTTAATAGGTAGCATTTATTTATTAATCGTAAAATGTGACAAAAAAACATTTTTAACAGTTTTAACTGCATGGATATTTATTGGGCTAATGTTTCCTTTGTACAAAGTTTTTCATGCCAGCCGACATTTAATTATAGCTCTACCATTTGTTATATTAATTGCATTGCAATTTTTTAATTTCCTTACGAAAGACATTAAGTACAAAAACACGTTGTATTTAATATTTGCTTTTATTTACATATCAACAAACAATGCTGCAATAGACATTCACGATTCTTTTAATGTTAGAAGGTATAATGAAATTCACCATTATGACTCTTGGGTTCAGGAATATTTTGAAAAATATAATGCCGATGCTATTGCTCATTATGTTATGCCATTTCAGACTTACGAATATTATATTGAAAAAAATGGTGAAAAACTTAAAAGCTTAAGCGATTTGAATAATGAAATGCCTTTTAAAATTATAAAAACAGGATTCTTTAACTCGATTGACGATGCATATTTAGATATGAAACGGCAAGGCATTAAATACATTATAGTTGACAATTTATTAATTAAAGAATATCCTTTTTATAATGAAATTTCAAAATCGAACAAATTTATTTTGATTGATGAATTTGAAAATAAAGGACGTAACATATTTTCTAATGTTAAAATCTACAAGGCAATTTGAATCATAAATTAAATTTTATGCTAAATTACCCTGCAAAACAGAATTGAAGTTTTTCATAAATTGCATAACTTTAATATCAAATTATTGACTTTTTTATATGTGAATATGGATACAATTATCAAAACAGATTAAAGAAAAAGACTCCCTAAAAGCTACTGATGATGAAAATGATTTGATAGAAGCTAATGAGATTGTTATTTATCACTATTAGAAACTAAATTACAAACTTTAAGAAGCCTGATTCATATAGCTTAAATCAAGGTTATCTTTTATTCTATATTATCTTATTAATTCATCACAGGCACCAAAACAAACCTATAATTATACTCTTTAGCTGGAATTGTATATTCTCCGTGTACTAATCTTCCCCAAGAGGTATCTCCCCCCACTCCCATTTGTAAATGATCGATATTCCACTGAACAAAATTTTGGGTTTGAATTTCAGCGCCATGTTTTGCTCCTAAAGGAACTAAACCTGAAGCTGATTCTGAACCAGAACTAGCAGGTTTAAAATCAAGTTCATCAATACCAAAAGGCCAAATACTTGTTGATAAAAGATTTGAGTCAGTAGAATGAAGCGTTAAATTAAAGTTATCATTGTTTGATATTTGCATCCAACGCACATCGGTTTTATTACCTGTTTCCTGAGGCCTGGCATAGCTATGAAATTGATCCTTAATTTGACCTTTCCAAATTCCAATTTTACCACTGGTTTTTCTGTCCCAATAGGTCTCATGTGGACCTTTACCATACCAACTCGTATATTTAAAATCATTAGTTAGCTTTACACTCATTCCTAAACGAGGTAAATTTGGTAAATCTTCTTTTAAGGCTTTAAAATGCATTTTTACTTCCATTACTCCTGTTGAAAATAATTCATAATCTATTATAACTTCAGCAATAAATTCTGGCAATAAATACTTAATCGAATATGAATAACCAATTAATGTTTTTATAGGTTTTTCAATAAGTTCTGCTTGATAATTATTGCTAGCATCCTGCCAAACTTTGGCCCATTCATGCATGCCATTTCCTAAATCATTGTCGGTAGGAGCTCGCCAAAAATTGGGTTTAAAATATTCAACAATTAATTCTTTATCGTTTACTATCCAACTGTTTAAATTTCCAGTTTCTTTATCCACCGAAATCAATGTCTGATTATTAGAGATTACATATGCTGATTTTTCCGTTTTCAACTCCAAAGTATTTTCTGAAACAGCTTCAATAAACTCAGTTTTAAAACCTTTTAATTTAAACTGTTCCCAAGCTACTTCGTGGTTAATTAGAAGAAAGTTTGTTTCTTTACTTTTGCATAAACTAAAAGATAAGTAATATTCACTTCCTTTAATTGGCTTGAAGCTGCCTAAATTGACATTTAATATTTTTGACTTTTGGGCTTGTATCTCGAGGTTCTGTAAATATCCTTTTTTAATTACTATTCCATTCTCCAATAATTCCCAATTCATATACAAATCTGAGAAATCTTTAAAAAAGTATTTATTGGTAATTTTCACTTCTCCTTTTAAAAAATCTAACAATTCAATTTTTGCTGGTTGATATACCTTTTTCACCTCAAAAGCATGTGGATGTGGCTCTCGATACGGGTTCATTAAACCATTGTTTAAAAAGTTCCCATCGGTAGGTAAAGATGGATGTAAATCATTACCATAGGCAAAATACTTTATTCCTTTTTCGTTAGTATATTCCAGCGATTGATCCACCCAATCCCAGATAAAGCCACCTTGCAAATTCGGGTAGCTTTCAATAGCATCCCAATAATCTTGTAAATTCCCCACTGAATTTCCCATAGCATGAGCATATTCAATCATAATGGCAGGCCTATTCTGCCTTTTTTCGGCATACTTAACCAATCGCTCAATACTTGGATACATGGGGCAATAAATATCGGTATAGTCATCAAACCCAGCAGGTTCATACTGAACCATTCTGGTATCATCGTTTTCTTTAAGCCATTGATAAGTCGATCGAAAAATTTCACCTTCTCCGGCTTCATTTCCTAGAGACCAAATTATAATTGAAGGATGATTTTTATCGCGATAAAACATACGTTGCGTACGATCTAAATGTGTTGGCAACCAACTCATTTCATTGCCCAGTTGGGTTTCTTCATGCACAGCTAAAGGATGACTTTCAATATTAGCTTCATCAATAACATACAAGCCATATTTATCGCACAGTTTATACCAATAAGTATCGTTGGGATAATGACTACTGCGCACCGCATTAATATTAAATTGTTTCATTAATTTGATATCCTGCAACATTGATTCTTTAGTAATTACATGTGCTGTTTTTGAACTGGTTTCATGACGATCGACACCGCGAATATAGATAGCTTTGCCGTTTACTAACAGCTGTCCCTTAACAACTTCAACTTTTCTGAAACCAATTTGAGTAGAAATAAATTCAGAATTTTTACTTTCTTTCTCATCAATCAATGAAATTCGTAGGGTGTATAAATTGGGTATCTCAGCCGACCATTGCTTTATTTCAGCGAAAACTTCATTAAAAGTAATTTCTTTATTTTCCTTGGCATCAAGCTTTAAATCTTTTTGCACTGAAAAAACAGTTTGAAAACCGGAGTTATCAAGCAGTTCAGTCTTTAATTTACGAGTTTGTTTGGATTCGGATTGATTTTCTATTTTAAGGTTTAAATTAAAACCCCCCCCTTTGTAATCCTCTTGCAAGGTAGCCTTACAAAAAAAGTCTTCAATTTGCACTTTCGGTCGGGCATATAAATAAACATCGCGCTCAATACCCGTCACCCTAAGAAAATCCTGACTTTCAAGATAACTTTGATCCCCCCATCGGAAGATTTGTAAAGCCATTTTATTTTCGCCTGGCTTTAAATATTTAGTAATATTGAACTCGGCAGGAGTTTTTGAGGATTGAGAATAGCCCACAAATTGACCATTCAAATAAAAATACATGGCTCCATTTACACTGGCAAAATGAATATAGACTTCTTTGTCTTCCCATTCTTTCTGAATCTTAAATTCATACCTATATGTTCCTACCGGATTGTAACCTTTAGGCGCGGCTGGCCATTGAGCATCAAAAGGATATTTTTCATCTAAATATATGGGGTAATCATAGCCATAAACCTCCCAATTTCCTGGAACGGGAATCGTTGACCAATTGCTATCATCTATATCATCACTATAAAAATTACTTATTCTATCCTTTGGATTCTTTACAAAATGAAACTTCCAATTTCCGTTAAGCAAATGGTAATTATTAGCCTTTTCTATTTCATTTAAAGTAGCTAAATCATAATTATTATACGGAAAAAATGTAGCTCGAGGCTTTTCTTTATTTATTTCGTACACCTCATGATTTTCATGCAAATTTTGTTTTTGTTGGGCTTTACTTTTTTGTAAAAAAGTCGAAAAAACAAATAAAATGGCAAGTATATATTTTAATTTCATCATAATCTTAATTGATAATTAATAACTGATAATTACTCTTTGTCTTTATAGTCCATCTGATATAGCATTAGTAAATGCGCAGCTGACCAACTAAAGTGATTTACCCGCATTCCCCTACCATTAAAAGGCCAATAGTTTTCGCGGATAGGAGCATCACCTTTTAAACCCTCTAACCTATCAAAAACTTGATAAGTGTATTGTTGGGCTTCTTTACCTTTGCCATAATTCACTAATGATGCAATTGCAAAATAAGTTTGATCGAGCCAAATAGGTCCACGCCAATATCCGCTTGAAAATTCATTCTCAGAAATAGATGCTGTTGGGAAAGGAATATATGAAGCAAATTTTGTTGTATCCATCATAACACGCATAACTTTTTGAGCCTGCATATTTGAAGCTGTTTTTGTAAATAAAGGCGACCAACCTTCTGGACCCTGAATTTTTACCAATAAATTATTTTTCGTTTCCAAATCATAAAAATACCCCGATTCTTCATCGTAAAAGTGCAGGTTAATCAATAATTGTATTTTATCTGCTGCGTTTTGATATTCTTTTGCTTTTTCAGAAAAATTTAGAATTAAACTCAATTCTTTAAGTAATGTTTTTTCCTGAAACAAATAGCAATTTAAATCGACTGATTCCTGATTGAATGCCCAATTGTTTTTATCAATTTGAATCATATTTGAATTATCGAATCGAATGGCATTGTCCATTCCACTCTCCCATTTTGCTGCAACCAAACTTTGATCGGATGAGCCGTATTCACATAATGAATTTTTATTATAATCGCGATACAAATACCACCATTTATGATATTTTTCAAGTTTTGAAAACATTTCTTTTACAAAAGAGGTGTCCTGTGTTTTTTGAAATACCTCATATACAGCCCAGGTTGCCAATGGAGGTTTTGTATTTAACCAATTATTTTCAGAGCTATCGGCATAAATACAGTCGGCCACCATACCAGCAGCGTTCTGATAATCGAACATGGTTCGAATCTGATCTTTGGCCAGTTCAGGTTCAAATACAGCCAGAGCTACGGCATGCTTCCATGAATCCCAAGCCCAAAAGCCATTAAAATAATCAACAGCATAAGATGGAAACAAGCCCTGATGATACAAATGCCCATAAGGTTTTCGCCAGTTGTTAACCAGAGTATTTAATGCTTTTACTGCAATTTTTTGATATTCTAATTTATCGCCCCAAGCATTTGTTGTGGCAATAGTTTTATTGATATATGCATTCCACCTAATCGTGTTATCAGCAACACTTTTACGAGGATCATTTATTCTTTCTATTTTATTAAAAGATACTGAGGCATAGGTATTAAAAGTCTTATTCGATGTTAATATTATTTTTTCGCCAATAGCCTGATATGATTTTTTTTCTTTATTTAATACATATTTACTATTTACAAAAGGCAAATCAATGTGGAAGTAAGTACTGTCATTTTTGCTAAAAGCCAAAAGTTTGTCTTCACTTAATTTAAAAATACCGGCAGTTGAAAAAAGCTCGCCTTTCCATTTTGGAGTCAATTCAATATTTTTTTCGCCCCGATTTGTAATTTTATAATTTATCAGGGCTGATTTGTCGTTGGCAAAAATAAGTGCTAACTCTAACTCAAGATCATCTACCAAAAGAGATTGAATCAATACCCCAGGTAAATAATTTAATTCAATAGTTGCATTTGAAAAATCAATTATCTGATTTGAATTATTATCGAATAGTTCAAAATTAAGGAGTGATTTACTTAACCACTTACCCTCTGTCATTAAAAATGGACCAGTAAAGGCTCCGTAGTAATTGGTATCTTTTTTAGCTGGCAAAGCAAAACCAAACCAGGCTCCTTGATCAGAAAAACAAAAGGAATGCCAATCAATTGTACTGTCTGGAACATTTTTTACATTTAAAAGATTTGCATATTTTAACCTATCACTATTGACACCTTTAGCATCGTCACCCTTTTCTATCACACAAGCTTGTACAATTATTAAAATTGTTAAAGCAAACCAAAAAAAAACTATTCTCATTATGTATTAATTTAACTTGTATCTGAATTTTTAAGCTCAGCTTTTAATTATTGCAAGATACTCATGAGTCTAGTATAAAAAGCATTCGAATTAATATTTTCAACATTTTTTACCCTAGCCCTAAAGCCTGCCTGGCCGGTAGGCAGGGGAAAACGTTGAAAATCAGACTCCATTTAGGGTTGAGGTAATGCTGATTTTTAACTTTTCCCGATTTCACACCTTTTTTTACTGGACTCCCTCATTTATATTTTTTCTTTTTAAAGGGGTGTTTAAATCAGTTAACTATTCTTATTTTTTCGAAACACCCCTCTAAAACTCAAGTTTCAAGATGTATTTTCAGAATACCATCTATGAATTTAATTTATTGATATTTTTGTTGAAATTTGATCTAATATTTAATATTATAGTTATTAATTTGCAATCAAATCAAAATTAGATTTATTATGGCTGGCTCAAAAGGATCAAAATATTACAATATCTTTCTTGACTATCAAATAACTCTTGAACACAAAGAGCAAGGAAATTTATTGGACGAATACTGCTTTAAATTGATAAAAAAAATTCAAGAAACAGGTTCATTAAAAGCCGCTGCCGATGAACTGGAAGTAAGTTACAGAAAGGCCTGGGGAAACGTTGAAGAAATTGAAAAAGGCTTGGGTTTTAAATTACTAGAACGTCAACGTGGCGGAGCCAGTGGCGGCAAAACCTCATTAACACCCGACGGCGAAAAACTTATTGCTGCTCACGAAGAATTAAGAACCGAATTCAATACCGCTATTCGAATGATTACCAAAAAATTCTTTAATACCTTAAATACCGATGAATAAAGCTTATTTCTTATTTTCATTATCTATTTTACTCATACTATCATCGTGCAATAACTCAATTAAAAAGGAAAAAATAATTATTTTTCATGCCGGAAGTTTATCGGTGCCTTTTAAACAAATGGCTCATGAATTTGAAAAAAAATATCCCAACACCAAAGTCATTTTAGAATCGGCCGGAAGTAGAGCTTGCGCCCGAAAAATTACCGATTTAAACAAACCTTGTGACATAATAGCCTCAGCCGATTATAAGGTTATTGATAATTTATTAATACCAGAATATGCCCATTGGAATTTACCTTTTGCTACCAACGAAATGACCATTGGTTACCAAGAGAAATCAGAAAGACAAGATGAAATAACAGCAAGCAACTGTATGGACATTTTACTGGATCCAAAGGTGAATTATGGCCGATCCGACCCTGATTCTGATCCTTGTGGCTACCGAGCAGTATTGGTTTCGAAACTCGCTGAAAAATATTACCACAGACCCGGATTGGCAGATTCCCTTTTAACCAAAGACAGAGAACATATTCGTCCCAAAGAAGTTGACTTACTAGCTCTTCTAGAAACTCAGGTAATTGATTATATTTTCATCTACAGATCAGTAGCCGAACAGCACGGACTCAACTACATTATTTTACCCGATAGCATTAGTTTAAAATCTCCTGCATTAAATGAGTTTTATCAAACAGTTTCAGTACAAGTTTCTGGTAAAAAACCAGGAGAATACATTAGTCACAAAGGTAGTTCCATGGTTTACGGTCTTACTCAATTAACAAATGCTCCCAATCCAGAATTAGCCCAAAAATTCCTCGAATTCTTTTTTGTAGATAGTGTAGGAATTAAAATTATGGAAAAGAATGGGCAGCCAAGTGTGATTTCCTCAAAAACAGAGGCTTTTGAAAAGGTGCCTGAGTATTTGAAGGGGTTTGGGAGGCAGTAAAGAAAAGTACAAATTCGGTATAATAGACAAAATTAATGGTTTTTGAGACTGAAATTGTTCAAGTGGACATTTTTAATGGTTTATTTTTCACCG
>JAEINW010000136.1 GCA_016342715.1 Salinivirgaceae bacterium | reverse complement strand
TTAAATCTTTATGAAAAACTTAAAAAACAAGGCCAGGTAAAAAACCGAGAAAACAAATTGGTGCGTACCGAACAGGGGGTTGATAAAAATGAAAAAGGAAGTTTTATTTACGAGAATATATTACAAGCCATTTCGTTTGTCGTTGTAAAAACACGTCTTATTGAAAACTATTCAACACTAAGCGATGAAGAGATCGTTATCTTAAAACCTATAAAATTAAATACCCGATTAATTAATATCTTCCAACGCTTAATTATGATTAAGACGATTCTGGATAAACTACCCGAAGTTAAAGAAATGGCTCGATAATTAGTTTACCAAAGGCTTATCGAGCTGTTCGTAAATTGAATTTTGACTGATAAATTCAGGCACAATCATTTTCATTTTATTCACAATTTGAAGATTGTTGTGCGTTTTTAATAAGCCAATAAGCTCTTCAATCTGTGGCTTAACTTCTTCAAATGGATATTTACGAACTTTACCTATCATTATTTGAGAATGATGTGTAGGCACAGTATTTTCCTTATCGGCAAGCAATTCTTCGTATAATTTTTCTCCTGGTCTGAGTCCAGTAAAGCTTATCTGAATATCTTTTCCCAATTGGAGTCCCGAAAGCTTAACCATTTTCTTAGCCAAATCAACAATCTTTACCGATTTACCCATATCAAAAATGAAAATTTCACCACCATTACCCATTGCACCAGCCTCAAGTACTAGCTGACAAGCTTCTGGAATTGTCATAAAAAATCTGGTAATTTGAGGATGCGTAACCGTTATTGGGCCACCTTCTTGTATTTGCTTTCTAAAACGCGGAATTACGGAACCATTTGAACCCAAAACATTTCCAAAACGAGTGGTAATAAAATTAGTTTCTACAGTGCTATTTAACGATTGTATATAAATCTCCGCCAATCGTTTGGAAGCTCCCATTACATTGGTAGGATTCACCGCTTTATCAGTTGAAACCATAACAAAACGTTTGGCTTTATATTTTACAGCCAAATCAGCAATTGTTTTAGTTCCAAAAACATTAGTTTTTATTGCTTCAACCGGATTGTTTTCCATCATAGGAACATGCTTGTATGCAGCGGCATGATATATTATTTCGGGCCTAAATGTTTTAAAAACCTCCTCTACACGAACAGGATCGGCAACATCACCAATAACAACTTCAAAATTGAAGTTATGTTTTTCTCTTATTTCCAATTCAATATCGTAAAGTGGCGATTCGGCTTGATCAAACAACACAATATTCTTAGGTTCGAACTTTATTAACTGTCGTACCATCTCACTACCTATGGAACCTGCAGCTCCTGTAACCAAAATAGTTTTTCCTTTAACTTGATTATTTATTCTTTCAATATCCAAATTAATAGGATTTCGTTCTAGTAAATCCTCAATTTTTACTTGCTTAATTTGTTTTGAACTTAACTCACCATTAATCCAACTATCGACACTTGGAACTGATAATACTCGAACATTATTTACTAAGCACAACTCAATTAAATTGGTTTTTTCTTCAATCGATTCGAAGGGTTTAGCCAAAATTAAATAATCAACTTCTTGCTTCACAATAATTTTCTCAATTTTTGAGGCAGAATAAATGCGAGTCCCTTCCAATTGTTTCCTAATTCTTGTTTCACCATCTTGAAAAAAGGCTATTACCTTATATCTTGTATCAAAGTCTTGTTCTAAAGTATTCTTAGCAGCAACCGCAGCAGATCCTGTTCCGTAAACAGCAGCCTTTTTAATTTTCATAGCGCCTGTTCTTAATTCCGTAAAAACAGCTTTTACTAACCATCTTAAGGATGTCATGAAAAATACAGTTGTAAAAAAATCAATGATTATTACCGATACAGGAACTATATTGGCAGTTGTGAAATTCAAATGTCTACTCAAAACACTAACAACCATAATAAAAGCACTACCCGATAACACCGTAACTAATATTCGTTGAGCGTCTTTAATACCAGTATATCTTACAATTCCTGAATAGGTTTTTGCAATTAGAAAACTAATTATTCTTACACCAATAACCAATAACACATTTTGCGAAAGCGACGCAACATTTGTTTTTTGCATTTGATCAATATTGAAATCAAAGCGCAATAAATAGGCTAATGAAATAGATGCTATACAAATAAATATATCAATAAGGAAAACGATCCAACGTGGTGTGTATTTTTTACTAAATATCATTTATTATGTATTTGCAAAGTTTTTTATTTTATTAGCACAAATATACTACTAATAGCATTTATTGATGAAGAATTATAATCTTTTACAATAATTATTCGATTAAAACTTATTATCAATTCACTAAAAAACAAAAAGCCCATTTTTCAATGGACTTTTTGCTTTTATTTTTAAGTTTTTTATTCTGCAGGGATAATTGCTTCTACAGGACAAACTTCAACACAAGTACCACAATCAGTACAAGTATCAGCGTCAATAACGTAGATATCACCTTCAGAAATAGCTTCTACTGGACATTCTGCTATACAAGTACCACAAGCTATACAATCTTCTGTAATTTTATAAGCCATTTTTTGAATAATTTTGATTATTAATAATTAAGAGGCAAATTTATATTTCTATTATTTAATATGACAATAGAATCGTATTTTTTTTTTCTATTTAAAAGCAGTCTTACGAAAAATAACAAATTAGTTTAGTTCGGCAAGTTTTGTTATACCCCCTTTAACTTTTTGATTTAATTCAACCATTATTTTTGAATTAAGCGGTAATAAAACATCAACTCGCGATCCAAATCTAATAAACCCTAACTGATCACCTGGTTTAACTATCTTATCTCCTGTAGAATAAGTAATAATTCTACGAGCTAATGCTCCTGCAATCTGTTTGATCATTATTTTTTCACCCTTAATAGTTTCCATAATAACCACTGATCTTTCATTTTCGACGGATGCTTTTGGCAACCACGCAGCCATATATCGACCATTAAAATGTGCCGAATTTAAAACCTTTCCTATTATTGGGAACCAATTTATGTGAACATTCCAAACAGACATAAATATTGAAACTTGAATTCTTTTATCTTTAATAAATTCTTTTTCATCAATTTCTTCAATAACAACCACCTTACCGTCAGCGGGACAAAAAACCTCATTTTCAGTAAATTGAATCTTCCTTTTTGGGTGACGAAAAAATCGTAGTATAAATAACATTACTATTGACAATACAATAGTAACAATTGATAATAAAAGTGTTGAGGAGGAAAAACAATACAGTCCTCCGATCATACCTCCAAACAAAACAAAAGCAATTGCAATGATTCCAAAACCAGCTTTATGAATTCTCATACAAAATATTTTTAGAAATTGAAATAAAGATTATTATAAAAAAAAATACAAATATGTGAAAATTACTGGAATTGCAAACAATAAACTATCAAATCTATCTAAAATTCCTCCATGACCTGGCAATATTTTACCTGAATCCTTAATTCCAATACTTCTTTTAATTAGCGATTCCACTAAGTCTCCTAATGTTCCAAAAACAACAACAATTAATGATATCACTATCCAATGTTGTAGATTTAAGACTCCTAAATATTTTGATATAAGAAATGATGAACCAAAGGCAAGCAAGGCTCCGCCTAAAAATCCTTCCCACGATTTTTTTGGAGAAATTCTTTCGAAAAGACGATGCCGACCTAGTGTAACACCAAACAAATATGCTCCTGTGTCAGAAACCCATATTAGAATAAATATTCCCAAAAGAATCTTTCCGCTATATTCTTTATCAAAAAACACTAAATAATTTAGTAGAAACAATGGCAATGTAACATAGAACAAACCAAATAAAGTAACCCCAATATTTAAAACAGGGTATTTATGTTTTCTGTAAAGTTCCCAAACAAAAACAAATAAAATTAAAGGAATTGACAACAGAGTTAAGGAATTACCCAATTGGAAATTGTTTGAAACAAATCCAGCAATAAATATCAAACTTCCAACTATAGCACCATAAATTAGTTGTGGTTTTGCTCTGGTGAGTTTACTTATTGTGTAAAATTCATTGAGAGCAATAATATTAATCAATAAAAAAAGCAAGGCAAATGTTAAGGAATGAAAAAGGATACTTCCAATTAAAACCAATACAAAAAGAAAGCCTGTAAGTGTTCTTGTAAAAAAATTATTCATTTAACCATTTGTTTAAAAGCCATTAGTATAAGTACTATTCAATAAAAACAAAAATTTAAAACTCTTTAATTAAAAACTTGGCTCTTATGACATCATCTGCTTTCACATAAACCTCAATATCGCCAAAAAGATAAAGACTATCTTGTTTATTCAACAAGACAGCCTCAATTTCATTATCTTCTAAAATATTTTTAACTATTTCTGCTAAATACAAAGTTCCGGTAGTAAAAATACTTTTCCAGTTGTTATCCATTAATTACTCTTTCGAATCAACTTCTTTTTTTCCCTCTGGCTCAATACTATCTTTTTGTTCATCCTGATCATGCTCATTAACAACGATATCATCATCGGAACTATAAGGTGTTTTACCATTAGGTCTTGGTCCAAGAACCTTTTCTAAATCTTCAGAGAATATCACCTCTTTTTCAAGCAATAGCTCACCCAATTTATTGTGTTGTTCTTTATATTTACTCAATAATTCTTTTGCTCTTACATAAGCAATATCAATTATTTCTTTAACCTCATCATCAATTGACTTGGCTGTTTGCTCACTATATGGTTTTCCAAAATAATAATCGCTTTGCCCCGTTGAATCATAGAAACTTATATTCCCAATTTTATCACTCATTCCATAATATGAAACCATAGCATAAGCCTGCTTAGTAATTTTTTCTAAATCGTTTAAAGCACCTGTTGAAATTTGGCCAAAGAATAATTCTTCAGCAGCTCTGCCTCCAAGAGTAGCACACATTTCATCTAACATTTGCTCTTTTGTGGTAAGTTGTCTTTCTTCGGGCAAGTACCAAGCAGCTCCAAGAGCAGCTCCACGTGGCACAATAGTTACTTTTATTAATGGGTTTGCATGTTCAAGAACCCAACTAACCGTTGCGTGACCAGCCTCATGATAAGCAATGGTTTTTTTCTCGTCAATTGAAATGATTTTATTTTTCTTTTCAAGGCCACCAATTATCCTATCAATGGCATCTAAAAAATCTTGTTTTTCTACTCGTTGTTTATTTTTTCTTGCGGCAATTAATGCTGCCTCATTGGTAACATTTGCAATATCAGCACCGCTAAATCCGGGAGTTTGTTTGGCAAGAGTATCTGCATTTACGTTAGGTCCTAATTTGACTAATGGGCGCATATGAACTTTGAATATTTCCCTTCTTTCATTCAGGTCTGGCAGTTCAACATGTATTTGACGATCGAACCTTCCGGCACGAAGTAAAGCCCTATCAAGAATATCGGCACGGTTAGTTGCTGCTAAAATAATTACTCCGCTATTGGTACCAAAACCATCCATTTCTGTTAACAATTGGTTAAGCGTATTTTCACGTTCATCATTTGCTCCCATATTTGGATTTTTTCCACGAGCACGGCCAATAGCGTCAATTTCATCAATAAAGATAATACAAGGAGCTTTCTCCTTTGCTTGTTTGAATAAATCACGAACTCTAGATGCACCCACGCCAACAAACATTTCAACAAAATCGGAACCCGACATTGAGAAAAAAGGAACATGTGCCTCACCCGCTACAGCTTTGGCCAATAAGGTTTTTCCGGTTCCAGGAGGTCCAACTAATAAAGCTCCTTTAGGAATTTTACCACCCAAAGAAGTGTATTTGTCAGGTTTTTTTAGAAAGTCTACAATTTCCATAACCTCTACTTTAGCCTCTGCGAGGCCTGCCACATCTTTGAAATCAACTTTAATTTCAGCACCTTCTTTATCAAATATTTTTGCTTTTGATTTTCCAATGTTAAAGATTTGACTCCCTGCTCCATTGGGACCTGCCATACGGCGAAAAATAAATAGCCAGACACCGATTAGCAACAATGGGAAAATTAACCATTCAACAGCTCTACCAAAATTATTTTCTCGTTTTTCAAAACTAACCGAGACTTTATCTTTTTGATCAAAATCCTTCATGGCATCTCTTAACCTATCTTCTATACTTTCAATAGATCCACCAGAAAAGAAATAATGTGCTCCTGCAACTCCTACTGAGCTATTTTGTTTCTTAATATCAATATACTCAGGCGAGTCTAAACGATCTGCTTTAATATAAATTTCAGCAATTGGAAGGTTTTGCGTTGCTACAATTACAATTTTTTCAACGTCATGCGATCGTAACATTTTTTGCTCAAATCTATTCCAAGTAATTTCAGTTGGGCTACTTCCAAAATCAAAAAACAGCATACTAAAAAGTACCACTGCAACAATTCCGTAAACCCATGTTATATTGAATTTTGGTTTTTTATCTCCATCCTTAGAGTCACCCCCGAATTTTTTCCCAAAACCAAAGTCTTTATTATGTTTTTTTTCTTCGCTCATCTATGTATGTAATATAATTTATTCTTCAATAAGTTCAATTTTCGCATCGGCCCATAAATCCTCAAGATTATAAAACCTTCTGTATTCTTCTAAAAAAACGTGTATAACAATATCACCATAATCTAAAAGCACCCATTGAGAATTTTCAGAACCTTCTTTATGTAACAATTTTTCATCTAATTCTGTTCTTGCTTGCCTTTCTATAAAATCAGAAATAGAATCAACCTGTGTGTTTGAATTCCCATGACAAATAATAAAATAATCAGCAATAGATTGCTGCACATCCCTTAGATCCAAAACTTTAATTTCTTGTCCTTTTTTTTCCAAAACAGCTTCTAAAATAACGTCTTTTAAAGTATTCTGTTGTTTTCTTTTTGCCATATCTGTTTATTTGCCCTAAAGATACTATTTTTAAACTTCGAATATAATTCAAAGCTCTGTGATTACAAATACAATGCCCATATTTTGAAGCAATAAGATTAGCTATTTATCAAATATTATTATGCCATTGTTACTGCTCAAAAATATTATACTGATAAAAGTAGAAATATTGACATGTATTTAAGCACAAAATAAAACATTTTTATTGCTATAAATTTAAGAAAATGGCTTTTACTAAACTATTTTTCATTTATTCTGGCCAATAAGCCAAATAAACACAACAATATGTTATATTTTTGAAAAAAAAATAATGTTAAGACTCGTTGCGCTATTAATTTCAATTATTTTACAACTTATTGCTGCAATATTTGCTCTGCGCTTAATGCGAGTTACAAAATACAGAGCATCATGGGTTCTTATATCCTTAGGCTTTTTATTAATGGCCATTAAACGATCCATTAAATTAATTCAGTTTTTACAAGATGATTTTTCGTTTTACCTAACAATGGCTGACGATTGGCTAGGTGTAGCCATTTCATTCCTTTTCACAGCAGGTGTGTTTTTAATTGGTGAAATATTTTATGCGCTTAAAAGAGCTGAAATTGAAAGATCGAGATCGGAAAAAAGATTACTGAATGCTATTATTCAAACCGAAGAAAAAGAAAGAAAACGTTTTGCAAAAGATTTACACGACGGCTTGGGACCTTTACTTTCAACCGTAAAAATGTCGATTTCGGCATTAATAAATATGGTTACTGAAAAAACAAGCTCTGATATATTGAAAAACGCAAATATGGTAAACGATGAAGCCATTACTAGCATTAAGGAAATTTCAAACAATTTAAGTCCTCACGTATTGACAAATTTTGGATTTGTAAGTGCACTTAAAAATTTCACACATAAAATCAATCAGGCCAAAAGCATACAAATTAACATTGAAAGTAATATTGAGAACGAAAGGTTTGATCATAATACCGAGATAATTTTATACAGAGCAACTTGCGAACTAATAAACAATACTCTAAAACATGCAAAAGCGAATACTGTGACTATAAAAATATCAAAACATTTACGAACTTTAACTATTCAATATCACGATAATGGTATTGGCTTTTCTCCTGAAAATAAAATCGAGGAACAATATATAGGAATGGGACTTTCAAATATATCATCAAGAATTAAATCGATAAATGGAGTTTTTATTTTAAATAGTTTTCCTCACGAAGGCTTAAGTGCATTAATAAAAGTAAGGTTGAACTAATTTTTTAAACTGAATATGGCAAAAATTAAAATATCATTGGTTGACGATCATGCATTATTTAGAAATGGTTTAAAAATGCTTCTGAACGCAAATCCTCAAATAAAGGTTGTAAGTGAAGCAAACAATGGCAAAGAGTTTATTGAAAGCTTAGAATTGACAATGCCCGACATTGTATTAATGGACATTAACATGCCAGTAATGGATGGTATTGAAGCTACTCAAATTGCCAATGAAAAATATCCCAATCTAAAAATTATTGCTTTATCGATGTTTGGTGAAGAAGATTATTACTACAAAATGATAAATGCAGGAGTAAAAGGCTTTTTGTTAAAGAACAGTGAAATAAATGAAGTAATTGAAGCTATTCTGCAGGTTGAAAAAGGCAGCAGTTTTTTCTCTCAGGAATTACTCTATAATGTTATTAAAAACTTTAAACCTCACAAAGAAGCCGAAATTGAATCAGCCAATCTGTCAAAACGTGAACTTCAAGTACTTGAAGAAATATGCAAAGGTCTTTCAAATCAAGAAATTGCTGATGGCCTATTTATAAGTAAAAGAACCGTTGATAAGCACCGCGCAAATTTATTAAGCAAAACAAATTCAAAAAATACGGCAAACCTTATTATGTATGCCATAAAAAATAAATTAATTGCTGTTTAATAAAAACTTTTAGCATGAATAAGACAACCTTAATTGAACTAAAACAAGCCGATTCGACCAATGCTTATTTAAAAAATCTGCTGTCGAGTGAAATTTTACCTGAAGGTATCGTTGTACTAGCAAAAGATCAAACCAATGGAAAAGGTCAAGGAGCTAATTCGTGGGAAAGCGAAGCGAAAAAAAATCTAACCTTTAGTCTGTTATTAAAACCTGAATTTTTACCAGCAGATAAAATGTTTCTAATTTCCAAAGTGGTTTCGTTGGGTATTGTTGATTATTTAAATAGTCTCAATAAAAAATTCACCATTAAATGGCCCAACGATATTTATTATCTCGACAAAAAAATTGCAGGCATATTAATTGAAAATCAACTTCTGGGAAACAAATTAAACTACTCTATTATTGGAATTGGCTTAAACGTTAATCAAGAACTATTTTATAGCGATGCCCCAAACCCAATGTCGCTAAAGAATATTTTTCATAAAGAATTTAATTTGCCAGAAATGTTAGCAAATATAATTTCACAAATCAACATTTGGTATGAAATATTGCAAGACGGCTGGTTTGATAAAATAAACGATAGCTATTTTAATGATTTATACAGGAATACAGGCTTTTATGATTTCACAGCTGAAAATGAAACCTTTCATGCAAAAATAAAATCTATAGAAGAAGATGGGCAAATGGTTCTAAAAACAACTAAAGGTGAACTGCGAAAATTCTATTTTAAAGAAGTAGAATTTGTGATATAAAAAAAGCTGAGCGTAACCCAGCTTTGAATTATTTAATCATTTCTAATTTATCCAAAAGCGTATCAACAAATTGGGTAAGTGGTTTTTTTGCTACCATTTTTAACATTGGATTCAAATCAGCCTTCAGCGTAACCTTAACTCTGGTATCGTTTTCAGCAACTTCTTTTAACTGAATCCACAAATTAAATTTAAATGGTACGCTGTCGTCATTTGCGATTTTTACCGTTTTTGTGGGTTCCCTCTCAATAATCTTCATACCAAATTTTCCAATGGTGTCAACGGTAAAACTGCAGCTATCGGTATCCGATGTAAAATCGTTTACCTTATCATGAGGCACATAATTACCTAAATTACTAAAATCGGAAATTAGCGCATAAACTTTTTCTTGATTCGCTTGAATTTTACCAACTCTACTTTCAATATCCATTCGTTTATATTTTATTTTAAATAATAAATATTACATCCAAGAATCAGGATTTTCTCTCCATCTTTTAAGTAAATCAATTTCACTATTTTGAACATACCCCGTTTCAAGAGCAATTTCAATCATAGTTTCATAAGAACTTAAAGTGTGACATTCACACTTTGCATTTGCAAAATTATCAACTGCTTTTTTGAATCCATAGGTAAAAATAGCTAACAGTCCCAACACATTTGAACCAGCTTCACGTAAAGCCTCAACCGCCTTCAAACTGCTACCACCCGTTGAAATTAAATCTTCAATTACCACGACTTTTTTCCCTTTTTCAAGATGCCCTTCAACCAGATTCTCTAATCCGTGAGATTTTGCTCCTGCGCGAACATACACAAATGGAAGATTTAACGCTTCAGCAACTAAAACACCTTGAGCAATAGCTCCGGTAGCAACTCCAGCAATAACTTCAACATCGGGGTACAGCTCTTTTATTCGTTGGGCAAAAGCATCACATACATGCTTGCGAACCTCTGGAAAAGAAAGTGTTTTTCGGTTATCGCAGTAAATGGGCGATTTCATACCCGATGCCCACGTAAATGGATTTGATGGTGACAATTTTATTGCCTTTATTTGCAACAGGTGATTTGCCACATTTTTTGCAACTTCATTATTTGTTATCATGCCACAAAAGTATAAAGTTTTTTTCAACAACAATAGGGTTTATATTACAAACAAAGGAACAAAATCACCAAATTGTTCCAACCAAATAGTAAATCCATCGCCCATAGAAATTGGAAGTGCCATAAAATTATTATATGCTTCAGCCAGCAAGCTTGAACTTTGCTTTGTTTTTAAAGATTTAAGCTTGGGGTGGAAACAATTCAAAAAACATTTTGAAGTTAGAAAAGCAGCGGGCGGACTGGTTATTAATAAAAACAATGAAATTCTTTTTATTAAGCGCAAAGGTTTTTGGGATTTACCCAAAGGACATATTGAAAAAGATGAAAAGAAAAAACATGCAGCCATTCGCGAAGTTTCTGAAGAATGCGGAATATCACAATTAAAAATAGTTTCGGAACTTATTACCACCTATCATTCATACAAAGTAAAATCGGGAATGATATTAAAACCAAGCTATTGGTATCTAATGAATTACACAGGACACGAACCTTTAATTCCACAAACAGAAGAAGGAATTACAGATGCTAAATGGGTAAAAAAATCGAAAATTCCAACATTAATGGATAAAGCATATCCTTCGATTAAAGATGTTGTACATGCATTTATCGATGCCGATTACTCTTTTTCCCCTGAAGCAAAGTAAAAAAATACCACTCAAAATTTTCAGAAGGCGAAGGTGCTGGACTCATTTCTATTTTTCCTTCAGGATTTATTAAACAATATGATGGATAGGCACGAACTTTAAAATCAGTTATCAATTTTTCATTAGCACTCCCATCCAATAATATCCAATGGTATTCTTTATCGTTAAAGTATTTTACCACTCTATTAAAATCATTATCAATTGAAATGGTAACTACTTTAAAATCGTTGGTGTGCTTTTCATATACTTGTTTTAGAACAACAAGTTCCTCTTGGCACGAATAGCTTTCAATTGAAATAAAATTCAAATACACATAATTTGATAAATAATCTTTATTTTTTCTCAAAACACTATCGGCATCATACAATAAAAATTGTGGAGCATCAAAGCCAACCTTTGCTTTAAGAACTTTTGTTCGAATACTTTTTGCTAGCTCACAATGGTATTTTATGTTTGAATAATTTGCAATAGAATCTAAGGTTATAAGCAAACTTGGTATTGGAAAATCTTTGGTATAAAAAGCATCCTGCAAGCCTTTTAGTAATACCAATTCTTGTAATGTGTCATTGAGTAACACTAAATTGTTTGAAAATGATTCTTTTACATATTTCGGACTTTTGGCAAAAGCAATATCAGAAAATATTCTTTCCCCCTCCTTTTTAGTCATATAAAATGAAAGATAATTTGTAAAAATCTGATTGAACAAATCCATATACGCTGGATTTTGATAAAGCAATTCTTGGTCATTAAAGTATTCACGAACTATGTATCGATAGTCGCGCATTACGCTTATATATTTCAACCAAGCATATTTATATAATCGGTAATTCTGAAAAAATTCATTATTAATTTTACCAAAAGTATTTTCAATATTATTTATAAGTGAATCTACCATTTCGCCTCTAGGATTCTTTATTACTGCATAATAATGCTGATCAATAAAGCGATGATATTGTTCGTTAAAATCGGTAATTAAATAGTTCAATTCTAAAGTGTCTCGATTTACAATACCCAAATAAATTTCAACAGGCTTAAAATAAGGGTTTAAAATGTCAGCTTTTGTTTTTGGTTTATATTCAGGAAACGCAACCTGATAGGTTTTTTTTGGCTCAACGTACATTATTGCATTGTAAATACCTAGCTGAACTTGTACTAATTGTGTGTTTTCTAATTCAAAACTAAATTTGAAATTACCCAAAGAATCAACGGTATCTTGTGCAATTATTTGAACAGTTTTTGTAATTAAATCCTTGTAGCTATTTAATTCAACCACCTGATTTACATAGGCTAAGTTGGTTCCGTAAATCACAGTTAAAGTGTCGGCTTTTGCCTGTCCAATAAATAAGAAAACAAATATTAAATATACAATTTGCTTGGCCATATTATTTTTTTGATCGTTTGCTTAAAAGTTCAAAAATATTAGCTCCTTTAGGTAAAAATTGTTTTACATCGCCACCATGCCTTAAAATATCGCGAACAATGGTACTGTTAACAGGTGTCAACTCAGCAGTTGTTAACAAAAACACCGATTCAACCTCAGGCAGCATTAATTTATTCATTTGTGCTACCCCACGCTCATACTCAAAATCGGCTGCTGTTCTAATTCCACGCAACATGTACTGCGCATTAACTTTTTTACAATAATCAACAGTCAAACCTTCGTAAGCTTCCACTGAAATTTTAGGTTCGTTCTTAAAAACATTTTTAATAAGTTCAATTCTTTCTTTAATAGATAAAAACCCCATTTTTGTAGAATTAGTGCCTATAGAAATAATTATATTATCAAATAATGGCAAGGCTCTAACAACAATTGATTCATGTCCTATTGTAAAAGGATCAAAGGATCCTGGAAATATAGCGACTTTATTACTCATGATGTTTTCTTTTTAACAAAGTTATTTATTTACTCCAAAAAAATTCTATTAATTCCGTTAGAGTATGTATTGTTAAATATAGTTTCTATAATTTTATTATAATCTGCTTGGTTTTTTACAAAATCCGAATTACCTGTATCAACTATTAATATCGGAAATCTATTTTCGCTTTTAAAATAATCAAAATAACTTTTTTGAATATTTGCTAAATATTCAAGTGTTATACCAGCTTCATAATCTCTCCCCCTACTTTTTATATTTTGCAATAATTTTTCGGGACTTGCATGCAAATACACATATATATTAGGTAAAGGAAGCTGCTGATAAATAATATTAAACAACTGTCGGTACAAATTATACTCATCTTCCTCAAGTGTTGATCGTGAGAAGATTAAAGATTTTACGAAATAATAATCGGCAATTGTAAAGTTTTTAAATAAATCTTTCGATGAAATTTCGTCGTTTAATTGTTTGTATCTGGCTGCCAAGAATGATAATTCCAAGGTGAAACTATAGCGATCGGGTTCTTTGTAAAACTTGGGTAAAAAGGGGTTGTCCTGAAATTGTTCCAATACTAATTTGGCATTATAATCCATTGCAATTTTCGATGCCAGGGTTGTTTTTCCAGCCCCAATATTTCCCTCTATAATTATGTATTGATAATCGTTTTTCATTTGAAAAAAATGTGAGTCGAAAATAAAGAAGAAAAAGGTTTAACCCAAATTTAAACCCATAAAATAATGCAACTATAAAGCATAAAAAAACCGAAGCATTAACTTCAGCTTTAACTTATAAAAAAGTTCACAATCTGCTTTACGATTAGTAGGCAGTCTTCAGTCCTCAGTCAGTTATTTGGCTACCGATTGTGGACTGAATACTGTTTTTAACAAAATATGTTTTTTTTATTTATTAAGTTCAGTATAAAAAGCATTTGAATTAAGATTATCAACATTTTTTAGCCTAGCCCTAAAGCCTGCCTTGCCGGTAGGCAGGAGAAAACGTTAAAAATCAGACTCCCTTTAGGGTTGGGGTAATGCTGATTTTTAACTTTTCCCGTTTTCGTTCCTTTTTATACTTGACTCTTTAGTGATTTTCCACAAAAGAGCCTTCTATGTTGTAATCCAAATCTATTTTTTATACACAGCTTTTTTTTTATTAATTTATTTGTAATTATCA